>JBBNAI010000357.1:0-8070 GCA_037994305.1 Pseudomonas sp. | reverse complement strand
ATGTCGGCCCATTCGCCGCACCGGGCGGCCACGAGACGCCGAACAACCTCTCCCATCGCGTCGGCCCGGCGCCCTGGTCGGTGGTCTACGGCCCGTCGACGCGACGCCTGATCGACCTCGCCGATGGCGCCCACGGCCTGGGCATCAACCCGGTCGGGCAGAGCGGCGTACCGTTCGACAAACACTACTCTGACCAGGCCCAGGCCTATATCAGCGGCCAGTACCTGCCAATGCTGTACGACGAAGCTGAAGTGCAGGCCGACAGCCACGAGACGCTGCTGTTGAACCCGGCGAAGTAAGCCAGTCACGTGCTGGCCGTCGGTGGATAAGCTGCGCGTTATCCACCCTACGCCAGCGCAGATAGAGGCTTAGCAAACCCTGAAAAAACAAAGGCCACCCGAAGGTGGCCTTTGTCGTTTCTGCCTGGCGATCAGGCGGCTGCGGGCGGCTTCCAGTTGGAACTGGAGGCTTCCTCGGCCATCGACTCCATCGCTTGCTGAATGGCGCGTTTGCGGCGCTCTTCGGCACGGCGGGTGGTGTACCAGGCAACGAAGGTGAACAGCGACACGGTCAGCAGGATCAGGCTGGCCACGGCGTTGATCTCCGGCTTAACGCCCAGGCGTACGGCGGAGAACACTTCCATTGGCAGGGTGGTCGAACCCGGGCCGGAGACGAAGCTGGCCAGCACCAGGTCGTCCAGCGACAGGGCGAAGGACATCATGCCGCCGGCCGCCAGCGAAGGCGCGATCATCGGAATGGTGATCAGGAAGAACACCTTCCACGGCTTGGCGCCGAGGTCCATGGCCGCCTCTTCGATGGACAGGTCCAGCTCACGCAGCCGCGCCGATACCACCACCGCCACATAGGCGGAGCAGAACGTGGTGTGGGCGATCCAGATGGTCAGGATGCCGCGCTCCTGCGGCCAGCCGATCAATTGGGCCATGGCCACGAACAGCAGCAGCAGCGACAGACCGGTGATCACTTCCGGCATCACCAGCGGCGCGGTGACCAGGCCACCGAACAGGGTGCGACCCTTGAAGCGCGAGATGCGGGTCAGCACGAAGGCCGCCAGCGTACCCAGCGCCACCGCGGCAATCGCTGTGTAGCAGGCGATTTCCAGGGAGCGCACCACCGAGCCCATCAGTTGGTTGTTGTCGAGCAGGCCGACATACCACTTGACCGACCAGCCGCCCCATACCGTTACCAGCTTGGAGGCGTTGAACGAGTAGATGACCAGGATCAGCATCGGCGCGTAGATGAAGGTCAGGCCGACCCACAGCATGATCGTGGAGAAACTGAAGCGCTTGTTCATACCTTGCCCTCCAGCTCTTTGGCCTGGTTCTTGTTGAACAGGATGATCGGCACCATCAGGATCGCCAGCATCACCACCGCCAGGGCGGACGCCACCGGCCAGTCACGGTTATTGAAGAACTCTTGCCACAGCACCTTGCCGATCATCAGCGTCTCGGGGCCGCCGAGCAGTTCCGGGATGACGAACTCGCCCACTGCCGGAATGAACACCAGCATGGCGCCGGCGATGATGCCGTTCTTCGACAGCGGTACGGTGATCTTCCAGAAGTTGTTGAAGTTGCTCGAACCCAGGTCAGAGGCCGCTTCCAGCAGGCTCATGTCGTGCTTGACCAGGTTGGCGTAGAGCGGCAGCACCATGAATGGCAGGTACGAGTAAACGATACCGATGTACACCGCCAGGTTGGTGTTGAGGATCTGCAGCGGCTCGTTGATCACGCCCAGCCACATCAGGAAGGAGTTGAGCAGGCCGTTGTTGCTGAGGATGCCCATCCAGGCATAGACGCGGATCAGGATCGCGGTCCAGGTCGGCATCATGATCAGCAGCAGCAGGGTGGTCTGCGCTTCCTTGCTGGCGCGGGCGATGGCGTAGGCCATCGGGTAGCCAATCAGCAGGCACATCAGGGTGCTGATGAAGGCCATCTTCAGCGAGCCCAGGTAGGCCGCCAGGTACAGCTCATCTTCGGTGAGGAAGACGTAGTTGCCCAGATTGAGCACGATCGACAGCTGGTTTTCCGCCCAGGTGTAGATTTCCGTGTACGGCGGGATGGCCACGTCTGCTTCGGCGAAGCTGATCTTCAGAACGATGAAGAACGGCAGCAGGAAGAACAGGAACAGCCACACGAAGGGGATGCCAATGACGACGTGCCGCCCCCTCGGCAAGTATCTTTTCAGTTTGTGGATTCTCATGCTTGCAGTACCACGCCGCTGTCATCTTCCCAGTACACGACAACCGAGTCGTCCCAGGTCGGACGCTTGCCGCGGCGCTCGGCGTTGGCGATGAAGCACTGCACGACCTGGCCGGAAGTCAGCTTGACGTAGTACACCGAATGGCCGCCGAGGTAGGCGATGTCGTGTACGTGGCCTTTGCTCCAGTTGTAGTTGGCGTGCTCATGGTCGGCTGGCAGCTCGGTGGCCATCAGCAGCTTTTCCGGACGCAGGGCATAGCTGACCGACTTGTTCTCGGCGCGGGTGCTGACGCCGTGGCCGATGTAGATCGGCTTGTCCAGCTGCGGGCAGTCGATCACCGCATGGTCGGTTTCGTCGGTGGTGATCTGCCCATCGAACAGGTTGACGTTGCCGATGAATTCGCAGACCAGGCGGCTCGCCGGGGTCTCGTAGATGTCCACCGGGCTACCGGTCTGGGCGATCCAGCCGAGGTGCATGATGGAGATGCGCTGGGCCATGGTCATGGCCTCTTCCTGGTCGTGGGTCACCATGACGCAGGTCACGCCGACGCGCTCGATGATCTCGACAAGCTCAAGCTGCATCTGCGAACGCAGCTTCTTGTCCAGAGCACCCATCGGCTCGTCGAGCAGCAGCAGCTTCGGGCTCTTGGCCAGCGAGCGGGCCAGGGCCACGCGCTGACGCTGGCCGCCGGACAGCTGGTGCGGTTTGCGCTTGGCGTACTGGGTCATGTGCACCAGCTTGAGCATCTCGGCCACGCGGGCCTCGATTTCGGCCTTGGGCATCTTGTCCTGTTGCAGGCCGAAGGCGATGTTCTGCGCCACGGTCATGTGCGGGAACAGCGCGTAGGACTGGAACATCATGTTGATCGGCCGCTCGTAGGGCGGCATGTCGGTGATGTCCACGCCATCGAGCAGGATGCGCCCTTCGGTGGGGCGCTCGAAGCCGGCGAGCATGCGCAGCAGGGTCGACTTGCCCGAGCCGGAGCCACCGAGCAGGGCGAAGATTTCGCCCTTGTTGATGGTCAGCGAAACGTCGTCGACAGCGATGGTCTCATCGAACTTCTTGGTGACGCGATCGATTTTGACCAGCACTTCTTTCGGCTGCTGGTTGCCCTCTAGGGCTTTCTTGTAGGCGCTGGAGGCGACTGCCATTTCCAAAACTCCCGGAAAATTGGGTCACAAGACCCGAACATTAAAACGGCTGCGCCGGGCGCAGCGATCCCGTGCCAGTGGCCGGCCAGCGACTCACGTCGCGTAATGGCAGGACCGACCAGGCACGGAGGTTGGTGTGTCGCTTACTTGCCCGACTTGATCTTGCTCCAGGAGCGAGTCATCTGACGCATGATCTTCGGCGGCAGCTCGGTCGAGACGTAAAGTTTGTCCAATACCGCCTGCGATGGGTAGACCGAAGGGTTGTTGCGCACTTCCTGATCCATCAGCTCGCCAGCCTTGGGGTTGGGGTTGGCGTAGCCGACATAGTCGCTGACCTTGGCGATCACCGCCGGCTCGAGCAGGTAGTTGATGAAGGCGTGGGCTTCCTTGACGTTCTTCGCGTCAGCCGGGATGGCCAGCATATCGAACCACAGGTTGGCGCCTTCCTTGGGAATGCTGTAGGCAATCTCGATGCCCTTGCCGGCTTCTTCGGCACGCGCAGCAGCCTGGAACACGTCACCCGAGTAACCGAAGGCCACGCAGACATCGCCGTTGGCCAGGTCGGCTACGTACTTCGAGGAGTGGAAGTAGGTGACGTAAGGACGCATGGCCAGCAGCTTGGCTTCGGCCTTGGTGTAGTCATCCGGGTTGGTGCTGCGCGGGTCGAGGCCCATGTAGTTGAGCACTGCCGGGAACATCTCGTCTGGCGAGTCCATGAAGGCCACGCCGCAGCTGGTGAGTTTCTTCAGGTTTTCCGGCTCGAAGAGCACGGCCCAGGAGTCGATCTTGTCGATACCGAGCACGGCTTTGACCTTCTCGACGTTGTAGCCGATGCCGTTGGTGCCCCACAGGTAGGGGACGGAATACTGGTTGCCCGGGTCGTTGACGTCGAGCTGTTTGAGCAGCGCCGGGTCGAGGTTCTGCCAGTTGGGCAGCAGCGAACGGTCAAGCTTCTGGAAAGCGCCCGCCTTGATCTGCTTGCCGAGGAAATGGTTGGACGGCACCACGATGTCGTAGCCGCTGCGGCCCGCCAGCAGCTTGCCTTCGAGAGTTTCGTTGGAGTCGAAGACGTCGTACCCCGGCTCGATGCCCGTGGCCTTCTTGAAATCGGCCAGGGTGGTTTCACCGATGTAGTCGGTCCAGTTGTAGATATGCACGATCGGCTCGGCCTGCGCCGCGCAGACCACGCCAAGGGTTGCCGCAATGCTGGTCAGGGTTTTGCGGAAGGGAATTCGCACACGTTGATCCTCTTTCTTGTTGATCTTGCAAGCCGCACCGCGGCCAAGGTTTGTGGGAAAAGTGCCTGTCGGTCCTGCAACCACCTAACCGTCGTCCAGCCGCCCGCGCACGGAGCTGTGTGGGGCTCGTGTGTAACGGCAGACAGTATGGATGTGGCGCATGGAACCTCCTGCGGGGCTCCGGCGGGAGCACCCGCCGGAGGGTGTCGCTGTTGTTATTTACCGGACTTGATAGTCGTCCAGCTGCGGGTCATGGCGCGTTGCACCTTGGCCGGCAGATCCGGGAAGGCATACAGCTTCTTCATGGTTTCTTCGGTCGGGTAGATGCCCGGGTCGTTACGGATCGCCTCGTCAACCAGCGAGGTAGCCGCTGCGTTGCCGTTGGGGAACTGCACGAAGTTGGTGATCTCGGCCATCACTTCCGGCTTCATCAGGAAGTTCATGAAGGCGTAGGCGGCTTCGCTGTTCTCGGCATCCTTCGGCATGGCGATCATGTCGAAGAAGGTACCGGCACCCTCTTTCGGAATGTTGTAGGCAACGGTCACGCCACCTTTGGCTTCTTCGGCGCGGGACTTGGCCTGGTACACGTCACCCGAGTAACCGACTGCCACGCACAGGTTGCCGTTGGCCAGGTCGGAGATGTACTTGGAGGAGTGGAAGTAGGTCACCGACGGACGAATCTTGAGGAACAGCGCCTCGGCTTCCTTGAGCTCCTTCGGATCCTGGCTGACCGGGCTGTAGCCCAGGTAGTGCAGGGCGATCGGCAGGATCTCGGTTGGCGAGTCGAGGAACGACACACCGCACGCCTTCAGCTTCTCGATGTTTTCCGGCTTGAACAGCAGGTCCCAGGAGTTGACCGGCGCGTCGGCGCCCAGCACGGCCTTGACCTTCTCCGGGTTGAAGCCGATGCCGATCGAGCCCCACATGTAGGGGAACGCGTACTGGTTACCCGGGTCGCTGACTTCCAGGGTCTTCAGCAGGTCGGGGTTGAGGTTCTTCCAGTTCGGCAGCTTGGACTTGTCCAGGGGCTGATAGACACCCGCCTTGATCTGCTTGGCCAGGAAGTTGTTCGATGGCACCACGATGTCGTAACCGGATTTGCCGGCCAGGAGCTTGGCTTCGAGGGTCTCGTTGGAGTCGAAGACGTCATAGACGACCTTGATGCCGGTTTCCTTGGTGAACTTCTCGACCGTTTCCGGCGCGATGTAGTCCGACCAGTTGTATACGTGCAGCACCTTGCTGTCGGCCTGCGCCATGCCGGCTACGGCACCCGCCAGGGTCATGGCAAGCAGTGTTTTACCGAAGGTCTTGATCATGCGGGTAAGCTCCATTTGTCATTTGAAGTATCCGGGGCTGCGCCACCTAAGCGACGCACCCTCCGGTGAGCCTGGCCAACGCACTGCGCAGTCTGGCAAGGTCTGGCTAATCGCTCAAGCCTCAGCCCAGTACCGTGCGTGCGGTCAGATCTAGGCACTTGCGCGCCTTCTCCACCAGTTCATCAATCTCGGCTTTGCTGATCACCAGCGGCGGCGCGATGATCATGGTGTCGCCTACGGCGCGCATGATCAGTCCATTGTCGAAGCAGTGGCTGCGGCAGGTCATGCCGACGCCCAGCTCGCTCGGAAAACGCTCGCGGGTTTGCTTGTCCTTCGCCAGTTCGATGGCGCCGAGCATGCCCACACCGCGGACTTCGCCCACCAGCGGATGATCCGCCAGCTCACGTAGACGCTTCTGCAAATACGGTGCCGTTTCTGCCTTGACCCGCTCGATGATCTTTTCATCACGCAGGATGCGCAGGTTTTCCAGGCCGACTGCAGCGGCAACCGGGTGCCCGGAATAGGTGAAGCCGTGGTTGAAGTCACCACCGGCGTTGATCACCTCGAACACCTTGTCGCTGACAATCAGGCCACCCATCGGCACATAACCGGAGGTCAGGCCCTTGGCGATGGTCATCAGGTCCGGCTTGTTACCCAGGTAATCGCTACCAAACCACTCGCCGGTACGACCGAAACCACAGATCACTTCGTCAGCCACGAACAGGATGTCGTACTTGGCGAGGATCTCGCGGATACGCGGCCAGTAGGTGTCCGGCGGGATGATCACACCGCCGGCGCCCTGGATCGGCTCGGCGATGAAAGCCGCGACATTCTCTTCGCCGACTTCGAGGATCTTCTTCTCCAGCTGGTCTGCGGCCCACACGCCGAAGGCCTCTGGAGTCATGTCGCCACCTTCACCGAACCAGTACGGCTGCGGGATGTGCACGATGCCCGGAATCGGCAGGTCGCCCTGCTCGTGCATGTACTTCATGCCACCCAGGCTGGCACCGGCCACGGTGGAACCGTGGTAGCCGTTGTGCCGGCTGATGATGACTTTCTTGCTTGGTTTGCCCTTCAGCGCCCAGTAATGGCGAACCATGCGCAGCATGGTGTCGTTGCCTTCCGAACCGGAGCCGGTGAAGAACACGTGATTCATGCCTTGCGGCGCGACGTCGGCAATCGCCTTCGCCAATTCCAGCACCGGCGGATGCGCGGTCTGGAAGAAGGTGTTGTAGAACGGCAGTTCACGCATCTGCTTGCTCGCCGCCTGGACCAGTTCCTCGCGACCGTAGCCAATCGCTACGCACCACAGGCCGGCCATGCCGTCGAGAATCTTGTTGCCTTCACTGTCCCACAGGTAAACACCGTCCGCCTTGGTGACAATGCGCGGCCCCTTCTCGTGCAGCTGCTGGTAGTCGCTGAACGGCGCGAGATGGTGGTCGCGGCTCATGGCCTGCCACTCGCGGGTTTTCGGGTTGTTTACTTGGTTAGTCATACATCACCTCTGTATTACGCATTCGGTCGGGGGCCGGGCGGCAAAGCCCGGCCCCTTTCCCATCAGACGGAGAGCAGCAGGAACTCGCGTTCCCAGGAGCTGATCACCCGCTTAAAGTTTTCATGCTCGGCACGTTTCACCGCGACATAGCCGCGGACGAATTTCGCACCCAGGTATTTCTCTGCGTCCTTGCAGGCTTCCATGCGCTCCAGGGCGCTTTCGATGGTCACCGGCAGAGCCAGGTTACGGCGCTCGTAGCCACGCCCTTTGACCGGCGCGCTCGGCTTGATGCCTTCGACCATGCCGATGTAGCCACACAGCAAGGAAGCAGCCAGCACCAGGTACGGGTTGGCGTCGGCACCGGCCAGGCGGTTTTCCACGCGGCGGTTCTGCGGCCCGGCTTCCGGTACACGCAGACCCACGGTGCGGTTTTCTTCGCCCCATTCGACGTTCACCGGTGCCGAGGTATCCGGCAGGAAGCGGCGGAACGAGTTGACGTTCGGCGCGAACAGCGGCAACACCTCGGGAATGTATTTCTGCAGGCCACCGATGTGGTGCAGGAACAATTCGCTCATGGTCCCGTCTTCGTTGGAGAAGATGTTCTTGCCGGTCTTCGCGTCCACCACACTCTGGTGGATGTGCATGGCGCTGCC
>JBBNAI010000356.1:0-19124 GCA_037994305.1 Pseudomonas sp. | reverse complement strand
ATCTCGATCAGGCGCTTGGCAATCAGCGGACGGGCGATGGAAGTACCCAGCAGGTACTCGCCTTCGTAGACGGTGTTGGCGCGGAACATCGGGTAGACGAAATCACGCACGAATTCTTCGCGCAGGTCGTCGATGTAGATTTCCTTGACGCCCATGGCCTGGGCCTTGGCGCGTGCCGGCTCGACTTCTTCGCCTTGGCCGAGGTCAGCGGTGAAGGTCACCACTTCGCATTCATAGGTGTCCTGCAGCCACTTGAGGATTACCGAGGTATCCAGACCACCTGAATAGGCCAGAACTACCTTCTTAACGTCCGCCATGCCAATCAACTCCACGGGGTTGTACGGAAAACCCGCGATTCTACCGGCCACGCCCGCTGATTTACAGGGGCGCGACAGACACTGGCGACAAAGCGACAATTTTGTGTGCGTGTGCGACTTCAGGAAAGGCTGGCGGCCTTGGCTGGAGGCGCCGGTGCTGCTGGCTCGGCAGCAGGTGGTGTGGCAGGCGCGGTTTCAGCCGGGGTTTCCGGTACGGCTTCGCGGGACAGGGTCATGGTCACCCGGCGATTCTTCGCCCGATTGCCCTCACTGTTGTTCGGCGCCAGCGGGTAGCGTTCACCATGGAAACGCACCAGGATCTGCTCGGGCGGAACGCCATTGGCCTTGAGGTATTCCTCCACCGCCAAAGCACGACGGCGTGATGTATCGCGATTGGTCAGGCGGCTGCCACTGTTGTCGGAGTGGCCGTCGAGCTGGATACGATTGACGCTGGGATCGGCCTTGAGAAACTCGAGAATGATGTCGAGCTTGGCCTGCCCCAGCGGATCCAGCGCGGTGCCGCCACCGGAAAACCCGATCTGGGTCTGGCGAATCTGATCGAAGTTGACCGGCAGCAAGCCAGCCGTGCATTTCAGGTAATCGCTGTACGCCTGATTGAAACGGATTGGCAGCAGGCGTACTTCGATGTTGTCGCCGCCCTGCAGGGTGCGGTGGCGCACCAGCGGGCTGCGCCCTTCCATCAGCCCGGTGAGCAGGCGCCCGGCCTGCTCCTGATTGCTGTTGAACGGTACTGCGCCGCTGCCCACCGTCAGCGCACCCAGGTTGATGTCGCCACGCCCGGCCTGCCAGGGGGCGGCAGCGGCCAGCAAGGTCGCGGAACCGGGGCCGAGCCAACGCTCGTGCACTTTCAGACGGAAGGTTGCCTGCTCGCCGGCGCGACGGACGAATTCACCACTGCCGAAATCCGCCACGGGCTGGGTCAGACGGCACTCGAACTGATCGCCCTCAACCTTCCACTCCACCCGCTCCATGCGCGTCTGAAAAGTGATAGCCGACACCGGCATGCACCAAGGCAGGCTGGCGAGCAAGCTAATAAGGACAAGACGGGGCTGGCGCACGACAGGCTCCACAGGGAAAAACGGCATTCCCAAGAGGTATCGTCCAGCCTCGGCAAAACTTGATAGCCCGTGCCTGCAAGAGGCTTTTCCGGTAGCATTCCCGCCACGTTTCACCCGTCCGGAATCCCCCATGTCAGACCGTATTACCCTGCTGCGCCCCGACGATTGGCACATCCACCTGCGCGATGGAGCCGTTCTGCAGCACACCGTCCAGGACGTTGCCCGCACGTTCGCCCGTGCCATTATCATGCCCAACCTGGTGCCGCCGGTGCGCAATGCCGCCGAAGCCGACGCCTACCGCCAGCGCATCCTTGCCGCCCGACCCGCGGGCAGCCGCTTCGAACCGCTGATGGTGCTGTACCTCACCGACCGCACCACACCTGCCGAAGTCCGTGAGGCCAAGGCCAGTGGTTTCGTCCACGCGGCCAAGCTCTACCCCGCCGGCGCGACCACCAACTCCGACTCCGGCGTGACCAGCATCGACAAGATCTTCCCGGTCCTCGAAGCGATGGCCGAAGTCGGCCTGCCACTGCTGGTTCATGGCGAAGTGACCCGCGCCGAAGTCGACGTGTTCGACCGCGAGAAGCGCTTCATCGATGAGCACCTGGTGCGTGTGGTCGAACGCTTCCCGACGCTGAACGTGGTGTTCGAGCACATCACCACCGGTGACGCCGTGCAGTTCGTCAACGCCGCACCGGCCAACGTGGGCGCCACCATCACCGCCCATCACCTGCTGTACAACCGCAATCACATGCTGGTTGGCGGCATTCGCCCGCACTTCTATTGCCTGCCGATCCTCAAGCGCAACACCCACCAGGAAGCCCTGCTGGATGCGGCCACCAGCGGCAGCGCCAAGTTCTTCCTCGGCACCGATTCGGCACCGCACGCCCAACATGCCAAGGAAGCGGCCTGCGGCTGCGCCGGCTGCTACACCGCCTACGCTGCCATCGAGTTGTACGCCGAAGCCTTCGAACAGCGCAATGCGCTGGACAAGTTGGAAGCCTTCGCCAGCCACTTCGGCCCGGACTTCTACAATCTGCCGCGCAACACTGATCGCATCACCCTGGTGCGTGAAGAATGGACCGCCCCGGCTAGCCTGCCGCTGGGCGAGCTGACCGTCATCCCCCTGCGCGCCGGTGAGAACCTGCGCTGGCGCCTGCTGGAGAACCACGCGTGAGCGAAGAGAATTTCGACGAAGAACTCGACGGCAGCCTGCCCTCCGGCCCGCGCCACCCGATGGCAGCACGCTTTCGTGGCTACCTGCCGGTAGTGGTAGATGTCGAGACGGGCGGTTTCAACTGCGCCACCGACGCCCTGCTGGAAATCGCCGCAACCACCATTGCGATGGACGAAGGCGGCTTCCTTTATCCGGACCACACGCACTTCTTCCGCGTGGAGCCCTTCGCCGGCGCCAATATCGAGCAGGCAGCCCTGGAGTTCACCGGCATCAAGCTCGATCATCCGCTGCGCATGGCGGTAACCGAAGAGCATGCGCTGACCGAAATCTTCCGCGGCCTGCGCAAGTCGATCAAGGCCAACGGCTGCAAGCGCGCGATCCTGGTCGGCCACAACAGCAACTTCGACCTCGGTTTCCTGAATGCCGCGGTGGCGCGCTGCGACCTCAAGCGCAATCCGTTCCACCCCTTCTCCAGCTTCGACACCGCCACCCTGGCCGGCCTCGCCTACGGCCAGACCGTGCTGGCCAAGGCCTGCCAGACCGCCGGCATCGCCTTCGACGGCAAGGAAGCGCACTCCGCGCGCTACGACACCGAGAAGACCGCCGAATTGTTCTGCGGCATCGTCAATCGCTGGAAAGAGATGGGCGGCTGGGACGAGTTCGACCACTGAGTCGACGCAGCCCCACACACAACCCGGCTCAGGCCGGGTTTTTCATGCCTGGCTGCACAGTTTTTCCTGGAAAGGCAAAAGACAGGAAATTCTTACAGCAAGTTTTGACAAGCATTCTCATTAACATTAGTATCCTTCGCCAACAGCAACCCACTTCTGCCCGAGCCTGTCCATGTACGTTTGCCTCTGCCAAGGTGTGACTGACGGTCAAATCCGCGACGCGATCTTCGAAGGTTGCTGCAGCTACCGCGATGTGCGCGAAACGCTCGGCGTCGCCAGCCAATGTGGCAAATGTGCCTGCCTGGCCAAGCAAGTGGTGCGCGAAACGCTCAATGAAGTGCAGAGCAGCCAGGCTGCCCTCGCCTATCCGGCCGCCAGCTTCGTCGCCGCCTGATACAAGCTTCCACAAAAAAGCCGGACCTCGAGTCCGGCTTTTTTATGCCTGTCATATTCCAGCGATCAGGCGGCCGGCACACCGCTATGGAAGCGGAACTCGCTGTCCGGGGATTCGATCAGCTCACACTCGGTATCGCGCACCAAGGCAATGACCCTGTCGATATCGGCCGCATCGCCGTACTGATAGGCCAGCTTCAGGTACCCCTGGAAATGCCGGGCTTCGGACTTGAGCAAGCCACCGTAGAACTTGCCCAGCTCCTCATCCAGGTGCGGCACCAGGGCTTCGAAACGCTCGCAGGAGCGCGCCTCGATAAAAGCCCCCACCACCAGCGTGTCAATTAGCTTCTGCGGCTCATGGTTACGCACCACCCGGCGCAAACCGGAGGCATACCGCGCAGCTGACACCGGGCGCAGGTCGACCTTGCGTTTCTTCATGATGCGCAGCACCTGTTCGTGGTGCACCAGCTCCTCGCGGGCCAGGCGCGACATGAAGTTGATCAGGTCCAACCGGGTGCCGTATTTGGCAATCAACGCCATCGCCGAGGAAGCGGCCTTGAATTCGTTGTTCTTGTGATCGATCAGCAGGGTTTCCTGATCGGCAAGCGCAGCCTGGATCCAGGCATCAGGCGTCCGGCATCCGAGGAATTCATGAATTTCAGGCAGGTTCACAGGCAGGCTTTCCGTTATAGAGCGGTAACGCCCCTCACCGTCGCACGCTGCGACAATGCACCCGCGCAAGGTGCTGGCAGGCTGGATCAGGGCGCGCCATTATACGAATGCCGACGCGCAGAGCCAGTGATGTCGTGACACGGATCAAGTGCGTCGTCCACGGCTGCTTCTATAGTGGGCCGTATTCATGCATTCACGCACAGGGAAACGCTCATGCAAGCCATTCGCAGCATTCTGGTGATAGTGGACCCACAACAGCCCGCAGGCCTGGCCTTGAAACGAGCCAAGTTGATTGCCGGTGTCACCCAATCGCACCTGCACTTGCTGGCAGTGGAAAAGAAACAGGACCACTCCGCCTACCTTAATGACGCCAAGACCGCACTGGAGCAGGAAGGCTTCAGCGTCAGCGCCCAGCAGAGCTGGCATGAAAGCCCCTACCAGACCGTTATTGCCGTACAGCAGGCCGAAGGCTGCGAACTGGTGATCAAGCAGCACGTGCCGGACAACCCGCTGAAAAAGGCGATCCTCACCCCGGAAGACTGGAAGCTGCTGCGCTACTGCCCGTCGCCGGTGCTGATGGTGAAAACCGATACGCCGTGGACCAACGGCATCATCCTGGCGGCCGTCGACGTGGGTAACCGCGACAACGAGCACCGCACCCTGCACTCCAGCATCGTCAGCCATGGCTACGATATCGCCGGCCTGGCCAACGCCACCCTGCACGTGATCAGCGCCCACCCGTCGCCCATGCTGTCGGCAGCAGACCCGACCTTCCAGCTCAAGGAAACCATCGAGGCCCGCTACCGCGAGCAATGCGCCGCATTCCAGGCTGAATACGATGTCAGCGACGAGCGTCTGCATATCGAAGAAGGCCCGGCTGACGTGCTGATCCCCTACACCGCCGACAAGCTCAAGGCGGCAGTCACCGTGATCGGCACCGTGGCCCGCACCGGCCTGTCTGGCGCGCTGATCGGCAACACCGCCGAAGTCGTGCTCGACACCCTGGAAAGCGACGTACTCGTTCTCAAGCCGGACAGCATCATCGCCCACCTGGAAGAGCTGGTCGCACAACGCTGAACCCAGGCACCGCCCAGCAAAAAGCCGCCCTCGGGCGGCTTTTTCATGCATTGCGAACACTCAGACGCGGCTTTCGACGCCCTCACGGAGGAATTTCGGCGCGATATAGCGCTCGTAGTGCGCTTCGGACAGCAGGAAGAACTCGCGATCGATGGCTTCGCGCAGCTCCGGCAAGCCCCAGTCACGGAACTCCGGCATTAGCGCCACACCATAGGCATCCAGGCGGTTGATCACCCGCGAAGCACGGGCAATCAGCTGATAGGCCCAGCAATAGGCTGACTGCTCAGGAACGAAGCGCACCTGGTGCTGCTCCAGCTGCTGGCGCAACCTGGCAGCATCGAAGACCTCCAGCTTGCCCTGCATCACCTGCACCAGGAGGATCTCCAGGCGCCGCCAGACGGCACGTTTCTCTTCCTCGGCATACAGGTTCCAGTTCACCACCTCATGGTGGAAGCGCTTGCAGCCACGGCATACCAGATCGCCGTAAACCGTGGAGCAGAGGCCGACGCAGGGCGTCTTGATGCGCTGATTGGACATGATGGCAAAGGCGAGCACTGGAACAGGCCGGTCATATTAACGGCTTAGCCAAACAGGGTCACCCGAGCAAGCGCTTGCCGAAGCCTTTCTGTCATCAAATGTGCAGATCGCCTCGGGCTTTACCCTTAACTTTATGACGCCTTTCCAGTAGAATCGGACCGCCTTTTTAGGCGTCGATGTCCGTCAGAAGCTGTTTTCAAAGCGTCACGAGCACAGTTGATTCGCCAGGAACGACGTTGGCGCCAGGTTCGCGAGCCCCGCTCATGACCTGCGCCAGCACTCATCAGCCTGTTCCGGCGGCGTAAAACTTTGAAAACAGCTTCTTGTATGAGGCTATCGACACACTGGCCAAGGTGCTCAAAAAGCACCGAGGCGCAATGTGCGATGGTTTTCTGGATGAGCGTCGCGAGCCACCGCGACCACTGATGAGGGTAATAACTGTGCTTGAAGCCTATCGCAACCACGTAGCAGAGCGTGCCGCCCAGGGTATCGTGCCCCAGCCGCTAAACGCCGAACAAACCGCAGGCCTGGTCGAGCTGCTGAAGAATCCCCCAGCCGGTGAAGAAGCCTTCCTGGTTGACCTGCTGACCAACCGCGTTCCGCCAGGCGTCGACGAAGCCGCCTACGTCAAGGCCGGTTTCCTCTCCGCCGTTGCCAAAGGCGAAGCCAAATCCCCGCTGATCAGCAAGCAACACGCCGTTGAACTGCTGGGCACCATGCAAGGCGGCTACAACATCGCCACCATGGTCGAGCTGCTGGACGACGCCGAACTCTCTGCCGTCGCTGCCGCGCAACTCAAGCACACCCTGCTGATGTTCGACGCCTTCCACGACGTCGCTGAAAAAGCCAAGTCCGGCAATGCCAACGCCCAAGGCGTACTGCAATCCTGGGCTGACGGCGAGTGGTTCCAGAACCGCGCCGCCCTGGCCGAAAAAATCACCCTGACCGTGTTCAAGGTGACCGGCGAAACCAACACCGACGACCTGTCCCCGGCTCCGGATGCCTGGTCGCGCCCTGACATCCCGCTGCACGCCCTGGCCATGCTGAAAATGGCCCGCGACGGTATCACCCCGGACGCTCCGGGTACTGTCGGCCCGCTGAAGCAGATGGAAGCCCTGAAAGAAAAAGGCTTCCCGGTTGCCTACGTCGGTGACGTGGTCGGTACCGGCTCCTCGCGCAAATCCGCCACCAACTCGGTGCTGTGGTTCTTCGGCGACGACATCCCCAACGTGCCGAACAAGCGTGCGGGTGGCTTCTGCTTCGGTACCAAGATCGCCCCGATCTTCTACAACACCATGGAAGACGCCGGCGCCCTGCCGATCGAATTCGACTGCACCAACCTGGGCATGGGCGACGTCATCGACGTGTACCCGTACAAAGGCGAAGTGCGCCGTCATGGCAGCGATGAGCTGGTGACCAGCTTCGCGCTGAAAACCGACGTCCTGCTCGACGAAGTTCGTGCTGGCGGCCGTATTCCGCTGATCGTTGGCCGTGGCCTGACTGAGAAAGCCCGCACCGAGCTGGGTCTGGCTCCGTCCACCCTGTTCAAGAAGCCGGTAGCACCTGTCGACAGCGGCAAGGGCTTCACCCTGGCGCAGAAGATGG
Source organism: Pseudomonas sp. (assembly GCA_037994305.1). GTDB lineage: Bacteria > Pseudomonadota > Gammaproteobacteria > Pseudomonadales > Pseudomonadaceae > Aquipseudomonas. The sequence goes on along the minus strand of JBBNAI010000356.1, from coordinate 11,596 downwards.
TTGGTCGCGCTTGCGGTCTGGCCGAAGGCCAAGGCGTACGCCCAGGCACCTACTGCGAGCCGAAGATGACCACCGTCGGTTCCCAGGACACCACTGGCCCGATGACCCGCGACGAGCTGAAAGACCTGGCTTGCCTGGGCTTCTCCGCTGACCTGGTGATGCAGTCCTTCTGCCACACCGCGGCCTATCCGAAGCCGATCGACGTCAACACCCACCACACCCTGCCGGACTTCATCATGACCCGCGGCGGCGTGTCCCTGCGTCCGGGCGACGGCATCATCCACAGCTGGCTGAACCGCATGCTGCTGCCGGACACCGTTGGTACTGGTGGCGACTCGCACACCCGCTTCCCCATCGGTATCTCCTTCCCGGCCGGTTCCGGCCTGGTCGCCTTCGCCGCAGCCACCGGCGTCATGCCGCTGGACATGCCGGAATCCGTTCTGGTCCGCTTCAAGGGCAAGCTGCAACCCGGTATCACCCTGCGTGACCTGGTCCATGCCATCCCTTACTACGCCATCAAGGCCGGCCTGCTGACTGTCGAGAAGAAGGGCAAGATCAACGCCTTCTCCGGCCGCATCCTCGAGATCGAAGGTCTGGACGAGCTGACCGTTGAACAGGCTTTCGAGCTGTCCGACGCCTCTGCCGAGCGTTCCGCTGCTGGTTGCACCATCAAACTGCCGGAAAAGGCCATCGCCGAATACCTGCAGTCCAACATCACCCTGCTGCGCTGGATGATCAGCGAAGGCTACGGCGATGCCCGCACCATGGAACGTCGCGCTCAAGCGATGGAAGCCTGGCTGGCCAACCCGCAACTGCTGGCTGCCGACAAGGACGCCGAGTACGCGGAAATCATCGAGATCGACCTGGCCGACGTCAAAGAGCCGGTACTCTGCGCCCCGAACGACCCGGACGATGCCCGCATCCTGTCCACCGTTGCTGGCGAGAAGATCGACGAAGTGTTCATCGGTTCGTGCATGACCAACATCGGTCACTTCCGCGCTGCCGGTAAGCTGCTGGACAAGGTCAAGGGTGGCATTCCGACGCGTCTGTGGCTGGCTCCGCCGACCAAGATGGACGCCCACCAGCTGACCGAGGAAGGCTACTACGGCATCTACGGCAAGGCTGGCGCGCGTATGGAAATGCCAGGCTGCTCGCTGTGCATGGGTAACCAGGCTCGCGTTCAGACCGGTTCGACCGTGGTTTCCACGTCGACCCGTAACTTCCCGAACCGCCTGGGCGACGCGACCAACGTGTACCTGGCTTCTGCCGAACTGGCAGCGGTCGCTTCGATCATCGGCAAACTGCCGACCGTCGAGGAGTACATGGAGTACGCGAAGAACATCGACAGCATGGCTGCCGATATCTACCGCTACCTGAGCTTCGACCAGATCGCCGAGTTCCGCGACGCCGCGGAAAGCGCCAAGATCCCGGTCGTGCAAGCCTAAGCTTCACCGGCAATGAAAAAGCCCCGCCACGTGCGGGGCTTTTTTATGGATCGAATTCGCTCGATGGCATGTCGGAAGCAATAAGGCCCAGCCGGGCTGCATTGCGAAGGAGATAGTCATGAAACAGTGGATTTTCGCGGTACTTTGCGTAATTGGCCTGTCCGGTTGCGCCACCGACTACCTGATAGCCACCACCGACGGGCAAATGCTCAGCGCCGAAGACAAACCCGAACTGGACGACGAAACCGGTCTGATCAAATACGAAGATGCCGAAGGCAACGATCAGCAGATCCCGCAAAGCATGGTGAAGCAGATCATCGAACGCTAAACGCCAATCGCCTGCAGCCACAAGGTTGCAGGCGACTGCGCAATCCCGCACCACCACCCGCAACAGTGGTTTGCCAGCCAGCGCGCCAACAGGTAGCGTTCACGGTGTTTTTCCTTTGACCATCAGGAGCATCATCATGAAGTTGTGGTTACCGGCAGTACTGTGTTGCGCCGCACTGCTTAGCGGCTGTTCGAGCGAATACATCATCACCACCACCGATGGGCAAATGCTCACCAGTGACGGCAAGCCGGAATTGGACAAGGACACTGGCATGCTTGAATTCGAAGACAGCGAAGGCCGTGTTCAGCAGATTCCGCAAAACAACGTGAAACAGATGCTGGAACGCTGAACCTGAGCCATCGTCCTTCCCAACCCCGCTCCGGCGGGGTTTCTTTTGCCCGCCCCGCAGTCTGGCATATCGCTTGCTTTGTCATCGGCAGCAGAACTCTCCAACGGCGGAGCCAGTTCATAGACAATGGCGTCGTTCCTGGCTACCCCTAGCGTGGTAACCGGGGCGGCGCCTTTTTGTTCACCGGCGGAATCTTGCACATGAGCACACTCGTCACTTCCCGTAATGACACCCTGGCCTGGGTAGCAGGCTCCGACGCACCGGAAAAGAGCGCGCTGGATTTGGGTTTCATGGCCCTGACCGATTCCGCCTCGCTGATCGTCGCCGCTACCCAGGGCTTCGCCCAACCCTATGGCCTGACGCTCAACCTGCAGCGCCAGGCCTCCTGGGCCACCCTGCGCGACAAGCTGCTGAGCGGTGAACTGGATGCCGCACAATCCCTGTACGGCCAGGTCTACGGCATCCACCTCGGCCTCAGCGGCCCGCAAACCGACATGGCCATCCTCATGGGCCTGAATCAGAACGGCCAGGGCATCAACCTCTCCGCCCCCCTCAAGCGTGCCGGCGTGACCAGCGTCGAAGCACTGGTCGCCCGCGTGCGCCAGAGCGGTGCAAAACTGACCTTCGCCCAGACCTTCCCCACCGGCACCCACGCCATGTGGCTGAACTACTGGCTGGCCGCCCAAGGCATTCATCCACTGGATGACGTAAACAGCGTGGTGGTGCCGCCGTCGCAAATGGTTGCCCACCTCAAGGCCGCCCGCATCGACGGTTTCTGTGCCGGTGGCCCCTGGGGCGCGCTGGCCGTGGAAGAGGACCAGGGTTTCACCCTGGCCACCAGCCAGACCATCTGGGCCGATCACCCGGAAAAAGTCCTCGGGGTGACCCGCGAATTCGTCGAGCAATACCCCAACACTGCACGTGCCCTGACCATGGCCGTACTCGAAGCCAGTCGCTTCATCGACGAGAACGAGGAGAACAAGCGCAGCACCGCCCAGTTGATCAGCGGCAGCGAGTACGTCGATGCTCCGTTGTCGGCCATCGAGCCACGCTTCCTCGGCCAGTATCAGGACGGCATCGGCCATGCCTGGCTGGATGCCCACCCACTGCGTTTCTTCGCCAACGGCGAAGTGACCATGCCGTGGCTATCCGACGGTATGTGGTTCATGACCCAATTCCGCCGCTGGGGACTGCTCAAGGACGACCCTGACTACCTGGCCGTTGCCCGGCAGATTCACCAGCTCGATATCTATGGGCAGGCCGCCGACGCTCTGGGCATCAACGTACCCAGCACGCCAATGCGCCGTTCCACCCTGCTCGACGGCAGCGTCTGGGATGGCAGCGATCCGGCCGGTTATGCCCGCAGCTTTGCCATTCACGCCCGCAGCAGCGATGCCGCCCCGATTGCCCTGTAACGGAATACCGACATGCTGCGAATCCTGCTGATCAACGACACCCCGAAGAAAGTCGGCCGCCTGAAGAGCGCGCTGATCGAAGCGGGTTTCGAGGTCATCGACGAGTCAGGGCTGACCATCGACCTGCCTGAGCGCGTCGAGGCCGTACGCCCCGACGTGATCCTGATCGATACCGAGTCCCCCGGCCGCGATGTGATGGAACAAGTGGTACTGGTGACGCGTGACCAGCCGCGACCGATTGTCATGTTCACCGACGAGCACGATCCAACAGTCATGCGCCAGGCGATCCAGTCCGGTGTCAGCGCCTACATTGTCGAAGGCATCCATGCCCAGCGCCTGCAGCCGATTCTCGATGTGGCCATGGCTCGCTTCGAGAGCGACCAGGCCCTGCGCGCGCAATTGCTGGCCCGGGACGAACAGCTCGCCGAGCGCAAGCGCATCGAGCTGGCCAAGGGCCTGTTGATGAAGATGAAGAGCTGCAACGAGGAAGATGCCTACACCCTGATGCGCCGCCAGGCCATGAGCCGCCAGCAGAAGCTGATCCAGGTAGCCGAACAGATCATCGCGATGCACGACATGCTGGGGAACTGAGCCGGCAACTGTTGCGCCTGTCCGCGCACCAACTGTGCTGGACAGGCCGGCAAACCCTCTCGTATCTTCCTCGCCTGGCTGCCACATGCAGTCAACGTCGCTCGGACGGTTCCGGGCGCTTACGTACCCCGAGGTAAACATGGCCGACAACGCCAAGCGCCGCTTTGCGCGCATCGATCGTCTCCCCCCCTACGTTTTCAACATCACCGCCGAACTGAAGATGGCCGCCCGCCGCCGTGGCGAGGACATCATCGACTTCAGCATGGGCAACCCCGACGGCGCCACACCGCCGCACATCGTCGAGAAACTGGTGCAGGTCGCCCAGCGCGACGACACCCACGGTTACTCCACCTCGCGTGGCATTCCGCGCCTGCGTCGCGCCATCTCGCGCTGGTACAAGGATCGCTACGAGGTCGACATCGACCCGGAAAGCGAAGCCATCGTCACTATCGGTTCCAAGGAAGGCCTGGCGCACCTGATGCTGGCCACCCTGGATCACGGCGATACCGTACTGGTACCCAACCCCAGCTACCCGATCCATATCTATGGTGCGGTGATTGCCGGCGCCCAGGTGCGCTCGGTGCCTCTGGTGCCCGGTGTGGATTTCTTCGCCGAGCTGGAGCGGGCGATCCGGGAGTCGATTCCCAAGCCGAAGATGATGATCCTCGGCTTCCCCTCCAACCCCACCGCGCAGTGCGTGGAGCTGGACTTCTTCGAGCGCGTGGTGAGCCTGGCCAAGCAGTACGACGTGCTGGTAATCCACGACCTGGCCTATGCCGATATCGTCTACGACGGCTGGAAAGCCCCATCGATCATGCAGGTACCGGGCGCCAAGGACATTGCCGTGGAGTTTTTCACCCTGTCCAAGAGCTACAACATGGCCGGCTGGCGCATCGGTTTCATGGTCGGCAACCCGGAGCTGGTCAACGCCCTGGCGCGGATCAAGAGTTACCACGACTACGGTACCTTCACCCCGTTGCAGGTGGCCGCCATCGCCGCCCTGGAAGGCGACCAGCAATGTGTGCGCGACATTGCCGAGCAATACCGGCAACGGCGCAACATGCTGGTCAAGGGCCTGCACGAAGCCGGCTGGATGGTCGAGAACCCCAAGGCCTCGATGTATATCTGGGCCAAGATCCCCGAGCCCTACGCGCACCTCGGCTCACTGGAGTTCGCCAAGAAGCTGCTGCTCGAAGCCAAGGTCTGCGTGTCCCCGGGGCTGGGTTTCGGTGACTACGGTGATGACCACGTACGCTTTGCCCTGATCGAGAATCAGGACCGCACTCGTCAGGCTATTCGCGGTATCAAGGCGATGTTCCGCGCCGACGGCCTGATGCCGACGCCCGCAAGCAAACCTGGCAAGACACCCAACGCCTGACTCCCTCGCAACTAGCAGCACCCACGCGGCCCTGACGGATCAACGATCTGCCAGGGCCGCGGCACATCAGCCCGAATAATCCAGCGCCGTCCAGGTGCGACTGAGCCCACTGGCAATCACGCAGCCGGGGCGACGCAATTGCTGATCGTGCTCACGCGTCAGGCGGGTCACTTCACCCTCGGCCCCGTCTTCACGCTCGGTAAGCCACTGCAACCTGCCGCAGTTGGGTGTGTCGATCACATAGCTGGCAGCGATGCTCGAATGCTTGCTGGGCAGATGCGTTACATCCAGAACCCGACCATGTTCCTCGACCCGCTTGCCGTTCGATACCAATACCGCCCAGGCCTCGGCCCCTTCGATAACCAGGTAGGCACCATTGGCCTTGGGCTGCTCCAGCTGTGGCTGGGCACAACCGGCCAACAGGGCCAATAGCAGAACTGTCATCAGCTTATGGTGCATATAGGACGACTCCTCTTTCGGTAAGTCCGGCAGGATCGATCGGCAGCGCGTTAGCTGTACTATTATCCAGCGCTGTTTATTTGTACAGTACTTTTCGTTTACTCTGGCAGTGTCGCTTTTCACAGCGACAAGCAGGCTAAAACAGGAGCACCGAGATGCTGGACGTACTGCAGTTGAAGAACAAAGTGAACCAGATGTCGCTGGAAAGCATCCGCGCCACGGTCGAGGAATTGCAGCTGGAAGGCTTGGTGACGGGCAGCAGGACGCCCTTCAATCGCGTGCACTTCAACACCTGCTTTGCCGAGATCGAAGCCCTGTTGCAACGTGCTGGTTATCACCGGCAACTGGATGTGGTGGGCTATCAGGGTGAGGCCTACGCCTTGTTCGATCCCACACGCTGGGACGCTGTACAGGTGCTGCGCGGGCTCAGGGAGTATGTGGAGACGGCGCAGGCCTACCCGCTTACCTGCAAGCACGCTTGAGCCACCAGGGCGCTGCCTGCCGATGTGCTTTTCCAGCAACCCACTTGCCGGGAAAGCGCCAAATAAGCACCACCCTGAGCGCAGGTGCTTTTACATCGCAGGCGCCAACCCCTACCCTCGCCAATCACTACAACAACAAGCGAGGAACACCCATGCCTTACAGCGTTTATATCGCCGCCACCCTATCCCTGTTGCTGATCGGCCTGTCGCTGAATATCTCGCGCTTGCGCATGCGCCACCAGGTCGCCTTCGGCGAGGGCGGCAAGACCGATTTGCTCAAGGCCGTGCGCGCCCATGGCAACAGCCTGGAGCAATCGGTGCTGTTCATCGTCCTGCTTTACCTGGGAGAAACCAGCGGACAGATCAGCCCGGCGCTGGTCGCTGCCCTCGGCTTCGCCTTCATCATGTTGCGCCTGCTCTACTGCACCGGTCTGTTCGCACGCCTGCTCCTGCTGCGCCAAGCCAGCCACGCCCTGACCCTGCTGGTAGTACTAGTGGTCACGGTGCTTCTGCTGATTCCGCACTGAGTGGCGCCTGGCTGGGCGCCCGCCTCACTGTGCCGGCAGCGGCCCCAGCCAGCCCTTTAGACAAGCCACCACGCTCTGCGGCGCCTTCAGCCAGGCGCTGTGGGGGTTTTCATGGGGCGGGCGGGGTGATGGCAGTTGCTCGATGTGCGGCTCGCTCTGAATCAGCTCGGCCAGGCCACGGGTCGACGCCAAGGGGGCGAAGTTGTCGTTTTCGATCTGGATGAACAGCGAGTTCACGCGGTTGTTCGGCGCTGGCGCCAGTGCCAGGCCCAGGTGCCGGTAATTGCCACTGAACGCCACGCGCCCCCAGTCGCGCATCAGCCGCCGCGCCTCGTGGCCACCGAACCCAATGCGCCGCCCCGGCAGGTAGCCGAGCACGCTGGCCAGCAGGTTGCAAAGGATCGCCACGCTCGGCGTCAGCAACTTGCCCAGACCGCTCCAGTGCCGGTAATGGATATTGCCGCAGGCCACTCCCACCACCCGCACGCGACTGGCCGGATTGGCCGCAGCGTATAGCGTGGCGATATGCCCGCCGAGGCTGTGACCCAGTAGCACCGGCTGGGTGTCGCCGAAGTGCCGCTCGGCCAGGCTTAACAGCTTTGGTAGAAACTCTTCCACCAGTTGCCGGTAGCCATAGTTGAAGGTCCAACTGGGCCGCGGAAGACTCTCGCTCTGCCCTGGCCAATCGGTGGTCAGCACGTTGTAGCCAGCCCCGACCAGGACCTGTGCCAGCATCCCGTAGTGACGTGCGCTGACGCCCAGGGCCGGCAGTACGATCAGGGTGTAACGTGCGCCCCGAGCGGGATAGAGAGTGACGGGACAGTGAAACTTGCCATCGGCGAACTGCAGGACATCAACCATGATGCCTTCTCCTGGAAACGGCGAACGACTGTGCCGCGAATCTAGAGCAATGACTCTAGAAACTCCAGTGGCATCACCACCCGCTGCAGCGCACTAGCCAACATGCTCGTCAGCCGGTGGTGCGGCATCAGTTACAGGCGGCATCTGCACCGCGCGGGCGGCGGCCAGGCGCTGGCGCAAGCGCTCGACAAACTGCCCGGCAGTCGCCTCGCAGCGAAACGGTACCGCACAGGAGCCGAGACGAACGGTGCAACCGAGTTCACGATCGGCATTGATGCTGATTTCCATGGCCAAGCCCCCAGAAAAGGTCAGGAGCCCGAGCTTAGGATCGCCAGATGACAGCCAGGTGTCGGTGCTCAGATCAGCTCGATGCGCTCATCGAGGATACGGATCAGGCCCTGCTTATAGAGGCCACCGATGGCCTTCTTGAAGTTGCCCTTGCTCACGCCGAAGGCCTGGGTGATCACTTCCGGGGCGCTCTTGTCGCTCATCGCCAGACTGCCACCCTGCTCGCGCAGGCGCGCGAGAATCTGTTCAGCCAGGCCGCCTGCCGCCTCGCGACCGACCGGTTGCAGGCTGAGACTGATCTTGCCGTCGTCACGCAGCTCCTTGATGAAACCGCTTTCCTGCATGCCGCCACGCAGGAACTTGAACACCTCGTTCTTATGGATCAGGCCCCAGTGCTTGCCGTTGATGATGGCCTTGAAGCCCAGGTCGGTCTTCTCCACCACCAGCAGGCTGACCTCGTCGCCAACCTTGTAGGGCGGCGGCGTGGTGTCCAGGTAGCGATCCAGGCGCGCGGTGGCGGTGATGCGCTTGCTGCGGTCGAGGTAGACATACACCACGCAGTAGTCGCCCACCTGCAGCGGACGTTTCTCTTCCGAGTGCGGCAGCAGCAGATCCTTGCTCAGCCCCCAGTCGAGGAACAGGCCAACGCGGTTGATCTCGATCACCTTGAGGCTGGCGAAACCGCCGACCTGCACCTTGGGCTTCTCGGTGGTGGCGATCACCCGGTCATCACTGTCGAGGTAGACGAACACGTTCAGCCAGTCGCCAATCTCGCTCGGCTCGTTTTTCGGCACATAGCGATTGGGTAGGAGGATCTCGCCATCGGCGCCACCGTCCAGATAGAGGCCGAAGTCGGTCTGCTTGACCACCTGAAGAGAGTTGTAGCGCCCGATCAGAGCCATGTTCACCACCTTAATCTGCAAGGTCGGCATTCTACCCCGCCACAGGGCGATGCGCTGCATCAGGAGGCCGACGGGAAGTGCATCGCGCCGCTGGCATATAGCACGGGCATGTTTCAGAATCATGGCGAGGCGCAACTTTCGATTCATCCCGCCTGTCTTACCTACACGGATTCTCGCTGCCCTATCTCAGGAGCTCCTGTGCGCGTTCTTAGTCGCTGGCTGCCGTACCCTGCCGCGTCGCTCGCCGCCCTCGGCGCGCTGTTCCTCCTGCTGCCTGTGGCCAGTCGCTACTGGCTGGGCTGGTCGGACATCTCCGGCTACATCTCCGATATCGCCATCGGCAGCCTGCTGTTGCTGCTGTGCTACCGCCGCCCGCTGCTGGCCATCCCGCTGATGCTGGCGTGGAGTCTGCTACTGCTGGGCAGTGCCGAGCTGGTCAACGCCGTGGGCCGCATGCCCGAACCCAGCGACCTCAAATACCTGAGCGACCCACAGTTCGTCAGCCATTCCACCCAAGGTGCGGGCATCCGCTATCCGTGGCTGGCCCTGGCCCTCGGCGCAGCCCTGCTGGCTTGCCTGCTGACCGGGCGCAAGCGCTGGCCAGCGCTGCCGCGTAGCAGTTATGCCCTACCCGCCGTCCTGCTGCTCGGGCATGCCGCCACCCAGTACTACGAGCCCAGCGAAGCCGACCAGTGGAAGCTGTTCAACCTGCCGCACAAGTTGCTGGCGGAGAACGTCAACAACGCCACCGTGCGCCTGGAGGACTGGTATTACGGCGATGACAGCGCCACCCCGCCAGACATCGCCGACCTGGCCCAGCTCGACCTCAGCGGCCAACCGCTGCTCAATGGCGCCGGCAAGGCGCGCAATGTCCTGATCGTCACCCTGGAAGGCATTCCCGGCGCCTATATCGCCCGCAACCGCCAGCTGCTGCACAGCAGCTATCAGGAAGACCTGATGCCACGCCTGAGCCAGTGGGCCGAGCGCAGCATGACCACCCCCGATTACGTGCTGCACAGCCACCAGACCATTCGCGGCCTGTACGCCATGCTCTGCGGCGACTACAGCAAGCTCGACTCGGGCACGCCCAAGGGCGTGGAGCTGCTCAACAACCAGACCCGCAACCTGCAATGCCTGCCCTCCCAGCTGCGCTTCCAGGGCTTCAGCACGCACTTCCTGCAGGGCGCCGGGCTGCGTTTCATGGCCAAGGACCAGATCATGCCGCACATGGGTTTCCAGCAGACCCACGGCCGCGAATGGTTCAAGAACAAGCCGTACCTGGAGTTCCCCTGGGGCATGGACGACAAGTCCTATTTCGAGGGCGCCCTGAAGTACGTCGGCCAACTGCGCAAACAGAAGCAGCCGGGGATGCTCACCCTGCTCACCGTCGGCACCCACCAGCCCTACTCCGCACCGCCGGAGTACCTGGCGCGCTATGCGACCAACAAGCAGGCGGCCATCGGCTACCTGGATGATGCCGTCGCCGACTTCCTCGCCGCGCTGGATAAACAGGGCGTACTCAAGGACACCCTGGTGATCGTCACTTCCGACGAATCCCACGGCCTGGACAACGTGCGCCTGGCCTCGGCCTGGGGCTTCAACCTGGTCCTGGCGCCCGACCAGCAGGCATTGCCCAAGGTCAAGAACGGGGTCTATGGCCATGTCGACCTGACCGCCTCGGTGCTCGACTACTTCGCCTTGCCGGTGCCAGAAAACATCTCCGGGCGCTCGCTGTTCCGCGACTACGGCACCCCGCGTGAAATCATGTCCTACACCAACGGCCTGCTGCGTCACCATGACGGCAAAACCTTTACCGAGTGCAATTTCCAGCAGATCTGCCGGCGCTATGAAAGCAGCGGCTTCATCGCCGACAGCGCCCGCTACCTGGGCCGCATTGGTGGTCGCCAGGCGCGGCTGTTCAGCCAGCGCTCGGCCCTGCTCGACCAGTCACTGACCGGCGGCCAGGTCGGCCAGCACTACCAGTTCGCCAGCCGCGAGCGGATCAAGCTCAAGGCCGAATCCCGCGACGACTGGGCCGACAACCTGATCGGCGCCCAGTACCTGGAAATGCCCCAGGGCACCCGCACCCGCGTGACCCTGAAGATCGAAGGCACCGGCCTGGATCGCAAAGGCGCCAGCTTGCGCCTGAAGACCAAGGAATTCGACCGTGATGTGGTGCTCGACATCCCCGACCTGCCGCTGCTGGAGCGGGGCAAGTCGGTGACCCTGAGCTTCGACTTCGATAACCCGAAGACGCGCAAGGCCTTCTCTTTCCACCTGCTGGGCGAAGGCCACGGCGCCATCCGCATCAGCGACTTTAGTGTGGTCACCGAGCCGGTCACCGACGAACTGGTGGCCGAAGAAGACAGCGAGACTGGCGCCATCCAGTCCCTGCACCACTGATAGTCAGGCTGCTGCAGGCACACCTGCAGCAGCCTGCCACTCCCCCCTTCTCCAGCTTTATTGCAGCTTGATCCCGGCAAGGGCTGCAGGGCGGTTACAATCAGCACTCTTTCCCTTTTGTGACTGCCCACCATGAGTGAACCCGAGCGCCTGTCCAAACGCCTGACC
>JBBNAI010000355.1:0-7988 GCA_037994305.1 Pseudomonas sp. | reverse complement strand
AGTTCCTTGGCCCAGACCACGGTGTCGGCAGCGACGCCGGCCTTGGCCGCGGAGTAGTTGGCCTGACCGATGTTGCCGGCACGGGAAATCGAGGAAATGTTGATGATGGCGCCGTCGTTCTTCAGCTCGATCATCTTCGCCGCCACTTCACGGGTGCACAGGAACACGCCGGTCAGGTTGACGTCGATCACCGACTGCCACTGGGCCAGGCTCATCTTGCTCAGCTCGCCGTCCTTGACCTTGATGGTCAGGCCGTCACGCAGGATCCCGGCGTTGTTGACCAGGCCGTTGATGGCGCCGAAGTCTGCAGCCACCTGGGCGACCATGTGGGTCACTTGCTCTTCGTTGGCCACGTTGCACAGGTAGGCACGGGCATCACCACCGGCGGCCTTGCAGGCGGCAACGGCGTCGTCGAGTTTTTCCTGGTTGAGGTCGACCAGCGCCAGCTTGGCACCCTTGGCGGCCAGGTACTCGCCCATGGCACGACCCAGGCCCTGGCAACCGCCAGTGATGATGATGACTTTGTCTTTGAGTTGCATACTGCTATCCCCTTTGGAAAGGTCTGAAATGCGTTCGCTGACGGCACAAAACGTTATGCTGGCCGCCTGTTCCGCCTTGTTTTCGACGGATTCTTAGCGAGGAGTCATAAAGTGAGCGAGAAAGCCGCAAAGCATGCCCGAGAATTGCTGCTCAAGGAATACCGCGGCGTGCTTTCCACCCAGTCCAAGGCCATGCCGGGATTTCCTTTCGGATCAGTGGTGCCTTACTGCCTGGACGAGCTGGGGCGCCCGCTGATCCTCATCAGCCGCATCGCCCAGCACACCCATAACCTGCAGAAAGACGCGAAATGCTCGCTGCTGGTGGGTGAGCGCGGTGCCGAAGACGTGCAAGCTGTTGGCCGCCTGACCCTGCTCGCCGAAGCCGTGCCGCTCAGCGACCCGGCCGCCATCGAAGCCGCCGCCACGCGCTACTACCGCTACTTCCCCGAGTCCCGAGGCTACCACCAGGCGCATGACTTCGATTTCTGGGTCCTGCAGCCGGTGCGCAGCCGCTACATCGGCGGTTTCGGCGCCATCCACTGGCTGCCCGAAGTGCACCTGCCTAACGCCTTTGCCGGGGCCAGCGAGCTGAGCATGATTGAGCACATGAACAGTGACCACGCCTCGGCCATCGCCCACTACGTCGAGCTGAGCGGCCTGCCGCGCCACGAACCGGCGCAACTGGTCGGTATCGATAGCGAAGGCTTCCACCTGCGCATCGGCAAGAGCGTGCACTGGCTGGCCTTCCCAACATCCTGTAACAGTCCCGGCGCCGTACGCCAGGCCTTGGTACAGCTGGCCCGCGCCGAAACCTGGCCGACCGCCGAGCAGGCTTCAGCTTGAATTAAGCGCAACACCCCATACTTGAACGGTATCGGAAGCCGTTCTTCCGCCAAGGACACTGTTTATGCGCGTTTTTCTCTTCCTGTTCCTGCTGTTCCCGATCATCGAACTGGCCGTGCTGATCCAGGTCGGTAGCGCCATCGGCGTGCTGCCCACCCTGCTGCTGGTGATCGGCACCGCTGTACTTGGCAGCGTGCTGCTGCGCGTGGCCGGTGTGGCCACTGCCTGGCGTGCCCGCGAGAAGCTGGCCCGTGGTGAAATGCCCGAACAGGAGATGTTCGAAGGCCTGCTGATCGCAGTCGGCGGCGGCCTGCTGTTGCTGCCGGGCTTTATCAGCGACGTGTTCGGCCTGCTCTGCCTGATCCCCTTCACCCGGCGCCTGCTGATCGGCAACCTGCGCCGCCGTGCTGCGGAGCAGGCCCTGCGCCAGCGCGCCTTCGCCGATGACCTGGCCGCTCGCTCGGGGCAGACCCGGCCGAATGTGATCGAAGGCGAGTACCAGCGCCGCGACTGATCGGTGCAGAGCCCCCCCCCACAGCCGGCCGCTGCGCCGGCTCCAGGGTGCAACGGTGCGAAAAATATTCTCCGGCCGCCCTTGAAATACCCTTGAACGCCCCTATCTAGCTTTCACCGCAAGGTTTCTGCCGGTTTCGGCAGAACAGACTTCCGCGGCCCGCCTTGGCGTGCTGCGACCGGCTCCGCCGGACTTTGCTAACCCGCCGGTACCCCCACCGGCCGCTCAAAACAACTAATCAGGAGAGATCGACAATGAAGCTTCGTCCTCTGCACGACCGCGTCGTTATCCGTCGCAGCGAAGAAGAATCGAAAACCGCTGGTGGCATCGTGCTGCCGGGCTCCGCTGCTGAAAAGCCGAACCAGGGCGTAATCGTCGCCGTGGGTACCGGTAAAGCCCTGGACAACGGTGAAGTGCGTGCCCTGGCCGTTAAAGTCGGTGACAAAGTGGTATTCGGCCCTTACTCCGGCAGCAACACCGTCAAAGTTGACGGCGAAGACCTGCTGGTGATGAGCGAGAACGAAATCCTCGCCGTCCTCGAAGCCTGATTCCCGCGAATCTCCGTTAACCCAAGAATTTAAGGAACAACCACCATGGCTGCTAAAGAAGTCAAATTCGGCGATTCCGCTCGCAAGAAAATGCTGGTCGGCGTCAACGTCCTGGCCGACGCGGTAAAAGCGACCCTCGGCCCGAAAGGCCGCAACGTGGTTATCGAGCGTAGCTACGGCGCGCCACTGATCACCAAAGACGGCGTTACCGTCGCCAAAGAAATCGAGCTGAAAGACAAGTTCGAAAACATGGGCGCCCAGTTGGTCAAGGACGTCGCGTCCAAGGCCAACGACGCTGCCGGTGACGGCACCACCACCGCCACCGTTCTGGCTCAGGCCATCGTTAGCGAAGGCCTGAAAGCCGTTGCTGCCGGCATGAACCCGATGGACCTGAAGCGCGGCATCGACAAGGCCACCATCGCCATCGTCGCTGAGCTGAAGAAGCTGTCCAAGCCGTGCGCCGACACCAAGGCCATCGCTCAGGTAGGTTCGATCTCCGCCAACTCCGACACCTCCATCGGCGAAATCATTGCCGAAGCCATGGAAAAAGTCGGCAAAGAAGGTGTGATCACCGTTGAAGAAGGCTCGGGCCTGGAAAACGAACTGTCCGTCGTAGAGGGCATGCAGTTCGACCGCGGCTACCTGTCCCCGTACTTCATCAACAAGCCGGACACCATGGTCGCCGAACTCGACGGCCCGCTGATCCTGCTGGTCGACAAGAAAGTCTCCAACATCCGCGAACTGCTGCCGGTTCTGGAAGCTGTTGCCAAGTCCGGCCGTCCGCTGCTGATCGTGGCTGAAGACGTCGAAGGCGAAGCCCTGGCTACCCTGGTCGTCAACAACATGCGTGGCATCGTCAAAGTCGCAGCCGTCAAGGCTCCGGGCTTCGGCGACCGTCGCAAGGCCATGCTGCAGGACATCGCTGTTCTGACTGGCGGTACCGTAATCTCCGAAGAGATCGGTCTGAGCCTGGAAAGCGCTACCCTGGAACACCTGGGTAACGCCAAGCGCGTAATCCTCAGCAAAGAAAACACCACCATCATCGACGGTGCTGGCGTTCAGGCTGATATCGAGTCGCGCGTTGCGCAGATTCGTAAGCAGGTTGAAGACACTTCGTCCGACTACGACAAAGAGAAGCTGCAAGAACGCCTGGCCAAGCTGGCGGGCGGTGTTGCCGTGATCAAAGTCGGTGCTGGCACCGAAGTTGAAATGAAAGAGAAGAAAGCTCGCGTTGACGACGCCCTGCACGCGACCCGCGCAGCCGTTGAAGAAGGCGTGGTACCTGGCGGCGGTGTGGCGCTGGTACGTGCACTGCAGGCCATCAGCGAACTGAAAGGCGAAAACGCTGATCAGGACGTCGGTATCTCGCTGCTGCGTCGTGCTGTTGAAGCACCGCTGCGTCAGATCGTCTCTAACGCTGGCGGCGAGCCAAGCGTGGTGGTCGACAAGGTCAAGCAAGGTTCGGGCAACTACGGCTTCAACGCCGCTACCGACACCTACGGCGACATGATCGAGATGGGTATTCTTGATCCGGCCAAGGTCACCCGCACCGCCCTGCAGGCCGCTGCTTCCATCGGCAGCCTGATGATCACCACCGAAGCCATGATCGCCGATAGCCCGGACGACAAAGGCGCCCCGGCCATGCCGGACATGGGTGGTATGGGTGGCATGGGCGGCATGATGTAAGCCGACCGGCACCCTGCTCCAATAAAAAGCCCCGCCTAGTGCGGGGCTTTTTTATGCCTGGAGCTTTGTAACACCCAAATTAGCTACGAGGCGTTAGAACCTGCTTCCGATCTTTTGAGCTAGAGCCAGGCAAGGCGCAACGACCATCGGGAGTAACAGACGCAGGCTGGCCCGAAGGGTAAGCGCCAGCGAATCAATTGGCCGAGGGCGCGGAGTTTACGAGCTGTAAATGAGCAGGACTCGTTTCACTCGCCCTCCGGGCCGCGCTGAAGCGCGTTAGCCTCAAGCGGCTTTCCGAGCCCGATTTCAACGCAGCCTGGCCGACGATCAAGAGATCCGAAGCAGGTTCTTACCAGCCGACACCCAAGCCCATCATGTAACGACGCTCGTCGGTATCGCCGTTCTCGCTGGAGACTTTGTCCCACTCGGCCTTGAGGCTCAGTGAGGCCCAGCTGCTGAGTTTGTAGCGCACGCCGGCTTCGGTATCGATTTCGTATTCGACTTCGTCGGTAAACGGCGCACCCAGCTCGCCCTTGCTGAACAGCTCGAAGTTCTTGCCGATCAGGTAGCGCTTGTAGTCCCACTCGAACGAGCCCGAGTTGAATTGCTCGGTCTCGCCATTGGCGAAGGTGTAGTCGTTGCGGTTGAACAGGCCAGCCACGGAGAACGCGCCCAGCTCGTCGTCCCAGAACTGGTAACCGGGACCGGTACCGATGGTGCGCTGGGTTTCCAGCTCCTCGATGCGGTCATGGGTGTACTTGAGCTGGCCCTGCCAGAAGAATTTCTCGGTGAGGAAGCGGTCGAGGTCGTAGTCCAGCTCGCTACGGTCGGTCTTCTTCTCGTCGTCCTTGGTTTCCTGGTCGTACTGCACCACCACGCCGTGACGCCAGGCGCCGTGGCGGGCCTTGGTGTCGACGTCGATGGCGTAGTCACGGGTATCGTTTTCGGCCTGCTTGTAGTCGGCCGACAGGTCGATGTTGCCGGTCCAGGTCAGGTCCTGCACCAGCGGCTTGGGTGGCAGCATCTGCGAGATGGAGCTCAGCGCCACCTGCTTGGGCGCTTCGCCGTTGACCAGTTCGACCATGCCTTCACCGGCCGGGCGCAGCGACTTGGCGTGCTCGCCAACAAAATCGTCCTGCTTGACCAGCATTTCCTGGGTGCTTTCCAGGGTCGAGACCTTGTTCATGTCAAGGGTGATCGAGCCAGCGTAGTCGGTCTTCAGCAGCAACTTTCCACCATCGAAGAGCTGGATGGTGCCGGTGAGCTTGTCACCGTTTTTCAGCCAGACCGTGTCGGCCAGTAGCGGAGAAGATAGGGCGCCAAGCGCCAGGCAAAGCAGGGAACGGGAAACAATCATCGGATAGACCATGGATGTGCTGGGCAAAAAGGCGGGCATTATCCAGAGCTCCGCCGCCTGAGCAAGCACAGACCGATGATCGACCGTCGAGTTCAGTAAAAATCCCCGCCGCCAGCGCGCAACCTGCGAGCTAGAGCGGGACCTTCATTCGTTTATCCGGCCATTACCAGCCCACCCCAACGCCGATCAGGTAATGCCGCTGCGAGCTGGACGACCCCACGCCACGCAGCTGTTCCAGCTCGTAGAGCAACGACAATCGCGCCCAGTCGTTGAGCCGATAGCGCAACCCGGCCTCGGACTCGAGGATGTAGTCGATGGCCTCGATCTGCGGTTTGTGCAGGGTGCCGGTGGTGTAGAACTCGAAGCGGGTGCCGCGCAACAGCCGCTTGTAATCCCACTCCAGAGACCAGGTGTTGAAGTCGAACTCGCCGTAGTCGGAATTCAGGGCCACGCGGTTGTAGCGGGTGATCAGGTCGAAGCGACCCAGTTCGTTGTCCCAGAAGCGATAACCCGGCCCGCTGCCCAGCATGCGCTGGCGATAGACATCACTGAACTGATCCTCTTTGTGGTCGTAGCCAGCACGCCAGAACCAGTGGTCGGTGAAGAAGCGGTCGAGGTCATATTCCAGCTCCCAGTTGTCCTCGGTCTCATCGCCATCCTCGGTCTTGCGCTCGAGTTCACCATTAAGCACGTGGCGCCAGCGGCCATGCTCGATGCGCGTATCGCCCTTGAATTTCCATTCATCGGTGCGCTCCTCGTCCCGATCGAGGTCCAGCTTGGCATCCAGGTTGCCTTCCCACAGACGATCCTTGAGCAGCGGGCGCGGAGGAACCAGGCGGGTGATACTGGCCAGCGGCACCGTCACCGTGCTGCCGTTGACCACCCGCACCAGCCCCTTGCCCGCCGCCTGCAGCTGCTCGCTGGCTTCGCTGTCGATACCGTCGCGGCGCAGCATCAGGGGTTTGTCCGAGCTCAGGGTGTCGATATCCTTCCAATCGATCAGCACGCGACCGGCATACTTGGTCTTCAGTGCCAGCTTGCCGCCATCGAGCAGGATAATTTCGCCGCTCAGGCGGTCCCCATTGTTCAGCCAGACAGTATCGGCCGTGGCCGGCAGACTCAGAACCAGCAGCAAAAACGGCAACAGGATGCGCAGCAACATGGCAAAAACACCGACAGAGAGGCAGAAGACTGCGGCAGACCATGCCCCAGCTCTGGACCCGACAGCAAGCCCGGAAGGACGTCGGACGGCCCTGTACGTGGTGCTGGCGCAGATTCCCGAGGGCAAGGTGACCAGCTATGGCGAACTGGCCGCACTCGCCGGACTGGGCCGCGCAGCACGCTGGGTTGGCCGCACCCTCAGCCAGTTGCCGGAGGGCACCCGCCTGCCCTGGCACCGCGTACTCGGCGCCGGCGGACGGCTGAGCCTGCCGCTGGGCAGCGTGTCCGGTGATGAACAGCGGGCGCGCCTGCGGGCCGAAGGCGTCATGGTCACCAACAACCGGGTCGACATCCGCCGCCACGGCTGGCGCCCAATGGAGGCGAACGGTTAGAGTGCGCCCTTTGTCGCCGTATTCTCCAGATAACGCCCATGCCCCGTAAAACCTGGCGCGCCGCCCTCTCCATCTATGCCCACCCCGCTGCCCTGGCCCTGTTGCTGCTCGGCTTCGCCGCCGGCCTGCCGTACATGCTGGTGTTTTCCACCCTGTCGGTGTGGCTGCGTGAAGCCGGTGCCTCGCTGCAGGCGATCGGCTATGCCAGCCTGATCGGCCTGGCTTACGCGTTCAAATGGGTGTGGGCGCCGATGCTCGACCAATGGCGCCTGCCACTGCTCGGGCGTCTGGGCCGGCGCCGTTCGTGGCTGGTGCTGTCGCAGGGGCTGGTGGCCTTCGGGCTGATCGGCATGGCCCTGTGCGATCCGCAACAGCACCTGTCGTGGCTGATCGCCGTGGCGGTGGTGGTGGCCTTCGCTTCGGCCACCCAGGACATCGCCGTGGACGCCTACCGCCTGGAGATCGTCGACGACAATCGCCAGGCTGCCCTCGCTGCCGCCTACATGGCCGGCTACCGGGTTGCGGCCCTGCTGGCCACGGCCGGCGCACTGTATTTCGCCGGCTGGTTCGGCTCGTCGAACGACGAGTACCAGCATGGCGCCTGGGCCAGTACCTACCTGATCTTCGCCATGCTGATGCTGCCAGGGCTGATCACCACCCTGTGGATGCGTGAGCCCTCGGTACCGCTGCGCACGCAGATCTCTGCCGCACGCTACAACCTCTACCACCAGCTGGCCTCGGTGCTGGTGTTGATCGTGCTGCTGATCGCCGTGCCGGCAATGTTCACCCAACTGCTGCGCAGCGACTTCCTGCTGATGCTGCAGGGCGAAATGAGCCCGTACGAACTGCTCCACGACGATCGCGCCTTCCTGCGCTTCCTGGTCTACGGCATCCTCTCCGCCCTGTGCCTGTCGAATGTCGGCCGTCGCGGCCTGGCGCCCGTGCTGA
>JBBNAI010000354.1:0-3455 GCA_037994305.1 Pseudomonas sp. | reverse complement strand
CAGAAGGCATCGACCATGGTGTTGGCCGCCTGGGTGAACAACGGCCCCAGCGTGGCACGCACCAGCGGCCCGGCGTAATCGAAAGTCATGTCCAGGCTGATCTTGCAGGCTTTCTCGCCCAGCGACTTGAACTCCCACACGCCCTGCAACTGGGAGAACGGCCCCTCTTCCAGCTGCATCTCGATCGACTTGCCCGGCACCAGACGATTGCGGGTCATGAAGCGCTGACTGATCGAAGCCTTGGCCACGGTCAGGCTGGCACGCATCGACGCCTCGCTCACCTCCAGCACTTCGGAGGCCGCGCACCAGGGCAGAAACTGCGGATAGCTGGCCACATCATTGACCAGATCGTAGAGCGCCTGCGCCGGATAGGGCAGCAGCGCAGAACGTTGAATTCGGGTGCTCATCGGTTCTCGCGTCCTCAACTACTGCGCCTGGCGGGCCAGAACCAGGGCGCCAGCCGCAACGAAGCGCGCATTGTGCGGAATTCACCCTGCCCCCTCAAGCACAGGCTGTCGCCAGCGCGGCGCCGACTCCCTATAATGCCGCGCCTATGGCTAAGCAAAAGAAACACCCTACGGGGACCATCGCGCAGAATAAAAAAGCGCTGCATGACTATTTCGTCGAACACAAGTTCGAGGCCGGCCTGGTCCTGTCCGGCTGGGAAGTGAAAAGCCTGCGCGCCGGCAAGGCGCAGCTGGTGGATAGTTACGTGCTACTCAAGGATGACGAGGCCTGGCTGATGGGGTGCCATATCACCCCGCTGAAGACCGCTAGCACCCACGTCATCGCCGACCCCACCCGCACGCGCAAGCTGCTGCTGAACAAGCGCGAGCTGGACAAGCTGTTCGGCGCGGTCCAGCAGAAGGGCTACACCTGTGTGGCTCTGTCGATCTACTGGAAGGCGCACCTGATCAAGTGCGAGATTGCCCTGGCCAAGGGCAAGAAGGACTTCGACAAGCGCCACACCGAGAAAGAGCGCGACGCCGACCGCGAAGTGCAGCGCGCCATGCGCACCAAGGGCAAGGACGATTAAGAACCTATTTACGATCTCCTGACTCGCGGCCAGACCGCGTTAAAAATGGCCTCGGAGTGCTCATTTACAGCTCGTAAACTCCGCTTCCTCGGCCTTTTTGCCTTGTCTGGCATTGATTCAGAAGATCGTAAAACAGGTTCTACGCCCAGCCGCCAGAGTCAGGTGCCCTGGCGCCGCTGGGCTCGCTCCATCCGCTTGGCTTCCTGCTGCGCCTCGTTGAGCACTTCCTGCACATAAAGAATGTGCCCGTGGGAAATCTCCCGCGCCGCTTCCGCTCGCCGCTCGACAATCGCCTCGAACAGCGCCCGATGCTGCTGCATCAGCATGTCGCGGGTTTCGCTGCGCTGCAGATACATGCCGCCGATATTGGTCACCACGTTGTGCTTGAGCAGGTCGAACAAGCCGCGAATGGTGTGCAGCAGCACCGCATTATGGCTGGCCTCGGCGATGGCCAGGTGAAAGCTCGCATCGGCTGCACCCTCCTGCTCACGGGTCGCCTTGCTGCCCGGCGCATAGCAGGCCTGCAGGGTTTCGAAGGCTGCCCGCAGGCGCTGGTGATCCAGCTCGGTGGCGCGCAGCGCCGCGTAGTAGGCGCAAGAGCCCTCCAGGGTATGGCGAAACTCGAGCAAATCGCGCTGCGCATCAGGATTGCTTTCCAACAGGTGCAGCAACGGATCGCTGAAAGTCGAGCCCAGCTCAGCCGCCACATAGTTGCCGCCACCCTGGCGACTGACCAACAAGCCCTTGGCCACCAGCTTCTGGATCGCCTCGCGCAGCGACGGCCGCGATACGCCGAACTGCTCCGCCAGTGCGCGCTCCGCCGGCAGCCGCTCTCCAGCCTTCAGCGTGCCCTCGAGAATCATCGACTCGAGCTGACTGACGATGTCGTCCGACAGGCGGCGCTGCCGCACCTGACCGAATGTCATACCACTTCCCACCTTCATTCCCTGCCGCCCGGCGGCCGTCTGGCCCGCCATTCGCGACTTGTGCCGGGCAGCCTAACCAGCCCCGTTAAACGCGGCAAGCAGCCGCAAGCGACGAGCCGGTTCGACGAAAGTCGCAGACCGACAAATTGACACGGCCGAAGCCAGGCTTTTACCCTGAGCGCCTGGCCTTGTAAATTGGTATTACCAATTATTTCAAAGTCATCGAGTCGCTCGATCTGCCGCCGCCGGGCCAGAAGCCTGAGGACCACCGAGCGCGAGGCACCTCCAAAAACAATTAGGGAGCCACCCGCAATGCAAACCTGGCAACAGCTCTATACCCCGCTCGGCAGCCTCGGCCTGTCGGCGCTCGCCGCACTGATTCCGATCATTTTCTTCTTCCTCGCCCTGGCCGTGTTTCGCCTCAAGGGCCACATCGCCGGCACCATCACCCTGGCGCTGTCGCTGCTGGTGGCGATCTTCGCCTTCGGCATGCCCGCCGAGAAAGCCTTCGCCGCCGCCGGCTACGGCTTCGCCTACGGCCTGTGGCCAATCGCCTGGATCATCGTCGCCGCAGTGTTCCTCTACAAACTCGCGGTCAAGAGTGGCCAGTTCGAGGTAATCCGCAGCTCAGTGCTGTCGATCACCGATGACCAGCGCCTGCAGGTGCTGCTGATCGGCTTCTCCTTCGGAGCCTTCCTCGAAGGCGCGGCCGGCTTCGGCGCACCGGTGGCGATCACCGCCGCCCTGCTCGTCGGCCTCGGCTTCAACCCGCTGTACGCCGCCGGCCTGTGCCTGATCGCCAACACCGCGCCGGTGGCCTTCGGCGCCCTGGGCATTCCGATCACCGTGGCCGGCCAGGTCACCGGCATCGACCCGTTCAAGATCGGCGCCATGACCGGTCGCCAACTGCCATTACTGTCGCTGTTCGTGCCGTTCTGGCTAGTGTTCATGATGGATGGCCTGCGCGGCGTTCGGGAAACCTGGCCGGCGGCGCTGGTAGCTGGTTTAAGTTTTGCCATCACCCAATACTTCACCTCCAACTTCATTGGCCCGGAACTGCCGGACATCACTTCCGCGCTGGCCAGCCTGATTTCCCTGACGCTGTTCCTGAAAATCTGGCAGCCAAAACGCGCCGCAGGCCAACACATCGTCGGCGCCGTCTCGGCTTCCGTGGTGGCCAGCGCCGGCGGTTTCGGCCAACCGCGCACCACCGTGGCTTCGCCTTATAGCCTGGGGGAAATTTTCAAAGCCTGGTCGCCGTTCCTGATCCTCACCGTACTGGTCACCATCTGGACGCTGAAACCGTTCAAGGCGATGTTCGCTGCGGGTGGCTCGATGTATAGCTGGGTGTTCAACTTCGCGATCCCGCACCTGGATCAAATGGTGATCAAGGTCGCTCCGATCGTGACCGCCCCGACGGCGATTCCGGCGGTGTTCAAACTCGATCCGATTTCCGCGACCGGCACGGCGATTTTCTTCTCTGCGCTGATCTC
>JBBNAI010000353.1:0-28094 GCA_037994305.1 Pseudomonas sp. | reverse complement strand
CGGATCAAGGCTGGCGTGCCGGTGCCGCTGGTCGAGGCCGCGATCATGTCGGCCGACGGCAAGCTGCTACCTGCCGATGGTGAAACACAGGGCGAGCTGGTGCTGCGCGCGCCCTGGCTGACCATGGGCTATTTCCGCGAGCCGGAGAAAGGTGCCGAACTCTGGGAGCACGGCTGGCTGCACACCGGTGATGTGGCCACCCTCGACGACTTCGGTTTCATCGATATCCGCGACCGCATCAAGGACGTGATCAAGACCGGTGGCGAGTGGTTGTCGTCGCTGGAACTGGAAGATCTGATCAGTCGTCACCCGGCCGTGCGCGAGGTCGCCGTGGTGGGGATTCCTGACCCGCAATGGGGGGAGCGCCCGTTCTCGCTATTGGTGCTGCGCGATGGCCAGGCACTGGATGCCAAAGGCCTCAAGGAACACCTCAAGCCTTTTGTCGAACAGGGTCATATCAACAAGTGGGCGATACCCAGCCAGATCGCAGTTGTTACCGATATTCCCAAGACCAGTGTCGGCAAGTTGGATAAGAAACGCATTCGGACCGATATCGCCCAATGGCAGGCGGCGGGCAGCGCTTTTCTGTCTACCCTGTGAGGGCCTGACAGCGCGCCTTAGTACTAAAAGCTGAGTTTTGAGCAAACGCTTGGCTCATTAATTGCTGTTTTGCTGCCACTCAGGCCGGTTGCGAATTCCGTGACCGGCCGGTCTAGAGAGGCTGGGGCCGGAAATCACACTTTAGAGGGATCAAGCCTCAAGGCCTGCTAGCTATATTCCGCACCATCCATAACAAAAAAACACATGGAGTAGCGTCGATGACAACAACCAACCCGTTCTGGCGTCTGGCCAAACTGCCTCTGGCAGTCAGCCTCGCCTCAACCCTCGCTGCCCCGGCATTCGGTGTCACCTTCAACATCGGTGAAATCGAGGGTCAGCTGGATTCCTCCCTCTCCGTTGGTGCCAGCTGGTCGGTACGCGGTGCCGAGCCAGCGCTGGTAGGGCTGCGCAATGGTGGCACTGCGTCTTCGCAAACCGGTGATGACGGCCGCCTGAACTTCAAGAAGGGCGAGACCTTCTCGAAGATCTTCAAGGGTATCCACGACCTCGAACTGAAGTACGGTGATACTGGCGTATTCGTGCGCGGCAAGTACTGGTACGACTTCGAGCTGAAAGACGAACAACGTCTGCTCTACGACATCGATGACCATAACCGTAAAGAGGGCGCCCAGTCCTCCGGTTCGCAGATTCTCGATGCTTTCATCTACCACAACTACGACATTGCCGAGCTGCCAGGTAGTGTGCGCCTGGGCAAGCAGGTCGTTAGCTGGGGCGAGAGTACTTTCATCTTCAACTCGATCAACTCGATCAACCCGGTCGACGTTGCCGCATTCCGACGCCCTGGTGCCGAGATCAAGGAAGGCCTGATCCCGGTCAACATGTTCTACATGTCCCAGAGCCTGACCGACAACCTCTCTGCCGAGGCGTTCTATCAGCTGGAATGGGATCAGAGCGTTCTGGACAACTGCGGTACCTTCTTCTCGGTCGACGTAGCAGCTGACGGTTGTACAGATCGTCTGGCAGTGCTGGGTTCTGACTTCGAGCCTAACGGTGCTGACGGTTACCGCTACCTCGGTCGTCTGGGTGATAACGATGCGCGCGACAGTGGCCAATACGGCATCGCTCTGCGCTGGTTCTCGCCAGAGCTGAACGACACCGAGTTCGGTTTCTACACCATGAACTACCACAGCCGTAGCCCGATTCTCTCGTACGTAGGTGGTAACCCAGGCCTTTACGACACCGAGAACCCTGCGACTGGCGAGCTGTCCGCCAAGTACTTCCTGGACTACCCGGAAGATATTCGTCTGCATGGTGTGAGCTTCTCGACCAACATCGGTTCTACCGCTGTTGCGGGTGAACTGAGCTACCGCCCGAACATGCCGCTGCAATTGAACACCACCGACCTGACTTTGGCTGCGATCGCCCAGAGCCCATTGGTTTATCCAGTCAGCCCGATCTACACCAGCGGCCATGCTTCTGGTTATGAGGGTGAGCTTATCAAGGGTTATGTACGCAAGCCGGTGACCCAGGGGCAGGTAACTGTTACCCAATTTGTTGATCAGGTTCTGTTCGCCGAGCGTCTGACTCTGGTGGGTGAAGTGGGTTACACCCACGTGAGCGACCTGAACCAGAGCGAGCTTCGCTTCGGTCGTGCGCCGGAGTTCGGTTCGGGTGAGCTGCCGGCTCTGTGCCAAACCATTGCTAACTCGGCCAACCCGGACGAGTGCAACAGCAAGGGCTTCTATACCAACACCTCCTGGGGTTACCGCGCTCGCGCCATCCTCGACTACAACGACGTGTTTGCCGGTGTGAACCTGAAGCCGAACGTGTCTTGGTCGCATGACGTCGATGGCTATGGTCCGACCTTCAACGAAGGCAACAAGGCCGTCAGCCTCGGTCTGGATGCCGAGTACCAGAACACCTACACCGCCAGCCTGTCCTACACCGATTACTTCGGTGGCGAGTACAACACCAACGTTGACCGTGACTTCGTCGCGCTCAGCCTCGGCGTGAACTTCTAAGCAGGTCGGAACATAAGGAAAGATATGCACATGAAAACAACAAAATACCTGCTGCAATCCGGTGCCCTGGCTCTGTCCCTGATGGCTACCAGCGTTATGGCTGCCGTTTCTGCTGATCAAGTTGCCAAGCTCGGCACCAGCCTGACTCCGCTGGGCGCGGAAAAGGCCGGCAATGCTGACGGTTCCATTCCTGAGTGGACCGGCGGCCTGCCGACCAACGCTGGTGCCGCCGATGCGGCTGGCTTCCTGGCTGACCCGTTTGCTGGTGAGAAGCCGCTGTTCACCATCACTGCGCAGAACGTGGCGCAGTACAAGGACAAGCTGACCCCCGGCCAGCAGGCGATGTTCAAGCGCTACCCGGACACCTACAAGATGCCGGTGTACACCACGCATCGTTCGGCTACCGTGCCGCAAAACGTGCAGGACGACACCAAGTCCAACGCCGCCAACACCAAGCTGGTACAGGGCGGTAACGGTCTGGAGAACTTCAAGACCGCTAACCCGTTCCCGATCCCGCAGAACGGTCTGGAAGCGGTATGGAACCAGATCACCCGCTACCGCGGCGGCAGCGTGCGCCGTCTGGTCACCCAGGCGACTCCGCAGGCCAATGGTTCGTTCAGCCTGGTGTACTTCCAGGATGAGTTCACCTTCCCGGCCAACCTGACCGACTACGATCCGAGCAAGCCGAGCAACATCCTGTTCTACTTCAAGCAGCGTGTAACCGCGCCGTCGCGTCTGGCCGGTAACGTCCTGCTGGTGCACGAGACCCTCGACCAGGTCAAAGAGCCGCGTCTGGCTTGGCTGTACAACGCCGGTCAGCGCCGTGTACGTCGTGCCCCGCAGGTTTCCTACGACGGCCCGGGTACTGCTTCCGACGGCCTGCGTACCTCGGACAACCTGGACATGTACAACGGTGCTCCTGACCGTTACGACTGGAAACTGGAAGGCAAGCAGGAGCTCTACATCCCGTACAACTCCTATGCGCTGGACTCGCCGAAGCTGAAATACGCTGAAATCATCAAGGCCGGTCACATCAACCAGGATCTGACTCGTTACGAGCTGCACCGTGTCTGGCACGTGGTTGGTACGCTGAAAGCCGGCGAACGCCACATCTACGCCAAGCGCGACATGTACATCGACGAAGACACCTGGCAAGCCTCGATCATCGATCACTACGACGGTCGTGGCGCGCTGTGGCGTGTTGCCGAGGCTCATGCTCAGTACTACTACGACAAGCAAGTGCCGTGGTACACCGTGGAAACCCTGTACGACATCGTCTCCGGTCGTTACCTGTCCATGGGTCTGAAGAACGAAGAGAAGCGCGCTTACGAGTTCGGCTTCAAGGCTTCGAGCAGCGATTACACCCCGGCGGCCCTGCGCCAGGCGGGCGTGCGCTAAGTCGCTCTGCGTAACAAGAAAAAGCCGGCCTAGTGCCGGCTTTTTTCTTTGTCGGAAAATTCCCGGCTTCAAAAGCGGGGGCCAAGGGGATAGGCTGCGGGCAACCCCTTAGGCAGCGACTCTTGAATCTCTCCGTGACTGATTTGTCCCCTGCATCCGCTACCAGTCTCCAGGCCACCCCTGGGGATGGGCGTTTCTTTCGGCCGCCCCTGCCAGCGGGGCATGTGCGCCGGCCGCGTCTGTGCGAACGCCTGGCACAAGGGATAGAGGGGCGTCTGCTGCTGGTCTGTGCGCCTGCCGGTTTCGGCAAGAGCTCGCTGGCCATCGAGTTTTGCGAGCGTTTGCCTGAGCAATGGCAGAGCTTGTGGCTTGGCTTGAATCGCCGCGACAGTGACCCTGGGCGCTTTCTCGAGCGCCTGCTCGAAGGGCTGCGCCAGCATTTCCCTGATCTCGGCGAGGAAGCGCTGGGCATGCTGAAAATGCGCCAGCGCCATCAGCCCTTTGCCTTCGAAGAGTGGCTCGACGGGCTGCTCGATGAGCTGGGTGGGCGCGTCGATCCTGCAGCGCCGCTGTTGCTGGTGCTGGACGATTACCACCTGGCGCAAGGCGCGGTGCTGGATCGTTGCCTGCAGTTCTTCCTCAACCATTTGCCCGCCGGATTGCTGGTGCTGGTGACCAGCCGTCAGCGCCCTGATTGGCACCTGGCGCGCCTGCGGCTGTCGCGTCAGTTGCAGGAATTGCACGAACAGGACCTGCGACTGACCCTCGAAGAAACCCGTGCCTTGCTGTCCAGCCAGGGTGCGAGCCTGCCCGGCGATGAACTGGATGGCCTGCTGCAACGCAGCGAGGGTTGGGCTGCTGGCCTGCGCCTGTGGCTGATCACCGCCAACGAGCGGCAGGGGGCGGAGGAAGCCTCGCGTGATCTGCACGGCGGAGAGGGCCTGATTCGTGACTACCTGCTCGAGGAAGTGATCGAGCGCCAGCCCGCCGAAGTGCAGTCGTTCCTCTATGACACGGCCTGTCTCGAGCGCTTCTGTGTCGAATTGTGCGACGCCATGCGTGATGCGCACGACAGCGCCGAGATCCTTCAGCACCTGCAGGCTCACCAGGTCTTCCTGGTGCCGCTCGATGAGCAGGGCCGCTGGTTTCGCTATCACCACCTGTTTACCGACCTGCTGCGCTCCAGCCCGACGGCCGCGCTTTCGTTGCCGCCCGCCAGCCTGCACCTGCGTGCCTGCCGCTGGTTCAGTGGCCAGGGCATGTTGGCCGAAGCGGTGGAACAGGCTTTGCGTGCTGGTCAGCCGGACGTAGCGGCCAGCCTGGTGCAGAATTTTTCCGAAGAGCAACTACTGGCCGAGCAGAACGTCGCCATGCTGCTGCGCTGGAAGATGGACCTACCCGACAGCCTGCTGACCAGTACGCCGCGCCTGATCGTGCTGTACAGCTGGGCCCTGGCCCTGGCCTGCCAGCTGGATGCCGCCGAGGACCTGGCCAATCAACTGGCGCGCTTCCTGCCGGCACCGACCGCTTGCGAGCAGCAGAGCCTGCTGGCCCAGTGGCTGGCAGTCAGTGGGGTGATCGCGCGCGGACGTGGCGACAGCCCGCGCGCCGAGCAGTATTTTTCCGAGGCGCTGGCCAGCATGCCGCTGGAGCGCTTTGGTCCGCGCTTGCTGTGTTTATCGACCCTGGCCAACCTGGCCGTGGTTCGCGGCGATCTGTGGCGCGCGCGTGGGCTCAACCGCGAAGCTCTGGAACTGGCGCAGCGCCAGGGTAACCCGCTGTTCGAGGCGCTCTGCCATTACGACCGCAGTCGGGTGCTGCAGGCGCGGGGTGAAATCGTCCGGGCACTGGAAGAGGTGCGCTATGGGCTTGAGCGCCTGCGTGATCTGCCCACGCAGCGGCTATACGCCGCCCGGGCGCGACTGACCCTGTACGAAGGCTTCCTGCTCTCCCTGCGTCTGCAGCCGGATGAGGCGCGCAGCCGCTTGCAGGCCGGTATCGTTGAGGCCCGTGGCTGTCGTGATATCAGCCTGCTTATCGGCTATTGCATGCTTGCCAGCCAGGACGGGCGCAATGGCCGGTTCACCGAGGCTTTTGCGCAGCTGGCGGAGGCCGAGCGCCTGATGCATATCTGGGATGTGCCGCCGGTGTATTACCTGGCGATGATCACCTTGGCCAAGTGCGAGCTCTGGCTGACTCAGGGACAGGTCGATCTGGCCAACGCCTGGTTGGTGCGCCTGTCCGAGACCTATGGCGGTGAAAATGCGGCCGCGGCGCCGGAGTTCCACCCACAGCTGCCATTGCATATCGAATTGCACCGCGCGGCGCTGGAGCGGCGCCAGGGGCTGCTGAACGAGGCGGAGCGCCGTTTGCGCGCGTTGATCCTGCGTGCCCCAAGCTGCGGTGGGCAATTGTTGGGGAGCTTTGCGCAGATCCAGCTGATCCTGCTGCTGTGTGCCGCCGGGCGGGAGCGTGAGGCTCAGCAGCAGCTGCATGGCAGTCTGCTGGCGGCGAGCGGTGGTGCCTTGCTGCCGTTTCACGAGCTGTTGTCGCACCAGCCAGACTGGCTGCGTGCGCAGTTGCGCACGGCACCTTCTACACCTTTGGGTGAGACGCTGCAGGCGCTGCTCCCGGCAGAGCAGGTCAGTGAGGGGCAGTTGCTCTGTGCCCCGGCGGAGGCGTTGAGTACCCGCGAGCTGGCGGTATTGGCGCTGATCGCCCAGGGCTGCTCGAATCAGGAAATCAGCGAGCGCCTGTTCATCTCGCTGCACACGGTGAAGACCCACGCTCGCCACATCAACAGCAAACTGGGGGTCGAGCGGCGTACCCAGGCCGTGGCGCGGGCCAAGGGTCTGGGGCTGCTGCGCTGAGGCTCAGTTGGCTTCAGCCGGGACGTCGAACTCGCGGCGATAGTGCTCGATGACCTGCAGGTTGTCGTGCTGCCAGGGGTGGAAGTCGCGGCTGAAATAGTCGCAGTAGACCCGCCAGAGCGGACGCAGAATGCCGCGACTGCCCCACAGCCAGACCAGGCCATCGCGCCAGACCTTCCAGTTCCACAGCAGGCCGTCGCGCTTGAGCATGTGCACCAGGCCCTTGAAGGTATCGAGGGTGAAGAACAGGGTGCTTTGCAGCATCGCCCGGCGCCGTAGCCAGACACTGCCGCAGACCTGCTGGTACAGGTCGAACGCCACGGCCTTGTGCTCGCTTTCCTCCAGCGCATGCCAGCGCCACAGGCGTGCCATGGCAGGGTCCGCGCCTTGCATCCAGTCCGGGTTCTGCAGAATCGCGTCGGCCATGATGGCGGTCAGGTGCTCCACCGAAACGGTCGCAGCCAACTGGACCTTCGCCGGCAGGTGCTTGCGCACGAAGGCCAGGCGTCCTTTCAGGCGCCGCTCGAGGTAGTCGAGGTCGTAGCCGGTGGCGCGCAGGGCGTCGCTGTAATGTTCATGCTCGCGGCTGTGGTGCGCTTCCTGGCCGATGAAACCGCGGATCTGCTGCAGCTGCTGCGGGTCGCTGACCTGGTCGCGGTAGTGCCGCACCGAGTCGATGAAGAAGCGCTCGCCGTCCGGAAACAGCAGCGACATGGCGTCGAAGAAGTGGCTCTTGAACGCGTCGCCGCCATGCCAGTGGCGTGACCACGGCTGAGGAAAGTCGAACCCGGGCTGGCGCGGCTTGATCTGCAGGTCGGGCGGGGTAGGGTTGGCCATGTTGCCTCCCATCTCGTTGTTATGATGGGTTTGACTATGGCCTTGCTGGCTTTTATCGGACAAGGTTATCTTCAGCCAATCTCAGGGTCATATCCGGCCACTGGCATTAGCCGAGACTATCGATGAGCAAGCCGCTGACGTTCAGCTCCGAGCTGGTCCCGATCACCTACGCCGAGGCGCTGCTGACCCTGGCCGGTGAGCGCGGTATGCCGCGCGCGGAGCTGCTGCAGGCTGCGGGTGTGTCGGCGCAGGTGCTGGAGAACCCAGGCGGACGCATCTCCTTCATTGATTTCCATCAGCTCGCCAATACCGCGCTGCTGCACTGTGACGAGCCGGCACTCGGCCTGCTGCTGGGGCAGCGGCTGAACGCCTCGGCCCACGGCATCCTCGGCTATGCACTGCTGTCCAGTGCCAATCTCGGCAAGGCCATCCAGTTCGCCCTGAAGTATTACCGGGTGCTGGGCCTGACCTTCGAACTGGAGCTGCTGGAACATGTCGATCACCTTGAGTTGCGTGCCATGGAGTCGGTCCCCCTCGGGGCATTGAGCCGCTTTGCCGCCGAAAGCCTGAACGCCAGCCTGTACAGCATTGCCTGCTTCCTGCTGGGCGAAGCGCCGCAGGGCGTGACTCTGGGCTTTGCCTACCCTGCGCCGAGCTATGCGGAGCGCTACGCGCAGGTGTTCGGCGCGCCGGTGCAGTTCGAACAGCCCTGGCACTGGTTCAAGCTGCCACGTGGTTATCTCGAGCGGCCCATGGCTCTGGCCAATCCGGCGACCATGCAGATGTGCGAGCAACAGTGCGAGGCGCTGCTGGCGACCCTCGATGTGCGCGATGCCCTGCTCAGTCGGGTGCGCCGCCTGCTGCTGGCGCGCCCGGGTGATTTCCCCGATCTGGACAGCGCGGCCCGTGCCCTGCATACCAGCGGGCGTAGCTTGCGCCGGCACCTGGCCGTGGCGGGTACCAGCTACCAGCAGGTGCTCGATGAGGTGCGCCAGCGCCTGGCGCAGCAATATCTCAGCACCACGCATTTGCCGCTGTACGAGATTGCCCTGCTGCTGGGTTTCAGCGACCCGTCCAACTTTCGCCGGGCCTTCCGCAAGTGGACGGGCAAGCAGCCGAGCGATTATCGTGCCGCCCCCTGACCTGACCCCGAGGACACGTCGATGCCCGCCAGCCCCGCGCCCAACCTGATCCGTGAAACCTTCCCCGTCGGGCCTTTGCAGTGCAACTGCACGATCATTGGCGACCCGCTAAGCAAGAAGGCCATCGTGGTCGACCCGGGCGGCAATCCCGAGCTGATCATGGCGCGCCTCGATGCCCACGGCCTCAAGGTGGTCAGCATCATCCACACCCATGCGCACCTCGATCACTTCCTCGCTTCCGGGCAGTTGAAGGAACTGACGGGCGCTACCCTGCACCTGCACAAGGAAGACCAGTTCCTCTGGGACAACCTGGAAATGCAGTGCCGCATGTTCGGCGTGCCTTATGTTCCGGTGCCGGCGCCGGACCAGTGGCTGGCCGACGACGAGGAACTGGCCTGCGGTTGTGGCGTGGCCCTGCACACGCCTGGGCACACTCCGGGCTCGACCAGTTTCTGGTTCCCGGAAGCCAAGCTGCTGATAGCTGGCGACACCCTGTTCCGCCGGGGCATTGGCCGTACCGACCTATGGGGCGGCGACTACGCGACCATCGAGCGTTCGATCAAACAACGCCTGTACAGCCTGGACGAGGAGGCCACGGTGGTCACCGGGCATGGCCCGGATACGCGCCTGGGTGATGAGATGCGCGAGAACCCCTTTATCCGTGCCTGAGAGCAAGGAATCTTCTTCAATTAACGTGTTCCAATAACGGTCAGCCGCTCCGGCTGAGTCCTCTGTTCGTGGGAGTCCCATCCATGTTTACCCCTTCACGCCTGATCCTTGTCGCCACCCTGGCGGCCCTGATGACGGGTTGTGCTTCGCAAAATCCCTATGACACGCAAAGCTCCGGTGGCGTGAGCAAGACTGCCAAGTATGGTGGCCTTGGTGCGCTGGCTGGCGCGGTCGCTGGCGCGGCGATCAACCACGACAATCGCGGCAAGGGCGCACTGATCGGTGCCGCCGTTGCAGGTGCAGCGGGTGCCGGTTACGGCTACTACGCCGACAAGCAGGAAGCTGAATTGCGTCGCAGCATGGAAGGCACCGGGGTACAGGTTGAGCGCCAGGGCGACACCATCCAGCTGATCATGCCGGGCAACATTACCTTCGCCACCGATTCGGCGGATATCGCCAGCAGCTTCTATACCCCGCTGAACAACCTGGCCAGTTCCTTCCGCCAGTACAACCAGAACAGTATCGAGATCGTCGGCCACACCGACAGTACTGGCAGCCACCAGTACAACATGAGCCTGTCGCAGCGCCGTGCGCAGAGCGTGGCCAACTACCTGTCTGCCCAGGGTGTCGACGCCTCGCGTCTGAGCACCCGTGGTGCCGGCCCGGATCAACCGGTGGCGAACAACGCCACGGCCGATGGGCGTGCGCAGAACCGTCGGGTGGAAGTGACCCTGCGGCCGCTTCCCGCGCAGCAGTAATCCAGGTGTTGCCAACAAGGCCCTCATTCGAGGGCCTTGTTGTTTGTGCCGCCGGTCGAGCAGGTGGTGGGGTACGGATTCCTGACTAGACTCTCAGCAGAACTTCTCTCTGGCTTGAGCTGGCACGGCGTGCTTCAGGTGAGCGACGTGCGCCGTCGAAGGATGACATCACCTCATGGACGAAACTGCTCCCATCTCTCACGTACGCAAACCCTGGATCCCCTTGCTGGTATCGGCTCTGCTGTTGCTAGGGCTGGGCTCGCTGGTGAGCTGGCAATGGTTGGCATTGCGCAGTGGCGCTGCTGCTGAACAGGACCAGCGTTTTGCCCTGGCGGTCGATGGTGTCGAGCAGAGCGTGCACGAGCGCATGCGCGCCTACGAAATGGTCTTGCGCGGCATGTCCGGCCTGCTGGCGGGCAGCACCGATGTGGCGTTCGATGAGTGGCAGCGTGCGGCTGAACAGTTGCAATTACAGGAGCACTATCCGGGCATCCAGTCGCTGGGCTGGGGGCGTTATCTCAAGGCCGAACAGTTGCAGCCGTTCATCGACGCGGAGCGAGCGGCGGGGCGCGCCGAGTTTCAGGTGTTTCCGCCGGGGCAGCGCGAGCTGTATGCGATTGTCGACTACATCAACCCACTGGATTGGCGTAACCGCCGGGTAGTGGGTTATGACATGTTCAGTGATGTGACCCGCCGGCAGGCGCTGGAGCAAGCCCGAGACAGTGGCGAGGCCCGGCTCACCGGACCGCTCAAGCTCAAGCAGGAAACCGAGGAAAGTACCCAGGTCGGTACCTTGCTGTACCTGCCTGTGTACCGCCGTGATGCCCCGTTGAGCAACCAGGCCGAGCGCCAGGAGGCCATGCTGGGCGTGGTGATTGGCTCGTTCCGCATGGGCGACCTGATGCGCGGCATCCTTGGCAGTAACGCCGAGATGTTTCGCATCGAGCTGCTGGATGCCGAGGATAAGCAAACTCCTCTGCTGCAGCAGGAGGCCTCGGCTGGGCATATCTCGCGTTTCGAGGTGCAACGTAGCCTGCACTTCTACGGTCGCGACTGGCAGCTCAAGGTGCGCAGCATGCCGCGCTATGAGGAATCGCTGCGTAATGGTGACCTCAACTTCAGCCTGATCAGTGGCCTGGCCGCTTCGCTGCTGCTGTCGTTGCTGGTCGGCGGCTACCTGTTCCTGCGTGAGCGTTCGCTGACTTACAGCGAGCGCCAGAGTGAGAACCTGCGCGAACGCGAGGAACGCTTCCGGTTGGTAGTAGAAGCCTCGCCCAATGCCATCGTGCTGGCCGATCGCAGTGGCCGTATCACCATGATCAACCGCCAGACCGAGCTGATGTTCGGCTACGGGCGCGAAGAGCTGGTCGGGCAGCTGGTGGAAAAGCTGCTGCCTGACGCCATCCGGGGTGCGCATGTCGGCATGCGCCAGAACTACCAGAGTGCCCCCGAGCCACGGCGCATGGGCGGCAACCGCGAGTTGTTCGGCCAGCACCGCGACGGCCGTTCGATTCCCCTAGAGGTCGGCCTGTCACCGATCCGTGCCGGCGATGACCTGCTGGTGCAGGCGGTGATCATCGACATCAGCGCGCGCAAGGCCGCCGAGGAGCGTTTCCGGCAGGTGGTGGAGGCGTCGCCCAATGCCATCCTGCTGGTCGATGGCAAGGGCAGGGTGGCCATGGCCAACCGGCAGACCGAGGAAATGTTTGGCTATCCGCGTAGCGAGCTGATCGGTCAGCCGGTGGAAAGGTTGCTGCCCGAGTCCTTGCGCGCAATGCACCCAGGCATGCGCCAGGGCTTCTTCAATGAGCCGTCTCCGCGCCGCATGGGCAATAACCGTGACCTGTTCGGCCAGCACCGCGATGGCCGTCTGATTCCCCTGGAGGTCGGTCTGTCGCCCCTGCGTACTGGCGATGAACTGCTGGTGCAGGCGGTGATCATCGACATCAGCGAGCGCAAGGCAGCCGAGCAGCGCCTGCGTGAACAGGCAGAGCAACTGGCGCTGGCCAACCGCTACAAATCTGAATTCCTCGCCAACATGTCGCACGAGCTGCGTACGCCGCTGAACAGCATTCTGATTCTCAGTGAGCAGTTGAAGCAGAACATGGCCGGCAACCTCACCGAGAAACAGGTCAAGCATGCCGACATCATCTACAAGGCCGGCAACGACCTGCTGCAACTGATCAACGATGTGCTCGACCTGGCCAAGATCGAGGCCGGTCGGGTGCAGCTGAAACTGGAGCCGTTGAATGTCCACGACATGCTCGTAGAGCTGGACTCCAGCTTGCGGCCGATGGCCGAACTCAAGGGCCTGCGCCTGCTCAGCAGCATCGAGCCTGGAGTACCAAGGGCGATCCATAGCGACCGCGGGCGCCTGCACCAGATACTGCGCAACCTGCTGTCCAATGCCTTGAAGTTCACCGAGCAAGGTGAAGTCGAGCTACTGATCAGCCGCTCCATGACGCCGCTGGATGACGAGCGGGAAACCCTCGAAATCGTCGTGCGCGACACCGGCATCGGCATCGCCCCGGAACAGCACGAACGCATCTTCCAGGCCTTCCAGCAGATCGACGGCTCCATCAGTCGGCGCTTTGGTGGCACGGGCTTGGGGCTGGCGATTACCCGGCAACTGGTCGAGGTGCTAGGTGGCAAGATTCGCCTGGAGAGCGTCCTTGGCGTCGGTTCGCGCTTCATTGTCCTGCTGCCGGTGGTGGCCCTGGCCCAGGCTGAGCCGGACGAGCCGCTGAACAGTGCCCCGCTGCGCAGCGGCAAGGGGCCGGCGATCCTGGTGGTCGAGGATGACCTCAACTTCGCCTCGGTGATTGCCGAAGAGGCTCACGCCCATGGTTTCTCCAGCGTGCTCTGTCGCAGCGGCAAGCAGGCGATCAACCTGCTGCAAGGCGAGCGCTTCGCTGCGGTGATCCTCGACATCCTGCTGCCGGATATCAGCGGCTGGCAGATCTATCGGCGTCTGCGCGGGCTGATGCAGTACCGCGACATCCCGGTGCACATCCTGTCCTGTGTGCCGCAGCCACAGGATTGGCATGAAGACGGCACTCGCTACCTGGTCAAGCCCATCGGCCGCGAGGACCTGGAGCAGGTATTCCACGATATCGGCATGCCTGATATTGGCACTCGGCCGTTGTTGCTGGTGGAGGATGTCGAGATCGAGCGTGAGCATTACCGAGTGCACTTGCAGCAACTCGGTTTCGCGGTGACTGCAGTGGCTACGGCCGAAGCCGCGCGCGATG
Source organism: Pseudomonas sp. (assembly GCA_037994305.1). Classification (GTDB taxonomy): domain Bacteria; phylum Pseudomonadota; class Gammaproteobacteria; order Pseudomonadales; family Pseudomonadaceae; genus Aquipseudomonas. Next base: position 14,587 of record JBBNAI010000353.1, on the reverse strand, counting down.
CCTACTGTGCCCATGGATACAGCGCCCTGGTGATCGATCTCGACCTGCCCGACGCGGATGGTTTCGACCTGCTGGAAATGCTCCACCGCGAGCGTCCGCTGAACGGTTGCCAGGTGGTTATCAATACCGGTGTGGACGTTACCCGTGTCGACTTGCAGCGCCTGCGCCGTTATTCGGCCGTGGTGGTGCGCAAGAATGGTGATGATCTGGCGCCACTCAGCGCCGCCTTGCAGGGTTTCTTCACGGCGGTGCGCGAGCCGCAGGTCGATAGTTCGGGCCTGGCTGGCAAGCGCGTGCTGCTGGTGGACGATGACGTGCGCAACATCTACGCGATGACCGCACTGCTCGATGAAATGGCACTCAGCGTGGTGCCAGCCAAGGACGGTGTCGAGGCGCTGGAGTGCTTTTCCCGCGAGCCGTTCGATTTGATTCTGATGGATATGGCGATGCCCAACATGGATGGCTATACCGCTACGCGTCTGCTCAAGGAGCAGCATGATTGCCGCATTCCGGTGATCGCCCTGACGGCTCACGCGATGAAGGGTGACCGCGAGAAATGCATCACAGCAGGTGCCGATGACTACCTGGCCAAACCGGTTGGGCGTCAGGAGTTACTGGAAATGCTCCACCGCTGGCTGAATACCCCGCTCGCACCGCAGAGTCGAGCGCGCGGATGACGTCGGGATATTGCGGTCTATGTAAGCAGTGGCAGGCCTCGGGTTGGGGCCGGGCAATCTTCACGGCTGATGGCGCATGGTCGTGCCATGGGAGGGCTGGATGAGTCGGGTGCAGCTTGAAACACCGGTGGAAAGTCAGGTGTTACTGGTGGTGGACGATCGCGAGGAAAACCTGGTGGCCATGGAGGCGCTGCTGGGCGATGGCCAGTGGAATGTGCGCACGGTCAATTCCGGCGAAGCCGCCCTGCAGTGCATGCAGTCCGAAGATGTCGGGCTGGTGCTGCTCGATGTGCAGATGCCGAAAATGGATGGTTTCGAGGTGGCGCGCCTGATGCGGGGCAGCCCGAATACCCGCTACACGCCGATCATCTTCCTTTCCGCTATTTCCCACACCGAGGACTCGGTGCTGCATGGCTATGCCATCGGTGCGGTGGATTTCATCCTCAAGCCCTTCGACCCCAAGGTGCTGCGGCACAAGATCAATGCACTGCTCGAACATGAGCGCCATCGCTACGAACTGCAATTGCTCAGCCAGCAGCTGGACAGCGCGCGGGCGTTCAACGCCTCGGTGCTGGAAAACGCCTCGGAAGGCATTCTGGTGGTAGGGCAGGATGGCCTGATCAACTTTGCCAATCCGGCCATGGCGCAGATGCTTCATGGCGACGTGTCGGATTTGCAGGGCACTCAGTTGCTGTCCTATATCAAGGTGCCAGAGATGACGCAGAACTGGCAGGAAACCGAGTTCTACCGGCATTGGCGCGCCGGCCAGACCTACCGCTTGCACGATGCGGTACTTAATACTTTCAGCGGTAGCTTCCTGCCGGTGGCGTTGTCCTGCTCACCCCTGCCGCAGTACCAGAACTCGATGGTGCTGATTGCCCTGGACATGTCGGTGGTGAGCAACCTGCACGCTCAGCTCGAATCCCAGGCAGTGACCGATGCCCTGACCGGCCTGCACAACCGGCGCGGCTTTCACCAGGCGCTGGAATCAGCACTGTCCCGCATCGATCGCAGCGGCAAGCGCATGGCGGTGATCTATCTGGATCTCGATGGTTTCAAACGGGTCAACGATTCCCTCGGCCATGCGGCTGGCGACATCGTGCTGCGTCGGGTGGCCGAGCAGTTGAAGACCTGCCTGCGTCCCTACGACGTCCTGGCACGCATGGGCGGAGATGAGTTCACCGCGCTGCTCGACTCGCTCGACCATCCGGAGGATGCGGCACGGGTAGCAGAAAAACTGATCGAGCTGGTATCGGTGCGGCACAAGGTCGACGGCATCGAGTTCACAATCGGTGCCAGTGTCGGTATCGCCTGCTACCCCGAGTGCGGGCAGACGGTGGACGGCCTTCTGCGTTCGGCGGACATGGCCATGTACGAAGCCAAGCGCGCCGGCCGCCAGCAGTATCGTTTCTTCTCGCCGGAAATGAATGGCCGTGCGCGCTCGCGGCTGATGCTTGAAGAAAGCCTGCGCATGGCCATCGAACAGGACGATTTCGTGCTGGTGTACCAACCGCAGATCGACCTGGCCACGGGCCGCCTGCGCGGTTTCGAGGCGCTGCTGCGCTGGCAACATCGGGTGGCCGGTACCGTTTCGCCGGGGGTGTTCATTCCGCTGCTGGAGGAAACCCGGCTGATCAACCGGGTTGGCGATTGGATCTTCCGTCAGGGCATCAGCCAGTGCCGCTCCTGGCGTGAGCGTTTTGGCGAGGAGCTGCTGCTCAGCCTCAACGTCAGCCCGGTGCAGTTCGGCATGCCACAACTGGTGGATGACCTGCGTCGAGTGTTGGAGGAACTACAGCTCAACCCGGCCCAGCTGGAGGTGGAGGTGACCGAAAGCGCGCTGATGCAGGACCTCGACAACACCCGTGAGCAGCTGAAGCAATTGCGCGAACTGGGCGTGCGCATCGCCATCGATGATTTCGGCACCGGTTACTCGTCGCTGGCCTACCTGCGGCATTTCGAGATCGACACGCTGAAGATCGACCGGTTGTTCATCGCCAACATGCTCGATTCACCGAAGGATGCCGCCATCGTCAGCACCATCATCGACCTGGCGCATCACCTCGATCTGGAGGTGATTGCCGAAGGGGTGGAAACCATCGAGCAGCGTGACTGGCTGATCGCTCACCAGTGCAGCACCATGCAGGGCTTTCTGGTGGCGCCGGGCTTGCCGGTGGAGAAGGCCGACAACTTTCCGCGACGCCTGGACTGGTCGACCTGGAAGCCCGACGCATAAGCCCGCATGCACTCTGCGGGCAAACGGCTGACGAAGCGCCTGCTGCTAGCTAGCCAGGAAAACGCTGATGCAACTCGGCCAGCTCGGCGTCCTTGGCCAGCCACAGCTGGTTGACCCACTGCTGGAACTGCAGGCGGTATTGCTCGTCCTGGTCATAGTTGCGGCCGATGAATTCGGCGGGGATCTCCAGGCGGGCGAAATGTACGACCACATCGCCAACCCGGCCGCAGAGCAGGTCCCAGAAGCCAGGGTTGCCGCCTGGGTAGTGAATGGTCACGTTGACGATGGCATCCAGTTGCTCACCCATGGCGTCCAGCACGAAGGCAATGCCGCCGGCCTTGGGCTTGAGCAGGTACTTGAAGGGAGAGGCCTGCTGCGCATGTTTCTGCGGCGTCAGGCGCGTGCCTTCGAGGAAGTTGAACACTGATACCGGGTTGGTCTTGTAGCGGGCACAGGCCTTGCGTGTGGTGGCCAGATCCTGCCCGCGCTTTTCCGGGTGCTTGGCCAGATACTCCTTGCTGAAGCGCTTCATGAAGGGGAACTCCAACGCCCACCAGCACAGGCCGATCACCGGTACCCAGATCAGCTCCTGCTTGAGGAAGAATTTGAGCAGCGGCATGCGCCGGTTGAGCAGGTACTGCAGCACCAGGATGTCGACCCAGCTCTGGTGGTTGCTGGTGACCAGATAGGAATGGTCCAGGTCGAAGCCGTCCAGGCCGCTGACATGCCAGCGGGTACGGCGCACCTGGTTCATCCAGAACTTGTTCACCCCGATCCAGAATTCGGCGATGCCATGCATGATGAAGCGCAGCCCGCGCTGGATCGCCGGCACCGGCAACAGCAGCTTGAGTAGCGACACGGCGAACAGCGGCCAGCAGCAGATCAGGGTATTCAGAGCCAACAGCAGGCCGGCGATAACGCCACGCAGCGGGGCAGGCAGTAGATGCAGCATGGGGGCTTAAGCCTCCTGGCAGAGGGGCATTCTGTGTGCCCCGGATTGCTTGAAAACCTTGTGGCAGATGCCCTGCCGCAAGTCGGTTCGGTGCCAAGGTTAACGCTTGTACACTGAACGGCAAGTGTTGGCTTTGACCTTGTGGTCATGCCTGCTGGGTTTTTCGCAGTTCCCAAACGTGGCGAATTCTAGCGCAAGCACCCCGTAGGTAGGGTGAGCCTGCGCTGGCGCTACGCGGGTTTCGCCCGGCCTATGGTGTGCTCTTGGTCACTGCCTGGATGGCCGTCAGGGCGATGGTGTAGACGATGTCATCCACCAGCGCACCGCGTGACAGGTCGTTCACCGGCTTACGCAAGCCCTGCAGCATGGGGCCGACACTGACGCAGTCGGCGCTGCGTTGCACGGCCTTGTAAGTGGTGTTGCCGGTGTTCAGGTCAGGAAAGATGAATACCGTGGCGCGTCCTGCGACCAGACTGTCCGGGGCTTTCTGTCGGCCCACGCTGGCGATGGCGGCGGCGTCGTATTGCAGGGGGCCGTCGATCAGCAGTTGCGGGTTCAGTGCCTGCGCGGTGCGCGTAGCCTCGCGGACTTTCTCCACCTCGGCACCGCTGCCGGAGTCGCCGGTGGAGTAGCTGATCATCGCCACCCGCGCCGGCACGCCGAAGGCTTCGGCCGAGGCGGCGCTCTGCAGGGCGATTTCTGCCAGCTCCGGGGCTGTCGGGTCGGGGTTCACGGCGCAGTCGCCATAGACCAGTACCTGGTCTGGCAGGAGCATGAAGAACACCGAGGACACCAGGTTGTAGCCCGGTGCGGTCTTGATCAGCTGCAGCGCCGGGCGAATGGTGTTGGCGGTGGTGTGGATGGCGCCGGAAACCAGGCCGTCGACCTCGTCCAGCGCCAGCATCATGGTGCCCAGCACCACCGTATCTTCCAGTTGCGCAGTGGCCATCGGCGCGTTCAGGCCCTTGCCCTTGCGCAGCTCGACCATGGGGGCGACATAGCGTTCGCGGATCAGATCCGGATCAAGGATTTCCAGCCCGGGCGGCAGCTCGATGCCTTGCGCGCTGGCCACGGCATGCACCGCTTCCGGCTTGGCCAGCAGCACGCAGCGTGCAATGCCGCGTGCCTGGCAGATGGCAGCGGCCTGCACGGTGCGTGGTTCGCTGCCTTCGGGCAGGACGATGCGTTTGTTCGCCGCCTGGGCGCGGCGCACCAGCTGGTAGCGGAATGCCGGTGGCGACAGGTGTGGCTCGCGCGGGCTGCCACAGCGCTGCTTGAGCCACTCGTGGTCGATATGACCGGCGACGAACTCGGTGACCTTCTCCGCGCGCTCGCGGTCGTCGATGGGAATTTCCTTGTTCAGGCGATTGAGGTTGGTCGCCGTGTCGTAGGAGCCGGTACTCACGCTGAGCACGGGCAGGCCACTGTGCAGGGCGCCGCGGCACAGTTCCAGGATGCGTGGGTCCGGCGGGAAGTCGCTGCACAGCAGCAGGCCGGCCAGCGGCACGCCATTCATCGCAGCCAGACTGGCGGCCATGATGATGTCGTCGCGATCGCCAGGAGTGACTACCAGTACGCCGGGTTTGAGCAGTTGCACGGTGTTGGGCACGGCGCGGGCGCACAGGACGATCTGCGCCACCCGGCGCTGCTCGTAGTCGCCGGCATTGATCACCCGGGCACCGAGCAGGTCGGCGATGTCGCGGGTGCGGGCGGCGTTCAGTTCGTCCTGCCAGGGGATGCAGCCGAGCAGGCGGAATTCTTCGGTCTTCAGCAGTGGGGAAAGCTGCTGCAGGCGAGCGGCGAAATCATCACCTCGCACCTTGTTGAGGATGGTGCCGAGCACCTTCGGGTCTTTCGGGCCGCCGAACAGTTGAGCCTGGATCTCGATGCGGTCGGACAGCTCGTTCATTTCCTGGGCGGATTCGCCTTCCGGTGCCGACACCAGGATGATTTCGGCATCCAGGCTCTTGGCCAGGTGCACATTGATCCGCGCCGCATAGCTGGCGTGGCGGGTAGGCACCATGCCTTCGACGATCAGCACGTCCAGGCCCTCGGCGGCCTGCTGGTAGAGGCTGATGATTTCTTCCAGCAGTTCGTCCAGCTGACCATCGCCGAGCATGCGCTCGACGTGGCTCAACGCCAGTGGCGTGGGCGGTGTGAGGCCCAGGGTGCGGGCGATCAGTTCGGTGGAGCGCTCCGGCCCAGAATCACCTGGGTGCGGCTGGGCAATTGGCTTGAAGAAGCCGACTTTCAGCCCGGCACGTTGCAGGGCGCGAACCAGGCCGAGGCTGATGGAGGTAAGGCCGACACCGAAGCCGGTGGGGGCAACAAAGAAGGTATGCATGCGTTCTCCGTTCTTGAAGGAGCGAGCGGGTTCGACAGTGGGCGCCGGTTTGTTCATCCCCGTTTCAAGCATTGAGCAGGGCGAGGGTGTCGAGGGCGATTTGCCGCTCCTCGTTGGTTGGTACCACCAGGATGCGTGGGTGGCCGTGGGCATGAATGGAGCCCGCGACGCCGCGGATACAGCGGGCATTGGCCTCCTTGTCCAGGGCCAGGCCGAGCAGCTTGAGGTGGGCGACGGTCTTGCTGCGCACTAGCGGCGAGTTCTCACCAATGCCGCCGGTGAAGATCAGCCCGTCCAGCTGCGGCAGGGCGCAGCTCATGCCGGCCAGTGACTTGGCCAGGCGGTAGCAGAACACCTCGATAGCCAGGGTCGCGCCGACATGCCCCTGGTCACGTGCCTGTTCCAGGCTGCGCATGTCGTTGGACAGGCCGGAGAGGCCGAGCAGGCCGCTTTCCTTGTTCAGCAGCGTGTCGATGCGTTCCAGGCTCCAGCCCAGGGTGCGCGCCAGGTGGCCGTGCAGGTTGGGGTCGACATCGCCGCTGCGGGTGCCCATCACCAGGCCTTCCAGCGGGGTCAGGCCCATGCTGGTGTCGCGGCTCTGACCATCGACGATGGCGCAGGTCGAACAGCCGTTACCGAGGTGCGCCGACAACCAACTGCTGTCGCCGCTAGCCAGGCCGCTCATCTCGGCAGCGCGATGGCTGACATAACGGTGGCTGGTGCCGTGGAAGCCATAGCGGCGCACGCCATGCTCGCGGTACAGCGGCTCCGGCACGGCGTAGCGATAGGCGTGCTCGGGCAGGCTCTGGTGGAAGGCGGTGTCGAACACCGCTACCTGGGTCAGGCTGGGGAACAGTTTGAGCGCGGCCTCGATGCCTTGCAGGTTGGCCGGGTTGTGCAGCGGTGCCAGCGGCGCAGTGGCGCGGATCGCCTGCAGGCTCTGCGCATCGATGCGGCAGGCTGCGGTGAACTGCTCGCCGCCATGCACCACGCGGTGGCCAATGCCATGCAGTTTGCCGCCGGCTGCGCCCTGCACCAGTGGCAGCAACTGGGCGAGGGCGGCACGGTGGTCGCCGCTGGGCAGCATCAGGCTGTCCTGCTCGCCGCCGCGCTGCCAGTGCAATACGGCGTCCTGGCTGCCGAGTCGTTCGGCCAGGCCGCTGAGGGTGAAGTGCGAATGGGCCTCGTTGACCAGGGCGAACTTGATCGACGAGCTGCCGCAGTTGATGACCAGAATATTGCGTGCCGGCATGACGACTCCCTATCTGCTCTGTGCACTGTTTGTGGCGTGTTCCTGCTGCTCGGCGGCGCACCAGCCGCAGGCAAAGGGCCGGCCGATGTGCTGTTGGCGCTGGCGTGCATCGGTGACCCAGGCGCGGTTCTGCCAGGGCGGCTGATGGCGCAGGTGCTGGGTGTGGCCGCAGGACAGATCGGCGACCCAGTGGCCGTCCTCGTCCTGATGGAAACCCAGCAGCAAGCAGCTCGGCATGGCCCGTCCGTCTGGGTTCTGGTCGCTTTCGACCGAGGCCGCAGGTAAACTCGCCGGTTCTTCAATCTTTTGCAAAAGGTCTCACCCTATGCTGATCGCCGCCAACAAGGCTGTCTCCATCGACTATACCCTGACCAACGATGCTGGTGAGGTTATCGACAGCTCTGCCGGCGGTGCCCCGCTGGCCTACCTGCATGGTGCAGGCAACATCATCGTTGGCCTGGAAAAGGCCCTTGAAGGCAAGCAAGCTGGCGACGAGCTGACCGCTGTCATCGAGCCTGCCGATGCCTACGGCGAATACAGCGCCGAGCTGGTTGCCACCCTCAATCGCAGCATGTTCGAAGGTGTCGACGAGCTGGAAGTCGGCATGCAGTTCCACGCCTCCGGCCCGGACGGCGGCATGCAGATCGTCACCATCCGCGACCTCGATGGCGACGACGTGATCGTCGACGGCAACCACCCACTGGCTGGCCAGCGCCTGACCTTCCAGGTCAAGGTTGTCAGCGTGCGTGAAGCCCTGGCCGAAGAGTTGGCTCACGGCCATATCCACGGCGAAGGTGGTCATCACCACTGATTGACAGCCTGATTGTCGGTTGCGCAATACGACTTATGGTCGTCCCACGCGCAACCGTGGCTGCTAAGCTGAGCTAAGCGAAAAAGGCGCCCATGGGCGCCTTTTTTGCCCCTGGCGCAGATTTCTATGCAGGCTCAAGGAGTTACTCATGAGTGCCTTTCACGATCTCAATCTACGCGCGCTGGACGGCCAGGATCTGCCGCTGGCGCCGTTCAAGGGCCAGTTGGTATTGGTGGTCAACGTGGCCTCCAAGTGTGGCCTGACCCCGCAGTACGCGGGCCTGGAAGCGCTGCATCAGCAATACCGTGATCGTGGCTTTACCGTGCTGGGGCTGCCTTGCAACCAGTTCGCGGGCCAGGAGCCGGGCAGCGAAGACGAGATCCGCGAATTCTGCAGCCTCAACTACGGCGTGACGTTCCCGCTGGGCAGCAAGCTGGATGTCAACGGCCCTAGCCGTCACCCGTTGTATCGCCTGCTGGCGGGCGAGGGCGCGGAGTTTCCGGGGGACATCACCTGGAACTTCGAAAAGTTTCTCGTTGGCCGTGATGGTCGCGTACTGGCGCGTTTCTCCCCGCGTACCACGCCGGACGATCCTGCATTGCTACAGGCGATCGACAAGGCGCTGGCCTGATCGTTCTGGCGCATGAGTCCGCTCGATAGCGGGCAAATGCGCCAATGCTCCGGCTGTTTCACCCTCGCGGCTTGTCGGCCGCCTCTACGCGCTGCTTAATCGGCTGACTTGCCGAGGAGGCCCGCGATGACCAGTTTCCCCCATGATGATGTGCCCCAGTTGGCCTCTCCGGCGGCCTTGCGGGCGCTGATCGAAAGCCGCCGTGCAGTACGCCGATTTACCAGCGAGCCTGTGCCCGAAGCGGTTATTCGTGACTGTCTGGAACTCGCCACCCTCGCGCCCAACTCCTGCAACCTGCAGCCTTGGAGCTTCCAGGTGATTCGTGACGCCGAACTGCTCGCGCGTCTGCATCCGGTGTGCATGAGTCAGAACGCTGCCAAGGCGCCGCTGATCATTGCCGTGCTGGCGCGCCCCGACACCTGGCGTCAGGCCTGCCGCGACATCATCACCTACTGGCCGGAGCCCGAAGTGCCGACGCGTATCCGCCACTTCTACAGCAAGACCGCGCCGTTCCAGTACAACCAGGGGCCGCTGGGGCTCCTCGGTCTGTTCAAGCGCCAACTGCTGCGTGTGTTGGCGTTACGCAAGCCGCTGATGCGTACGCCCAACAGCAAGGCGGGCATGCGCATCTGGGCGGTAAAGTCGACGGCGCTGGCGGCGCAGAACCTGATGCTGGCATTTCAGAGCCACGGCTTCGCCACCTGCCCGATGGAGGGCTTCGACGAAGTACGCCTGCGCCGCGTGCTCGACCTGCCGCGTGAGGCGATCCCGATCATGCTGCTGGCAGTCGGGCATCAGGACGAGAAGGGCGTGTACAACCCGCGCCTGCGCTTCCCGCTGGACAATCAGGTGCAGTGGCTGTGATCACTCGGTGCTTTTAATGCTCAATCACCGCTATCAATAGTGCTGGGCGGGGCGAGACGACCGGTCATATGCTTGCCTCATGAACAGCATTCGACTCGACAAGCGCGACCTGATCCTGGCCAAGGGCTCGGCGGTAATGACCCGTCGCGGCTACCACGGCACTGGGGTGCAGGAGATCGTCCAGGCCGCGGGAATTCCCAAGGGCTCGTTCTATCACTACTTCGCCAGCAAGGAAGATTTCGCCTTGCACGCCCTCGAGTTCGTCTACCGTCCGCGCCTGCTGCGCTACGCGGAGGCCCTGGCCAATCCGGCGCTTAGCCCGCGTACGCGCATCCTTGCCTACTACCAGGATCTGCAGAGCCATTTCGCGCGCCAGGACAAGGCCGAATACCACTGCTTCATCGGCAGCCTGAGCTTCGAGATGGCCGACCTGCTGCCGGCCATCGGTGCCCAGGTCGACGCCATCCAGCAGGCATCGGTGGATATTCTGCGCGGCTGCCTGGAGCTGGCCCAGCGGGCTGGTGAACTGGCCGCCAACGAGGACTGCGACAACCTCGCGACCTTCATCAATAGCGCCTGGCAGGGCGTGCTTGCGCGCCTCAAGGTTGGCGCCGGTACTGCACCGCTGGATGCCTTCAACACCCGTCTGGAGCTGCTCCTGCGGCCCTGATTTTTTATTGCCTATAAACGAGACGACCGGTCATCTGTCCGGCATTTGGAGTCCCCATGAACGCCCCTGCAAAAGCCCTGTTCCAACCCTTCCAGCTGGGCAACCTGGAGCTGCCGACCCGTGTGGTGATGGCGCCGATGACCCGTTCCTTCTCCCCGGGTGGCGTGCCCAATGCCAAGGTCGTCGAGTACTACCGTCGTCGCGCTGCGGCCGGTGTCGGCCTGATCGTCACCGAAGGCACCACCGTCGGGCACAAGGCCGCCAACGGCTACCCGCACGTGCCGCGCTTCTACGGCGAAGACGCCCTGGCCGGCTGGAAAGAAGTGGTCGATGCAGTGCACGCCGAAGGCGGCAAGATCGTTCCGCAGCTGTGGCACGTGGGTAACGTGCGCAAAACGGGCACCGAGCCTGACGCCAGTGTTCCGGGTTACGGTCCGAGCGAGAAAGTGAAGGAAGGCAACGTGGTCGTGCACGGCATGACCAAGGCCGACATCGACGAAGTCATCGCCGCCTTTGCCCAGGCTGCGCGTGACGCCAAGGCCATCGGCATGGACGGCGTGGAGATCCACGGCGCCCACGGCTACCTGGTCGACCAGTTCTTCTGGGAAGGCAGCAACCAGCGCACCGATGAATACGGCGGCGACTTGGCCCAGCGTTCGCGCTTCGCCATCGAGCTGATCCAGGCCGTACGCGCCGCGGTCGGCCCGGACTTCCCGATCATCTTCCGCTTCTCGCAGTGGAAGCAGCAGGATTACACCGCGCGCCTGGTGCAGACGCCGGAAGCCCTGGAAGCTTTCCTCAAGCCGCTGAGCGACGCTGGCGTGGACATCTTCCACTGCTCGACCCGCCGCTTCTGGGAGCCGGAGTTCGAAGGTTCGGACCTCAACCTGGCTGGCTGGACCCGCAAGCTGACCGGAAAACCGACCATCACTGTGGGCAGTGTCGGCCTGGATGGTGAATTCCTGCAATTCATGGTCAACACTGACAAGGTCGCCGAGCCGGCCAGCCTGGAGAATCTGCTGGAGCGCCTGAACAAGCAGGAGTTCGATCTGGTGGCCGTGGGTCGTGCCTTGCTGGTCGACCCGGATTGGGCGCTGAAGGTCCGTGAAGGCCGCGAGCAGGACATCCTGCCGTTCAGCCGCGAGGCGTTGAAACAGCTGGTCTGATCACAAGGTTTTACCCCTGGCGCGCGCTTCGGCTGTTGCGCCCCTCAAAGCCCCGGCACACCGGGGCTTTTTTTATTGAGGGAAATGTAAGCCATTGCTTACATCTGCTGTAAGTGTTCGCAGGCAGATTACGCCCGCAGGTGGCGGTTTTCTGATTTTCAAAAAAGTTAACTAATTGAAATATAAAGATTATTTAAATTTTACTATCAGCTTTCCTCCCCGGCTTACAGCCAGGTGTGGCCTTGTGAAGGTGGGAGGAGGCGGTAATATGAAGCTGTGCCAAGGGAAAGGCGCAGATTGTCAGGATGACAGTCAGGGAACCACTGCAGGATGCAGTTCATCAGGAAGATGGCAGGATTCTCAGGGAGTAGGGAAGAAAGAGTGGGCAGCTAATCACTGCCCCTTTTTTTGCCCGCAAAAACTGCAGATAGAAAAAGGCCCGCATTACGCGGGCCTTTTGCATTGCGGGGCGCTTAGCGCTCCAGGTGTTTCAGCTTGTCCTTCACACCATCCCACTCTTCGGCGTCGGCCAGAGCATCTTTCCTCTCGGTGATGTTCGGCCAGACTTCGGCCAGCTCAGTGTTCAGCGCGATGAACTCTTGCTGATCTTCCGGCACTTCGTCTTCGGAGAAGATGGCCTGGGCCGGGCATTCTGGCTCGCAGAGGGCGCAGTCGATGCACTCGTCCGGGTGGATTACCAGAAAGTTCGGGCCTTCGTAAAAGCAGTCCACCGGACAAACTTCCACGCAGTCGGTGTATTTGCACTTGATGCAGTTGTCGGTGACGACGAAAGTCATGTTCTGATTCTCTCCTCAAACAGCGGCCGCGCCCCGTTCTGCGTGGGTCTGCGGCACAAAAAGTGATGGCCTCGACTCAGGCTGGAGGTCGGGCAATCTTAAAAGCGCGCGGATTCTACCAGTTTGCGAGGCTCGCTGTCAGATTCGCGTCTTCCATGTATATAACAGCTCCAGCGCGCGACGCGGTGTCAGATCATCGGGATTGATCTTGGCCAATTCTTCCAGCACTGGGTGCGGCAGGGTGGCGAACAGGTCGTTCTGCATCGGTGCGGCGGGTTGACCGGCCACGTTGCGCGGCGCTTCGTGAGGCAGGCTGGTGGTTTCCAGGCGCGCCAGGTGCTCGCGGGCGCGCTGGATCACCGGCGCCGGTACGCCGGCCAGTTGCGCCACGGCCAGGCCGTAGCTCTGGCTGGCCGGGCCGGGCAGCACGTGGTGAAGGAAGACGATGCGCTCGTTGTGCTCGGTGGCATTGAGGTGCACGTTGGCCACCACAGGCTCGCTTTCCGGCAGGACGGTCAGCTCGAAGTAGTGGGTGGCGAACAGTGTCCAGGCGCGTAGGCTGGCCAGCTGCTCGGCGGCCGACCAGGCCAGCGACAGGCCGTCGAAGGTGCTGGTGCCGCGGCCGACTTCGTCCATCAAAACCAGGCTGCGCTCACTGGCGTTGTGCAGGATGTTGGCGGTTTCGCTCATTTCCACCATGAAGGTCGAGCGGCCTCCGGCAAGGTCGTCGCTGGAACCGATACGGGTGAAGATACGGTCGACCAGCGACAGCTCGCAGCTCGCCGCCGGGACGAAGCTGCCAATATGGGCCAGCAGCACGATCAGTGCGGTCTGGCGCATGTAGGTCGATTTACCGCCCATGTTCGGGCCGGTGATGATCAGCATGCGGGTGTTGTCGTCCAGCCCCAGGTCGTTGGCCACGAAGGGCGTATCCAGCACCTGCTCGACCACAGGGTGGCGGCCCTGGCTGATGCGCATGCACGGCTCTTCGACGAAGCGCGGGCGATTGAGGTCGAGGTTCAGCGCGCGCTCGGCCAGGTTGCTCAGCACGTCCAGCTCTGCGAGGGCTGCGGCGGTGTCCTGCAGTGGCGCCAGGTGGCCGATCAGGTGCTCCAATAGCTCGTCGTATAGCAGTTTTTCGCGGGCCAGGGCACGGCTCTTGGCCGACAGGGCCTTGTCCTCGAACTCCTTGAGTTCCGGGGTAATGAAACGCTCGGCACCTTTCAGGGTCTGGCGGCGGATGTAGTCCGCAGGCGCCGACTCGGCCTGCTTGCTCGGCAGTTCGATGAAGTAGCCATGCACTCGGTTGTATCCGACCTTGAGGTTGGCCAGGCCGGTACGCGCTTTTTCACGTACCTCCAGATCCATCAGATACTGGCCAGCGTTTTCGCTCAGTGACTGCAACTCGTCCAGCTCGGCGTCGTAGCCGGTCTTCAGCACGCCGCCATCGCGGATCACCGCCGGCGGGTTGTCGATGATGGCGCGGGCCAGCAGATCGGCCAGCTCCGGGTAGGTACGGATGCTGGTTGCCAGCTCGGTCAGGTGTGGAATATCCAGCTGAGACATGCCGCTTTGCAGCTGTGGAAGGGCGGCCAGGGCATCGCGCAGACGGGCCAGGTCGCGTGGGCGGGCGTTGCGCAGGCCGATCCGGGCGAGGATGCGCTCGAGATCACCGATGTCCTTGAGCTGCGGCTGAATCAGTTCGAACTGGTAACGGTCCAGCAGGCAGGCGATGGAGTCCTGGCGGCCTTCGAGCACGGCGCGATCGCGCAGCGGACGGTTCAGCCAGCGTGTCAGCAGGCGCGAACCCATGGCGGTCTGGCAACGATCGACCACCGATTGCAGGGTATTGTCGCGACCACCGGCCAGGTTGGTGTCCAGCTCCAGGTTGCGCCGGCTGGCGCCATCGAGGATCACCGTGTCGTCCAGGCGTTCGTGGCGCAGGCTGCGCAGGTGCGGCAGGGCGGTGCGCTGGGTTTCCTTGGCGTAGCCGAGCAGGCAGCCGGCGGCGCCGATGGCCAGGGTCAGCTGCTCGCAGCCGAAGCCTTTCAGGTCTTGGGTGGCGAACTGTTGGCACAGGCTCTTGCGTGCGCTGTCGCGGTCGAAGTCCCAGGGCGCACGGCGACGGGTACCACGACGCTTGTCCACCGGCAGGCCTTGCGGCCAGTCATCGGGGATCAGTAGTTC
>JBBNAI010000352.1:0-2862 GCA_037994305.1 Pseudomonas sp. | reverse complement strand
CCGTCAGACAGCCCGCTGCCAAGCTTCAGCCCGGCGCGGGTGGCGCGCCAGTACAGGTCGGCGAGGGAGTTCTTCGGCAGGGGTGCAGCCAGTTCCTCGGCCTCGGCGCAGGTAGCGCCAAGGCGGTCGGCATCCAGCAGCGAGGGGCGGGTCAATGGCTCCTCGAAGCTGCGCAGGATAAAGCGTCGGGCACGGCTCAGGGCATGGGCGCGGTCGCGTTCGCCGAGGGTGTCGTGGAAGAAGCCGGGGAGGATGTGCTTCTCCTTGCGCAGGCTGCCCAGGCGCTCGAAGAACTGCTCCTGCGGCTGGCGATGGACAACGAAGTCGGCGCCGGAGATCAGCAGCTGGGTGGGGATCTGGATCGCCTGGGCATCGGCCACCACGCGGTCGGCGGCTTCATACAGGCCGAGCAGCATGTTCACCGAGATCGGCCGGCTGATCAGTGGGTCGTTCTCGAAGGAAGCGATGCGCTCGGGATCGTGGCTGAGGAAGCGCGCCTTGACGTAGCTGTTGACGAAGAAGTTGCCGCGCCAGGCGCGCATCAGCTTCAGACCGGGGCGGGCGAAGGGCACGTAGAGCTTGACCTTGAACGCCGGCGAGGCGAGTACCAGGCAGCGGATCTGCGGGGCGTAGTCATGGGCCCAGGTCGACACCACCACGGCGCCGACGCTCTGGGCCAGCACGGCCATGTCTTCGACGGCTACGGCATGGATCGCGGCGATGTGCTCGATAAAGGTCTGCACGTCGCGCACGCTGGTGGCGAAGCTCGGGCTGTCGCCGCGCGCACCAGGAGACAGGCCATGACCGCGGGCGTCCCAGGCAAAGAAGTCGTAGTCGGGCAGGTCCAGCTCGTCGGGCAGGTGGGCCATGCGCCCGCCGTGCTCGTGACCGCGGTGGAACATCACCACCGCCTGGCGCGGGCCGGCAGCAGGTGTCGTGGCGGGCCAGTGGCGATAGAGCAGCTCGACGCCATCGTGAGTGGTAAAGATGTGGTTCTGGGCTTCGCGCATCGAAATATCCTTATTCCGACTGGGAGGGTTGTGCCACCTCGGTCAGGCCGTGGCGCACGCGATTGAACAGGGTGTACAGCAGCAGGGCCAGGATCACCGCGAGCAGCCCGTCTATCCAAGACGCTGGCAGCAGGCCGCACGCTACACCCGCGCCCAGGGTGCCGAAGCAGAAGGCGCGATCACTCTTGCCCATCGGCCCGTCGTAGCGCCGTGAAGCACCTACCATCGGGCCGAGCACGCCGGCGTATTCGCTGATCAGGGCGAACAGCACCACCAGGACCACCAGCAGCGGCGATACCCCGGTTAGCAGGGCGAAGGGCAGATACAGGGCACTATCGGCGATCACATCGCAGAGTTCGTTGAGGTAGGCACCGAGTTTGGATTGCTGGCCGAATTCGCGGGCGAGCATGCCGTCCACTGCGTTGAGCGCCATGCGCAGCAGCATCCACACGGGAATCAGGGCGAACAGCCAGACATGGGCGCTGCCCAGGGCCAACAGCACGCCGAGCAGCACGGAGACGAGGCCGGCGGCGAGGGTCACCTGGTTGGCGGTGACGCCGCGCGCATGCAGGCGGGTGACGCCCGGCCGCAGCAGGTTCTGGAAACGTGGCTTGAGCTGATAGATGGATGGCATGGAGCGAAATTCCCTTTCACGAAATGCGAGTGCGGCTAGCTTAACCCCTTTGCCGCCGGGGCGTTCCGGCAAGACTGTGCGGCACTGCCGAATTCCCTGCGGCAGGCCTGCGCGAAAAACTTATGCCCCGCTAGGCCTGATTCGAGGTATACAGAAAAACTGTTTAATATCATCAGGTTAAAGCCGCTGATGGCACTGCGCCGGTATTTCTTGCACAGCTTATCCACAGCTGGGCTCAAACCGCGCTGGGCTCGTCCAGCGGGCTGAGCTGGGTGGGTATGCCGGAGATCTGCTGCTGGGTCTGGCTGACCCAGTTGAAGGCGCGCTCATTGAGTTCGGCGATGGCGCGTGGGCCTTCGCCTTCGGCATACATCAGCGGGCCGATCACCACCTGGATGGTGCCCGGGTACTTGGCCCAGCCCTGCTTGGGCCAGAACTCGCCGGCGTTATGGGCGATCGGCAGCACTGGCAGGCCAGAGTTGACCGCCAGGGCCGTACCGCCCCGGGAGAACTTGCCGATCTGACCCGGCGGAATGCGCGTGCCTTCCGGGAAGATCAGCACCCAGGCGCCCTGCTCGATGCGCTCGGCGCCCTGCTTGGCCAGCTGCTTGAGGGCGGCCTTGGGGTTGCTGCGGTCGATGGCGATGGGCTTGAGCATGGCCATCGCCCAGCCGAAGAACGGCACATACAGCAGCTCGCGCTTGACCACTTGCGACAGCGGCTCGAAGAAGGCGGAAAGGAAGAAGGTTTCCCAGGTGCTCTGGTGCTTGGCGAGGATCACGCAGGGTTGCTGCGGGATGTTTTCCAGGCCGTGGACTTCGTAGCGGATGCCCACCATGACTTTCGCCAACCAGGTGGCGCAGCGGCACCAGGTCTGGATCACCAGGCGGTAGCGTGCGCGAAACGGCAGCAGCGGCGCGATGAACACGCAGATAATGCACCAGAAGAAGGAGCTGGATGACAGCAGCAGGTAGAAGAAGAAGGTTCTGATGGCCTGCACTGTCGTCATGGGGGCTCGTGTTCTCTAGAGAAGAAGCTGATCGGCAACTGCCGCCAGATCATCGAATATCAGGGTTCCCGCTGGCAATGGCTTGGCCAGGGTCCGTTCACCCTTGCCGGTTTTCACCAGCACGGGCTGGCAATGGACGGCCAGCGCCGCGTCGAGGTCACCCCTGCTGTCGCCGACGAACCAGATGCCTGCCAGTTCTGTGCCGTAGT
>JBBNAI010000351.1:0-1508 GCA_037994305.1 Pseudomonas sp. | reverse complement strand
CCATCTGGGCGCCCAGCTTGAACACCAGGAACACGGTGGTGACCACGGCGATGCCCATACCGATCATGCCGAACAGGTTGCCCCGGCGCGAGGTAGTGGGGTGCGACAGTCCTTTGAGTGCCTGGATAAAGCAGATCGAGGCGACGAGGTAGAGAACAGTGATCAGGTTCATGCTCATCAGTGTTTCTCCGCCTGCGCTTTAGGCGCCTTTTTCTTGAACATTTCCAGCATGCGACGGGTAACCAGGAAGCCACCGAACACGTTGACCGCGGCCAGGGCCACGGCAGCGGTGCCCATGAACTTGCCCAGCGGGGTCACGGTCAGGGCGGCGGCCAGCATGGCGCCGACGATGACGATCGCGGAAATTGCGTTGGTCACGGCCATCAGCGGGGTGTGCAGGGCTGGAGTCACGTTCCACACCACGTGGTAGCCAACGTAGATGGCCAGCACGAAGATGATCAGGTTGTAGATGCCGTGGGAGATCAGCATGTCTTCCATTGTCTGGCTCCTTATCCGTTCTTGCGCACGATTTCACCGTCGCGGCACATCAGGCACGCGGCGACGATGTCGTCTTCGAGGTTGAGGTGGAACTTGCCTTCGGCGTCGATCACCAGCTTGAGGAAGTCCAGCAGGTTGCGTGCATACAGGGCCGAAGCGTCTGCCGGCACCAGGGCCGCCAGGTTGCTGTGGCCGACGATGGTCACGCCATGCTTGACCACCACCTGCTCGGCTTCGGTCAGCGGGCAGTTGCCGCCTTGCGCTGCAGCCAGGTCGATGACCACGGAGCCCGGCTTCATCTCGGCGACGGTCGCTTCGTGCAGCAGGGTCGGCGCCTTGCGGCCCGGGATCAGGGCGGTGGTGATGACGATGTCGGCCTGCTTGGCCTTCTCGTGCACCGCCTTGGCCTGACGCTCCATCCACGAGGCCGGCATCGGACGGGCATAGCCGCCAACGCCCTGGGCGCACTCGCGTTCTTCATCGGTCTCGAACGGTACGTCGACGAACTTGGCGCCGAGCGATTCGATCTGTTCCTTCACCGCCGGACGCACGTCCGAGGCCTCGATCACCGCACCCAGGCGCTTGGCCGTGGCGATGGCCTGCAGGCCGGCAACACCGGCACCGAGGATGAGGATGCGCGCGGCCTTAACGGTACCGGCGGCGGTCATCAGCATCGGCATGAAGCGCGGGTAGTGGTGCGCCGCCAGCAGCACGGCCTTGTAGCCGGCGATGTTGGCTTGCGAGCTCAGCACGTCCAGGCTCTGCGCACGGGAGGTACGCGGCGCGGCCTCCAGGGCGAAGGCGGTGACGCCACGGGCATTCATGCGCGCGATGGTCTCGTTGCTGAACGGGTTGAGCATGCCAACCAGCACGGCGCCGGTTTTCATGTGGGCCAGTTCGGCGTCGGTCGGGGCAACCACTTTCAGCACCAGGTCGGCACCGAAGGCGGCAGCATCGTTGCCAATGGCTGCGCCCACGGCTTCATAGGCGCTGTCCGGGATGCTGGCGCT
>JBBNAI010000350.1:0-2995 GCA_037994305.1 Pseudomonas sp. | reverse complement strand
GCACCAACTCGCGCATCGAAGACCTGCGCGCCGCTGCCGAAGTGGCCAAGGGGCGCAAGGTGGCCAGTACCGTCAAGCAGGCGCTGGTGGTGCCAGGTTCCGGCCTGGTCAAGGCGCAGGCCGAGGCAGAAGGGCTGGACAAGATCTTCATCGCCGCGGGCTTCGAATGGCGTGAGCCGGGGTGTTCCATGTGCCTGGCGATGAACCCGGACAAGCTGGGCAACGGCGAGCATTGTGCGTCCACCTCCAACCGCAACTTCGAAGGGCGCCAAGGCGCTGGCGGGCGGACTCACCTGGTCAGCCCGGCGATGGCCGCGGCGGCGGCGGTGACCGGTCGTTTCATCGATGTACGCGAACTGATGCAGGCCTGAGGAGGCGGAACATGAAAGCTTTTACCCAACATACCGGCCTCGTTGCGCCGCTCGATCGCGCCAACGTCGACACCGATCAGATCATTCCCAAGCAGTTCCTCAAGTCGATCAAGCGCAGCGGCTTCGGCCCGAACCTGTTCGACGAGTGGCGTTACCTGGATGTCGGGCAGCCGAACCAGGACAGTTCCGGTCGCCCGCTCAACAAAGACTTCGTGCTGAACTTCCCGCGCTACCAGGGCGCCAGCGTACTGCTGGCCCGCGAGAACTTCGGCTGTGGCTCGTCCCGTGAGCACGCCCCGTGGGCGTTGGAAGAGTACGGTTTCCGTACCATCATCGCGCCGAGCTTTGCCGACATCTTCTTCAACAACAGCTTCAAGAACGGCCTGCTGCCGATCATCCTCAAGGAAGACGAAGTCGATGCGCTGTTCCAGCAGGCCGAGGCTGCCGAGGGTTATCAACTGACCGTTGACCTGCAGGCGCAGACCGTGACCCGTGCGGACGGCGTGCAGTACCACTTCGAGGTCGATGCCTTCCGCAAGCACTGCCTGCTCAATGGCCTGGACGATATTGGCCTGACCCTGCAGGACGCCGAGGCGATCAAGGCGTTCGAGGGCAGCTACCAGCAGCGCAATCCCTGGCTGTTCGGTTCGCTCAAGTAAGGGTGGTGGCGATGAAGCGTTTCCATATAGCCCTGGCGGTGGAAAATCTGGATGCCTCCATCGCCGACTACAGCCAGCGCCTCGGCCAGCCGGCCAGTGTGGTGGTACCGGAGCAGTACGCCATGTGGCGTACCGAGTTGCTGAATTTCTCGATCAACCAGCAGGTGGGGCAGGGCGGTCGACTGCGCCACGTTGGCTTTGAGGATGACCAGGTGAGCGGCTACTCCAGCACACGGGATGTCAATGGCCTCGACTGGGAGCTGTTTTCCCAAGTTGAGCAGGACCAGCGCATCGTCCAGAGCTATGGCGTGCCGGTACACGGCTGAGTCGTAATCGGGGAGGAGAATCCGCATGAGCACTCACGTACAGGTGGTTGAACGTCAGTTCGGTGAGCAGGCCGCGGCCTATCTCAGCAGTGCCGTGCATGCGCAGGGCACGGAGTTCGCTCAGCTGCGCGAGCGCGTTGCGCAGGTCGATGCGGCGCGGGTGCTGGACTTGGGCTGCGGTGCCGGGCATGTGAGTTTCCAGGTCGCTGCGCTGGCCGGCGAAGTGGTGGCGTACGACTTGTCCCAGCAGATGCTCGATGTGGTAGCGTCCACCGCCGCCGAACGTGGCCTGGACAATGTGCGTACCGCATGCGGCATGGCCGAGCGCTTGCCGTTCGCCGACGCTGAGTTCGATTTCGTCTTCAGTCGCTATTCGGCGCACCACTGGCGTGATGTCGGGCAGGCCCTGCGCGAAGTGCGGCGGGTGCTGAAGCCTGGCGGCGTGGCGGCATTCATCGATGTAGCCGCTCCCGGCTTGCCGTTGCTGGATACCCACCTGCAAGCCGTGGAGTTGCTGCGTGATACCAGCCATGTGCGCGACTATTCGCCGGCTGAGTGGGCGCGTCTGGTCGGCGATGCCGGTCTGGTCATCACGGCGAGCACGCGCCAGCGGCTGCGCCTGGAGTTCGCCAGCTGGGTCGAGCGCATGCGCACCCCGGAGATCCTGCGCCAGGCCATCCGCGCCTTGCAGGTCGCGGTGGGTGAAGAGGTTCGTGAGTATTTCGAGATTGCCGACGACGGCTCCTTCAGCACGGATGTGCTGGTGTTGTGGGCCGAGCGTTGATCATTTTGTTGGCGCAGCGTGCGCCGTTTGAGAGGAAAGCATGAGCAAGCAGATTCTGGTTCTCCCTGGCGACGGTATCGGCCCGGAAATCATGGCCGAGGCGGTCAAGGTGCTGCAGCTGGCCAACGACAAGTACAGCCTGGGTTTCGAGCTGTCGTTCGACGAGCTGGGCGGCGCTGCCGTAGACAAGTACGGCGTGCCGCTGGCTGATGAGACCCTGGAGCGTGCCCGCGCTGCCGATGCCATCCTGCTCGGCGCGGTCGGCGGGCCGAAGTGGGACAAGATCGACCCGGCCATCCGTCCGGAGCGCGGCCTGCTGAAGATTCGCTCGCAGCTGGGACTGTTCGCCAACCTGCGTCCGGCCATCCTCTACCCGCAACTGGCCGATGCTTCCAGCCTCAAGCCGGAAGTGGTCGCGGGCCTGGATATCCTCATCGTGCGTGAGCTGACTGGCGGCATCTACTTCGGTCAGCCGCGTGAGAACCGCGTGCTGGAGAGTGGCGAGCGTCATGCCTACGACACCCTGCCGTACAGCGAGAGCGAGATCCGCCGCATCGCCCAGGTAGGTTTCGACATGGCCCGCGTGCGCGGCAAGAAACTCTGCTCGGTGGACAAGGCCAACGTCCTGGCTTCCAGTCAGCTGTGGCGCACCGTGGTCGAGGAAGTGGCCAAGGATTACCCGGATATCGAGCTGAGCCACATGTACGTCGATAATGCGGCGATGCAGCTGGTGCGTGCACCCAAGCAGTTCGACGTGATGGTCACCGACAACATGTTCGGCGACATTCTGTCGGATGAGGCTTCCATGCTCACCGGTTCCATCGGCATGCTGCCGTCCGCTTCGCTGGACGCCAA
>JBBNAI010000349.1:0-4286 GCA_037994305.1 Pseudomonas sp. | reverse complement strand
ACCAGGGTTCGTTCTTCGCCCTCGACGACTTCACCTACACCAGCAACCTGCCCTTCGGCGGTTACTACGAAGGCAAGGTGATCCAGACCCTGCTCAACAACGGCTATGCAGTAATCGCCCCGAGCGCACCGGCAGACCTGTTCTGGCAGACCAACATTCCCGGCCTGGCCCAGGCCTACGAGCTGACCACCGACTACGACTTCCTCGGCAACGTGCTGGACGCCATCGGCACTGGTCACTTCGGCCCGCTCAACGCCCAGCGCCAGTACGCCACGGGCATCTCCAGCGGCGGCTACAACAGCAGCCGCATGGCCGTGTCCTTCCCCGGCAAGTTCCGCGCCCTGGCCGTGCAGTCGGGCTCCTATGCCACCTGCTCCGGGCCGCTGTGCGTGGTGCCGGAACTGCCGGCCGATCACCCGCCAACCCTGCTCCTGCATGGCTTCGTCGACAGCGTGGTGCCGTGGTGGACCATGGACCTGTACTACGACCGCCTGCTCTACCAGGGCATCGAAACCGCGCGCTACACCGAGCCGCTGGCCGGCCACGAATGGTTCGCCGCCTCGCCCGGCAAAGTGCTCGCCTGGTTCAACGCCCACCCGTGATCGCACAGCGCGGGTAGTCGCCAGGCTGCCCGCGCTTCCCCTACCGCTTGCGCACCGAACGGGCTCCGCTCAGGCCCGGTCGCGCCCACGGAGCCTGCATGCAGTCCCCTCTACTGATCCTGTTCTGCTCGATCGGGTTGTTGCTCAGCAGCACCCTCAACGCCAGCGAAACCACCAGCAA
Source organism: Pseudomonas sp. (assembly GCA_037994305.1). Taxonomy (GTDB): domain Bacteria; phylum Pseudomonadota; class Gammaproteobacteria; order Pseudomonadales; family Pseudomonadaceae; genus Aquipseudomonas. The sequence continues at coordinate 3,503 of JBBNAI010000349.1, read as the reverse complement.
CGCGGCGCACCTGCACCAGCTGCGCCTCTCCCTGCAGGGCTCGCTGGGCGATTTCTATCTGCTGTATGGGGTGGATACCGATCCGGCGCACAGCCAGTCGATCGACCACTACCTGACCCTGGCCAACGCGCATCTGCTGATGCTCGGTGAAACCGTCGATCCGACCCACGCCAGCGCACTAGAAAAGATTCGCCAGCAGTGGCGCGCCTATACCGACCTGCTCGGCCAATTGAGCACCCAGGTACAAGCGCAAGGCGATGTGGATGGCCGCTCGATTGCCGAACTGATTCGCCTCAACAGCCAGCTCGACGCCGCCTGTGCCACCTTCGCAACCAGCCTGCCTGCACCACCCGCCGATACCGCACTGGCCCAGCGCGGGCGCAGCCTGGAGTTGCTGCTGCAGAGCCTCACCACCAGCTACATCGCCTACAACGTCGGCGCCAACACTCTGGGCGGCGATGGCCAGGGCATCGACCAATTGACCGAGCAGTTCACCAGCGGGCTGACTCAACTGCGGGACAACGCCCAGTCCGCCGACGACCTGAGCAGGCTCGGCGATATCCAGTCCAAGTGGCGCTACATCGAACCCTCGCTACGGGCGTACCAGAAAACGGCCATCCCCTCCCTGGTCAGCCGCTACAGCGCACGCATCATCGAGGACATGGCCCAGCTGCAACTGGCCGAGCAAACACCTACACCGTAAGCAGGCAGGCAAGAAAGCCGCGGCGCAGCGCGTCCTCGTCCTGCGCCTCACGGAAGATCAGCTCCAACCGCGAATCCTTGCGCCACTCGCTCTCGCGCCAATGCAAGGACTCGCCCTCCAGTGCATTGGCCGACAGCCAGCCGGCATTGGTCTGCAACACCAGCTTGGCCCGGCGCCAGGGCAGCTCGCCCAACCACTGCTGCACGCGCATCAGCTCGAAACGCTGGCTGGGATGCCAGCGCCAACCAATGCTCCAACCCTCGACCTGCTGCTGGATCTGGCAGATCGGCGTGCCAGGCTCCAGCCACAGCACACCTGGCGGGGTCGCGCCCGTTGGCAGCGCCAGCGCGGCACCGCCCTCACCCGCCTTCACCGCAAATCCCGGCAGCTGGTCGAAGTCCAGCCGGCCCTGGCTGGTCCACACCCGTGGCAACCCTGGCAGCTGCTTCAGCAGTTCGGCGCGCACCGCCTCATCCAGCGCTTCGGCCTTGTTCAGCACCAGCAAGCCCATCTGCGCCAATGCCGCCTGCTGCACCTCGGCCAACGGCTCGCCTGCCGCCAGGGCCGCAGCATCCAGCACCATGACCGCCGGTTGCAGGCTGAGCACACCCTGCCACGGCGGCTCACTGAGCTGACGCAGTAACTCGGCCGGATGTCCGAGGCCGGACGGTTCGATCAGCAAGCGATGCGGGCGCGCCTTGCGCAGCAGGCGACCCAGGCCCACCTGGAACGGCGCACCGTTCACGCAGCACAGGCAGCCGCCCGCTACTTCGGCCAGGCCGATGCCCTGCGCGTCAGTGGTCAGCAGGGCCGCATCCAGGCCGATCTGACCGAATTCGTTGATCAGCACCGCCCAGCGTTCATCCGCCGGTTTCTGCGCCAACAGCTGGCGGATCAGGCTGGTCTTGCCGGCGCCCAGGGGGCCGGCGATCAGATGAGTCGGGATATGGTTCAGCATCTGCCTATGGTGCGGTTTTGCCGGCGCGCGGAAAAGGCTAAAGTCGCGGCTTTGATCAGGAGGTGGGCGGATGCGTGCGATTGCTGCAATGCTGTTGTTGGGCTTGGCCGGCCAGGCCTGGGGCGATGCCTGCGTGGTGCACAGCCAGGGCAACCAGGTGGATGTGAAAGTCTGCCAACAGAACCGCAGCATCCCGCCCAACCTGTTCCGTGATGGCTTCTGCCAGCCACAGCTGAAAGGCCAGAAGGTCGAGGTCAAATTCGTCGACCAATGCCCCACAGGCTCCTTCGGCGAATGCCGCAACGCCACGGTTTCGGGCATGCCCTACCAGCAAGACATCTTCTACTACGGCGTCGCCACCGATGCGCGCTACCTGAAACCGGCCTGCGAGCAGCAGAGCAAAGGCGTGTGGATGGCGCGCTAGGCGCCCATATTTCCACCGGTTACAACAGGCGCTTGGCTTAGAAGGGTTTCACGTGGAACGGTGCCTAAACATCGTGGCTAGCATCTTTTCAGTCATGAATTATCGGTGAAATGGTGGCTAAATTCCGCGTTTACGCCGTTAAATTCTAATTACTGCCAATTGCCTGAAGTTTCCCAGCTTCCCCCATCTCGCCCACAGGAGCCACTATGAACACGCTGGTTTTGCTCGCTTTGGCGCTGCTGCTATTGGCAGTTATTGGCTGGGCAATCTGGAGCTCGCGCCACGTAGCTCGCCTGCAGCAATTGGATCAACGCATTCACCAGCAGAGTGACTTGCTGGATGCCATGAATGAGGTGCTGGATAACCCTCAGCTCAGCGAGGCAGAACAGCAGGAACAAAGCCAGCGCCTGCTCGAGAAGCTGAAGGCCACGAACCGCCCACGCTAGCGCTCAACGGCACCCTCGCAGGCGCTAGCGGGGCGATAGCCCGCCACAGTCCGCACCGAGCCAGCGCGCCTGGCTGTGCATCTCGCTTTTACGGCCAGCGTAGACACCCTTGAGCTGCGTACTGAAAGCGCTGTCACCCTCGAAGTGGGTTTCACCCTCGCCCTGGCCATCGGGGCAGGTGAAGCGGAATTTCACAACATCCTCACCGCGCTCCGTGATCTCGTGTGTGCAACCCGAACTGGGGTCCGCCAGGGGCACATCACGGGCCTTCGCCTGCTCCTCACTGAGGCACAGCTGTACGCCGGCACCACCCAGTTTGACGCCCTGCTTGGCCATCATCTGCTCCATCATCTGGCGCTGTTCGGGTGGCATGCTCTGTAGCTGGCCGAGCAGTTGCTGCATGTCCGGCATGGCCTGCCCGTCACTCTGCGCGCTGCTGGTGAACTCCCACAGCCCCGGTCGAATTTGCTCGGCGCTGGCCAGCATGGGCAACCAGCTCAGACTCAGGATTAACACGGCTTGGGCACGCATGACGGACCTCCTCGGCGAACGCACAGGGAACCCCGCCAGCTTAGGTCAGGATGGCAGCCGGGACGAATACCACTCTCAGCGATAGATATTCATCAACAACAAGGGACAGACGAGTCTAGAGATACAAGGCACTTCCACCACTGCCATTGCCCCAATGAAAAAGCGGGCCATCGGCCCGCTTTCTCTTTCCGCTCTCAGTTACTCCACCGTTACCGATTTCGCCAAGTTACGCGGCTGATCGACATCCGTGCCCTTGAACACTGCCACGTAGTACGACAGCAGCTGCAGCGGCAAGGTGTAGAGGATCGGCGCCAGGGCGTCGTGGATGTGCGGCATGTTGACCACGTGGGTGCCGGCGCCATTGCTCATGCCGGCTTGCTGGTCGGCGAAGACGATCAGTTGGCCGCCACGGGCGGCGACTTCCTGCAGGTTGGATTTGAG
>JBBNAI010000348.1:0-2027 GCA_037994305.1 Pseudomonas sp. | reverse complement strand
TGCAGGTGGTACCGGCGCTGATCGTCACCCCGCTGACCTTCCTCGGCGGCAGCTTCTACTCCATCAGCATGCTGCCGGAGCTGTGGCAGAAGGTGACCCTGTTCAACCCGGTGGTGTACCTGATCAGCGGCTTCCGCTGGAGCTTCTACGGCGTGTCGGACGTCAACGTGGCGGTGAGCTTCGGCATGACCCTGGGCTTCCTGCTGGCCTGCATCATCACCGTGGGCTGGATCTTCAAGACCGGGTATCGGCTGCGTAGCTGAGGTGTAGGGTAGGTGCAATGCGGGTTTCACCCGCCCTACGCAGTATTGTGATGCTTGGCGAGCCCCCTCACCCCAACCCTCTCCCCAAAGGGGCGAGGGGGCTAGTTCTGCGGGGCTTGGGTGAGGGAGTGAGCCGCTGCCGCTCGTACAGAACCCTCTCACCCTTGGGGAGAGGGCAGGGTGAGGGGGCTTTGTCTCAGCACTCGATAATGTTCACCGCCAACCCGCCTCGCGATGTTTCCTTGTACTTGCTCTTCATGTCCGCACCGGTCTGGCGCATGGTGCGGATTACCCGGTCCAGCGAGATGAAGTGCTGGCCGTCGCCGCGCAGGGCCATGCGCGCGGCGTTGATCGCCTTAACCGAGCCCATGGCGTTGCGCTCGATGCACGGCACCTGGACCAGCCCGCCGACCGGGTCGCAGGTCAAACCGAGGTTGTGTTCCATGCCGATCTCGGCGGCGTTCTCCACCTGTTGAATGCTGCCGCCCAGCACTTCGCACAAGGCACCGGCGGCCATCGAGCAGGCCACCCCGACTTCGCCCTGGCAGCCAACTTCGGCGCCGGAGATCGAGGCGTTTTCCTTGTACAGGATGCCGATGGCAGCGGCGGTGAGCAGGAAGCGCACCACGCCATCATCGTTGGCGCCGGGCACGAAGCGCCGGTAGTAGTGCAGCACGGCCGGCACGATGCCCGCAGCGCCGTTGGTGGGCGCGGTGACTACGCGGCCGCCGCTGGCGTTTTCCTCGTTGACCGCCAGGGCGTAGAGGTTGACCCAGTCCAGGGTGGTCAGCGGGTCGCGCAGGCTGGCTTCCGGGTTCTGGCTGAGCTGGCGCTGCAGGGCGGCGGCGCGGCGGCGCACCTTGAGCCCGCCGGGCATGATGCCCTCGTTGCGGCAGCCGGCGGTGACGCAGTCCTGCATCACCTGCCAGATGTGCAGCAGGCCGCTGCGGGTCTCCGCTTCCGGGCGCCAGGCGGCTTCGTTGGCCAGCATCAATTGGCTGATCGACAGGCCGTGCTCGCTGCACAGGGCCAGCAACTCCTTGGCGCTCTTGAACGGGTAGGCGAGGGGCGTCTGGTCCTCGACGATACGGTCTTTGCCGGCAGCCTCCTCGTCGACTACGAAACCGCCACCCACCGAGTAATACTCGCGCGCGCGCAGTTGCAGACCGGCGGCGTCGAAGGCGCGGAAGATCATGCCGTTGGGGTGGAAGTCGAGGGGTTTCCTGATCATCGCCAGGTGTTCCTTCTCGACGAAGCGGATCACCCGCTCGCCGCCCAGCTTGAGTTCTCCCTGGCTGCGGATGGCGGCCAGACGCGCGTCGATGGTTGCGGTGTCGACGCTGTCCGGCTGTTCGCCCTCCAGGCCCAGCAGTACCGCCTTGTCGCTGCCGTGGCCCTTGCCGGTGGCGCCGAGCGAGCCGTACAGCTCGACCTTGAGGCTGGCGGTTGCGGCCAGCAGGTTCTCCCGGCGCAGGCCGTCGACGAAGCGTGCGGCCGCGCGCATCGGCCCCACGGTATGCGAGCTGGACGGGCCGATACCGATCTTGAACAGGTCGAAAACGCTGAGGGCCATGACCAACTCCAGTGAGCGCTGACTGCAGCTTAGACCGCGGCTTCACGCCATTGGTCGCGGGGCTTGTCGGCCCTGCGCGTGCGTGTGGCCCTGATCGCGGGGGATGCGGATGCTTCGAGCATACGCCCGGCCGCCCAGCGGGCGGTTACAGCAAGGGGACGTTTACAGTCGAGGCCTGGCCGCGTGCTCAC
>JBBNAI010000347.1:0-2936 GCA_037994305.1 Pseudomonas sp. | reverse complement strand
ATGATCTGCGCGGGGATGCGTTCGCTCATGACGGGTGCCTCATCAAGCTTTTCAAGATGAGGCAATGGTCGACGGGTTAGTGATTACATAACAGATTCAGGTTGCTCAATAAAAAGCGGATCAGATGAAGTGCCTGACACAGCTAAGTAAGGCGCTAAGGCATAGACGATTGGCGACAGCGTTCCATCGGCCGTCTCTGGTTCGGTCGGGCGGACACGCTTCGGCCCGGTTTAGGCCGGGATTGGTCACGACGGCTATTGAGTTGGCAACAATAATATTCTTAATGATAAGTATTATTGTTTAATTTAGCATGTGTCGACTTTCTACCGACTCTTTCCCTGTAGTTGAAGGATCACGCCCTCGATGCGTCGTACGTTTGTTTCATTCTGCCTTCTGAACGCCGTTTCTCCTGCCCTGTGGGCCGCTCAAACCGAAGAGACCTTTCCATCTGCTTTGCAACTGCAGGCCCTGAACATTGAGGCGCAGGGCGATACGGAGCGGTCCGATGGCCCAGTGGCCGGTTACAAGGCGACGCGCTCGGCCAGTGCTACCCGCACGGACACCGCGCTGCATGAAACGCCGCAGTCGGTCAGCGTGGTTCCCCGTACTGTGCTCGAAGACAGCGGGGCGACCCGTCTGCAGGATGCGCTCGACTACGCAGGTGGCGTGGGGCGCGGCAATAATTTCGGTGGCCAGGGACTGACCACCTTCACCGTGCGCGGTTTCACCACGGGCGAGTTTTATCGCAACGGCTTCCCGATCAATCGCGGCTACCCGAATGCCCCGGATGCCAACACCATTGAGCGTATTGAGGTTCTGCGCGGGCCAGCCTCGACCCTCTATGGTCGTGGTGATCCGGGCGGCACTTTCAATGTGGTCAGCAAGCAGCCGCAAGCCGAAAGCAAGGTGGTACTCGGCAGCCAGGTCGACGACCAAGGCATGCACCGCGGCACCCTCGATGCCACCGGTGCACTCGATGAAGAGGGCCGGCTGGCCTACCGTCTAAACCTGCTGGGTGAGGGCGGCGAGAGCTTCCGCGACGACGTCGAGACCGAGCGTTACGATGTCGCCCCGGTGCTCAGCTGGCAGGTCAGCGATGCCACACGTATTACTTTCGAAGCCGACCTGATGCGCAACAGCCATCCGCTGGATCGTGGCCTGACGCGCTACACCAACCAGGCTGGCAACGCCTCGCGGGATACCAACATCTGGGAGAAAGGCAGCGACAACAACCTGCACAACGACAATGACATGCTGCAGTTGCGCTTCGATCATGCGCTGAACGCGGACTGGACCCTGGCCGGTGGGGTGCAACAACTGGACGGCACTCTGCAGGGCAATGCCGTTGAGGCCAATGGCCTGCAGGCCGACGGTCGCACCCTGGGGCGCAACTTCAACTATCGCAAGCTGGACTGGAACGACCGCGACGTGCAGTTGAACCTGACCGGCTACTTCAATGCGCTGGGTCTGGAGCACACACTGCTCACGGGTGTCGAGTACGAGGACTACCACTACCAGTCGATCATCCGCCGCTCCAGCGGAGCGCTCACGGCCTATCCCATCGACATCTTTGACCCGGTGCTCGGTCAGTCGCGTCCGGCGCTGACCCGCACCACCACCAACGACGACGAGAACCTCCAGACCTGGGCGGCATTCGTGCAGGACCAGGTGACCCTGACCGAACGCCTGAAGGCGCTGGTCGGGGTGCGCGTCGAGCGTTTCGAGCACGACTACCGCAACCACCTGCCGGCTAGCCGCAGCTGGAGCGCCGCTGACAATGCTGCCACGCCACGGGCCGGCTTGATCTACGACCTCAGCGAAAGTCTGGCGGCCTATGTCAACCTGGCGCGTTCCTTCAAGCCCAACAGCGGTGCGAGCCGCCTGGGTGACGGCTTCGATCCGGAGGAGGGCAAGTCCTACGAGATGGGCTTGAAGTGGGAGGCACCCGACCGGCAGCTGAGCGTCGAGGCGGCGGTCTATCACATCGTCAAACAGAATGTACTGACCGTTGACCCACTCGATTCGACCTTCAGCATCGCCGCAGGCGAGGTGCGCAGTCGTGGCTTCGACCTGAACGTCGCAGGCAACATCACCCCAGAGTGGCGGATGATCGGCGGCTATGCCTTCGTCGACGCCGAGGTGACCAAGGACAATACGCTGCGCAGCGGCACGCGGCTGGCGAACATCCCGCGCAACAGCTTCAGCCTGCTGAATGTCTACGAGTTCCAGAGCGGTGCCGCGAACGGGCTTGGCCTCGGTATGGGCCTGAAATACATCGACGAGCGAGCCGGGCAGACCAGCGCCACTTCTTATGCCATGCAGGACTACACCGTCGTCGATCTGCTGGGCTTCTACAAGCTGAACGAGCACGTACGCCTGAACCTCGATGTGAAGAACCTGCTCAACGAGGAATACGAGGAGGCCGCGTTCAATCTCTACGCCTACCCGGGCGCGCCACGCACAGTGCAGCTCGGTGTCGCGTACACCTTCTGAGTCGGATGCGACGGACCTGTACGAGCAAGAGCAGGTCTGTGCTCGCGCTCGTTTGCTAGCGGGTGGAGTTGTTCGGCGCAAACCGTGCCGGACTTGCCGTTGAGCCACCTGTTAGCTGTCTGCGCTTCGGCGCAGGAGCAGAACTTTGCTCTTGAGGCCGACTTGTGGTCGTTCTGCAGAAAATACAATTCCTCGCATTACTAGGAATAGGATTTCGAAGCATCTGATCCGTATTTCTGCCGTTAATCTGAGTCTGTTCTGCTTGTGCGCTATCACGCCATAGTCGCCCCCACTTGAACCCGCCGTGCGGGTGGTGGATGAGGTGGCGGGATGTATCAGTACGACCAATACGACCATGCGCTGGTGCGCGAACGGGTTGCCCAGTTCCGCGACCAGGTACAGCGTCGCCTCAGCGATGAACTGAGCGAAGAGGAATTCCTGCC
>JBBNAI010000346.1:0-1792 GCA_037994305.1 Pseudomonas sp. | reverse complement strand
GAACTGGCGTTGCATGTTCATGCCAGCCCCCGGGCGAAGCTGGCCAGCTGCCGCTCACGGTCGCGGCGGACGATGTACTGCACGGTAACCAGCAGGCGCGCATCAAGGTTTTCCACCTGTACCTCCTCGACCTCAATCAGCTCGCCGAGCCATTGCTGCAATGAGCCTTGCACGGTCATTTGCAGGGCGGCGGCCAGGGCATCGCTGTTCGGCGCGAACACCAGTTGCAGCAGACCGCAGCCGAAGTCCGGGCGATTGACCCGCTCGCCGGGTACGGTGAACAGCACCTGCTCGATCATGTCGCGGATATGCGCGTCGCCGCTGACCTCGGCGCTGCGCCCACGCGAATCGATGCGGAAGGGGAAGTCGAGGGACATGTCAGACTCCTGATACCCGTACCTGGGTGACCGTCACCGTCATCGGCGTACCGGTCGGCGCACACACCGAGGTGCTGCTCTGCAACAACACCGGCTGGCCGCCGGCAAACACCCGGGTGGCGCCGACCAGCCATTGCCCGGTGACGCACGGCCCATTACCGGCATTCGGCGGCGGAAAGGGGCAGCCGGCGATCACATAGGGCGCGGCCAGGGTGGTCACCGGCTGGCCGGACAGCGTCACCCGCGGGAACGGCGCCGTGGGTGTGGCCTGGCCGCCGTGGCTGCAGAGCACGGTGGCGCCGAGGTGGAGCAGGAATCCGGGCATGCGCGTTTCTCCCTAAATTACCGTCAAGGCGCCCTGGTTGATGTTCACCGAAGGCCCGGTCAGCATGATCGTCGCGCCCTGGCCGTTGCTGATGGTGATGCCCACTTCGTTGATCGAAATCATCGCCCCGGTGGCGGTCTTCAGCAGGATGCCGCCGGTAGGCCCAGGCAGGTCGGAGAGCATCAGGCTGGTCTGGTTGCCGGTCTGCAGAACGATGCTCGGCGACACCGGTAACCCGGCCAGGGCCAGCGCCGGCACCTCGGCCGCGCTGCCCCAGAAGCCGCCGACCCACACCGGGTAATCGGCATCGCCACGCTCGAATTCCACCCACACCCCGGCGCCGATCTTCGGCAATACGAACACCCCGCTCTGCTGACCGGCAAAGGGCACGCAGGGCATCGCCCAGCTCGACAGCGTCGGCCCCAGTACATCCGGCACCTGCACCTGGATACGCGCCGATTGCATGGGGTCGATGTTGTTCAGCACCACACCGCGATACTTGCCGAAGAAACGATCGCGCTCACTCATGCGGGTACCCTCGGGAGTGTGGAAATCAGGCCGTTGCGGCTGAGGTTGAAGCTCTGCTTGAACTCACCAGGCTTGATCGTGCTGGTCACGCTCTTGACGTAGTACATGCCGTCGAATGCCATCCCGGCGCCCCGCACACCAACCAGCTGGCGCGCCTTGAGGATGCTGCCGTAACGCAACACATCGAGGGTGCCGGTGGCGCCCACCGTATCGTTGGAGCCGGCCGCAGCCGCCAGCCCGCGGGACAACGCAGCCAGCGGTGAAAGGCGCGCGGTGTCGCCGAGCAGGGCAACCGAGTTGGCCAGCGGCGGCAGCATGCCCAGCGGTGGGTTGGCCAGGCTGACACTGGGAATCGGCAGGGGAATCGGGAACTTGGTCAGCGAGTTCTGGATGAACACGATGGGTAGCCGCGAGCCGCTGTTATTCACGCTGAATGACAGCGTCTCGACATTGCTGTGCGCGTCCATGCCCAGGTTCAACGCCGGCTGCGGCACGCCCAGCTTGATTTCCGGGCCCCAGTAGGCGGTATTCATCCCCGGCAGCGGCCCCGGCTCGACATAGA
>JBBNAI010000345.1:0-6783 GCA_037994305.1 Pseudomonas sp. | reverse complement strand
ACCCCGCTGGCGTTGCGCCAGCGCATGGCGCGCGGGCCACTGGTGCTCCAGATCTTGGCTTCGGCATCGGTGACTTCGCCCTCGTCGGCGAACTGGTTCCAGTACAGCACGCCGACGTTGTAGCCGGACCGCAGCCACGAGTCGGCCAGGTCCAAGGCCGGGCCGCCGGCGCCTTCGCGGTTGAAGGTCTCGCGATCCTTGCGCGAGGTGGCGCCGTTTTGCCAGCCGTGGATGTAGATCAGCGTTGGCTTGCTCGGGTTGTAGTAGGTATTGCCCTGGCCCGGCACGGCCTTCTGCCAGGAGTCGCCATAGCCGAACCAGTACAGGCCGTAGTCGAGGTTGTTGAAGGTGGAGTCGGGGAAAACGCCGGGGGCGGCGTGTAATAGCGAGGAAAAGCACAGCAGGCACAGCACTAAGAGCTTGCGCATTGTGGACGTCCCTAATGTTGTTATTGTTTGGGGCGCGCCAATTAGGCAGAGAGTTCGTGGGGTTGTCCAGACCCTCTTTTAGTGTAGGGCCGGCGCACGCTCTAGCTCGTGCAGGCGCTGGCTCAGGCGCAGGCTTTCCTGCGGGTCCTCGCTTAGCAGCAGGGCGCGTTCGAGGTCATAGCGCTCGGCCTGCGGGCAGTCCAGCTCGCGGTAGATCATGGCTCGTATCTGGTGGTCGGCGGCATTCGGCGGCGCCAGGAACAGCACTCGTTCGGCATCCTTCAGGGCGGCCAGGTGCTCGCCGGCGGCGCCATGCAGGTTGCACAGGTTGCGCGACAGGCGCAGCAGCAGGGCATGGCTGTCGGCTGTCTGCAGGTGGCTGGCATTCAGCTCGAGGTGCGCGCCGCCGACCCGTGCCAGCAGCTCGCGGCAGTCACGGGTATACAGGCGGCGGCCGCTGCACGGGTCGAGCAGGTGATCGGCGCCCGGTACGCGTAGCAGCAGATGGCCGGGGAAGTTCACCGCCTGCAGGGGGATCTCCAGCTGCCGCGCCAGCTCCAGGGCGATCAGCGCCAGTGACAGCGGTTGGCCGCGACGGCGTTGCAGCACACGATGCAGCAGGGCAGCCTGCGGCCGGGTGGGCAGGTCGTCGTCTTCGTGGAAGTCCAGTTCGTTGAGACGCCGCAGCAGCGGTTGGGCCAGCTCGCCAGATGGGAGATTGGGCAGGCCAGCGGCGACTTGCTGGCGCAGGTTGCTGATCTCGCGCAGCCAGTGCTCGCTGTTCAGGTCGGGCTCATGCTCGGCAGCAATCGCCAGCGCGGCGGCGAACAGCGCTGCTGGGTCTGTATCGAGGTGGTTCAGCCAAGCCGGACGGGCCGTCATCAAGGTCTCCTCTCGCAGGGAGTTCTTGTCTGACTTTTAACCGGCTGCGCTGCTTGCGTCCAGTCCTGATGTGGCGGCTGTCAGGCGTAGATGCGCTGGCCGCGGTACATGCGTACCGAGCCACGGTGTTCCTCAGGCTCGACTGCTGGTGGCAGTGGCTCGGGGTTTTGTGCCTCCGGCAGGGCATGGCCGCGGTATTGGCGCGCGGGGTGCTGAGGGGCAGCGGTAGCGGCGGCGTTCGGGAAGTCGCTCATTTCGGCCAGGCGGACGGCCAGGCTGCGGGTTTCCTGGTCGCTGGAACGCAGGCAGGCCAGCAACATGGCCTCCACCGCATCCGGCTGGCTCAGGCGGATATCCACGCAGAGCTCGTCGCGTAAGCGGCGACGCAGGGCTTGCATGCAGTCCAGAACGGCTTTGTTCAATTCCATTCGTGTTTCCCCTGTATCCGTGGCGCGATTCGGTGCTACTGGCTCACCGCGGCGATACCGCCCAGTCAGCATTGCAAGCGCCGTACCAGCAGGTCAGGTGGCGAACTGTGCGGCATTTCACAGGTCCATGCTGCGCGAACTGCCCGTCGCTGGTGCACCTTGCACTCCTCTGGCGCGAGACTGATTGCGCCGGGACTAACCGGTATACTGGCGTTTTGTTACTCGGCCTTGGCCTCTCCTGAAGGTTTACCCATGCGCAACGATGCACACGACGAACTGGACCACGTTCCCAGCCTGACCACCGATCCGCGCGATCATGACGGCTTCGATGCTGGCCATGCGCACGAGCGTGCGCCCCGTCAGGCCGCACGTACGGCGGCTGCGGCGCCAAGTCGAGGGAGCAATGGCGCGCTGTGGGCGCTGGTCGGGGCGCTGGCAATTGCCCTGGGGGGAGTGAGCTGGTGGAGCTTCCAGCAGATTTCCCTGATGGAAGTGCAGCTGGTGGCGACCCAGGAGAGCTTCGCGCGTATCAGTGAAGAAGCGGCTGGGCGCATCCAGGACATCTCCGGCAAGGTGGTGGCCACCGAATCCAACGTCACCAATGGCAGCGAAGCCCTCAAGCTGCGGGTCAAGCAGCTGGAAACCAAGCTGGCCGAGTTGGGCAAGTCGCAGCAGAACGTGGCCAGCCAGCAGAGCGGCCAGGGCAAGCGCCTGGATCAGCTGGCCAGCGACCTGAAAAGCCAGCAGAGCACCACCAGCCAGTACGATGATCGCCTGGCCAAGCTCGACAAGCTGACTGCCGAGCAGAAGAGCGGGCTGGCCGGTGTCGGCAAGCTGCAGGAGCAGGTCAAGGCTTTGGGGGGCGATATCGAGACGCTGAAGAAACAGGGCAACCAGAGCCAGGCAGTCAAGAGCCTGGAACAGGACCTGCTGGTGCTGCGCAGCGAGCTGGATAACCGTCCGGCACCGAGCAGCACCAATACCGCCGAGTTCGATGCCTTCCGCGCCCAGATGACCCGCAACGTCAGTACCCTGCAGGCACAGGTGCAGAACCTGCAGCAGCAGATCAACGCACGGCAGTAATCGATGCCTGATAAAAAAGCCCCGCTCAAGCGGGGCTTTTTTATGGTGGTCAATCCAGTCGCAGCGCCTTTTCCGGGAGTGGCGTCATACCCAGGTATTGAGGTGCAGCCTGCGCTGGCTGACGCGCACGAACTGCTCGCTGGCCTTCTGCAGCAGCGAGAACTGGTCCACGGTCAGTTCGCAGCTGGGATGGCCCTCGGCTTCGCAGCGATAGAGGGTCTGCACGTTGCTTTGCTGCAGGCAGTGATAGCGCTGCTGGCGGGCTTCGACCTTGAGGCTGAGCAGGTCGATGTAGGCCACGGCGATCTGTTCGCTCTGCCCGGTTTCCAGGCCGCAGCGTTGCAGGGCTGGGGTGTGGGTGAAGGGGGAGGCGGATAGCATCACTTGCTGGCAGTGCTGCAGGTCGTCGCGCAGGGTGCCGTTGAGGAACCACTGGCCGCGCACGTCGCGGCGCAGCTCCAGGCTGCGCGGGCCGTGGTTGTCGACTTTCAGCCAGAGTCGGCGAAAGCGCCAGCGTTCATCGCAGTTGAGCGTATAGGTTGCCGCGATGTTGTGGCCGCGAATGTTCTGCAGCAGGTGGCTGCTGGCATTGACGCCGTTGCAGTCGATATCCAGGTTGAGATGTTCAACACCCGGATTGTCCCAGGGTTTCCAGACCAAGCTTTGTTGCATCCTTGCACTCCACAGCTCAAGGGCCGGGCGCCTCGCGTCGGCATCCTGCCGACGACTTCCCTGAAGGCGTCCCGGCGCTCAGGTGGGGGGAGATTACGAGGCTTTGCAGGGGTTGTCTGTCAGCCAAAGCTGAAAGTAGGCAACTTTTTGCGCAGTTCAGGCCTTGCGGGCGAGCGACGGTTGCGCGAAACGCACGCCAGTCAGGCCGGTGTCCTGCAGGGCGCGGATATTGCCGTGGTCACTGCCATCGGGATCGGCCAGTACCGAGCGGTAGTGCTCACCGAAGGCGCGCAGGGCTTCTTCCAGGCTGAAGCCTTCGAGCAGGGCCAGGCCGAGGGTCTTGCACGAGCCTTCGTTCTGCCCGCTGGCATTCTCCACGTTGCCGTTGCTGAACGCGCTGGGCTGGTAGTCGTAGTGCGCGGCGACGAAGGCCAGGGTTTCGGCGAACAGGAAGCTGTCGCTGTGCAGGCGGGCGCGGAAGTCTTGTAGCTGGTTCATCAGTGTTTTCCCTTGTCGAAGGCGGCCTGTTGCTCGGCGCTGGCTTCTTTCTGGTATTTGGCTTTCCACTCGGCGTACGGCATGCCGTAGATCTCCTCGCGGGCCTGTTCCATGCTGACGTCCACTTCGAGGTCGTCGGCGGCGGCCTTGTACCACTTGGACAGGCAGTTGCGGCAGAAACCGGCGAGGTTCATCAGGTCGATGTTCTGCGCATCGGGGCGCGAGCGCAGGTGCTGGACCAGGTGCCGGAAAGCGGCGGCTTCCAGTTCGAGGCGTTGTTGTTCGGTCATGTTCGGGCTCCCGGTCTGTTGGGGCGTAGATGATAAAAGTCCGCCCCGCCAGCGGCAATGTTCGGCGTCGCTTGATTGGGGCTGGATTGGGCGAGCTAGAGCGAGGCAAGGCTGCGCCCTACGCAGCATCGCGCGACGCGCAGCCGATCCATGTTGATTAACGGTGGCCGGCGAGGGTGATCGACACCGACTCGGCGAAGCGCAGGGCGTGCAGCTTGTCGACTTCTACCTCGGCATAGCGCACGGCGGGGCTAGCCATCACCAGGTCGAGGATTTCCTGGGTCAGGCGCTCGAGCAGGGCGAAGCGGTTTTCCTCGACGTGACGAATCACCGCTTTGGTGATGGTGCGGTAGTTGAGGGCGTGGTCGATGTCATTGCCCTGCACCGCCTCGGCGGCGGGGTAGAGGATGGTCAGGTTGATCAGCACATCCTGCTTGTTGAGGATTTCCTCCTCCTTGATGCCGATGAAGGTGCGCAGGCGCAGGTCCTTGACGCGGATGCGCGCCATTCCGGGTTCCAGTCGCGGCATTTACTTGCTCCGTCCGATCAGTTGCAGGAATTCCTGGCGAGTGTTGGTCGACTCGCGGAAGGCGCCCAGCATAACCGAGGTGAACATCTGCGAATTCTGCTTCTCCACGCCACGCATCATCATGCACATGTGCTGGGCCTCGATCACCACGGCCACGCCGGCGGCATGGGTGACGCTCTGGATCGCATCGGCGATCTGCCGGGTGAGGTTTTCCTGGATCTGCAGGCGCCGCGCGTACATGTCGACGATGCGTGCCACCTTGGACAGGCCGAGCACCTTGCCGGTGGGAATGTAGGCCACGTGGGCCTTACCGATAAAGGGCAGCAGATGGTGCTCGCACAGCGAATACAGTTCGATGTCGCGGACGATCACCATCTCGTCGTTGTCGGAGGCGAACAGCGCGCCATTGACGATTTCTTCCAGCGACTGCTGGTAGCCGTGACACAGGTACTGCATGGCCTTGGCGGCCCGTTTCGGGGTGTCGAGCAGGCCCTCGCGCTCGGGGTTTTCACCCAGGCCGAGAAGAATCTCGCGGTAGTGATGCGGCAGTTGCGAATTCATGCAAAGAGTCCTCACGGTGCCCCTCAGACGAGGTGGCGCCCGCCGTTGACGGTCAGCGTCGTGCCGGTGACATAGGGATTGTCCAGCAGGTAGCGCAGGCTGTGGTACACGACTTCCGCGCCGGGCTCGATGCCCATCGGGGTTTCGGCGAGGCGTTTGGCGCGGTAGGCCGCGTCGTCGCCTTCGTTGAACAGGATCAGCGCCAGGGCCAGGCCGTTGACCTGGATGCCCGGTGCGAAGCGCGCGGCGAAGCTCTGTGTCAGGCTGTCCAGCCCGGCCTTGCTGGCGCAGTAGGCCGGGCGCTTGGCGCTGCCCTTGCGGGTGACGTCGTCGCTGATGTGGATGATGTCGGCTGGCGTCGAGCGACGCAGCAGCGCCTCGCAGTGCAGATTGATCAGGTACGGCGCGAGCATGTGCACGGCGACCATCTGCTGGAACACCTGGGCTTCGTTGCCGGGCGTTTCCGTGAGCCAGTCCGAAGCATTGTGGACGATGGCGCGCAGGCTATCGGTGTGGCGCTTCAGCTCATCGATAAAGGCCAGGATGCCGGCTTCGCTGGAAAAGTCGGCCGGCAGCGCCAGTGCGCCACGTTCGCGTAGTTGCTGTACGCCCTCGCGCTCGCGGCGGTAGCTGATGATCACCGGCTGGCCCTGGTCAAGCAGGCGATGGGCGCAGTGCAGGCCCACACGCTGGCTGGCGCCAGTGATCAGGATCGGGGCAGCGGAACCGCTCATGGGGGTCTCGTTCAGCAGGATAGAGAAGGGGCATGCACCCGCTTGGGGCGTGGCCGGGTAGCTGCCAAGTTATACCAGCCGGCCATTTCCGTACAACCACGCGGGCTGTACGGGAATGGCACCGGGAGAGGCGTGCTTAACGCGGTTGCAGGGCGATGTCGGCAGGTGCCGGTGTGCGTGCTGGCTGCAGCCAGGGCTCCAGTAGGCGGGTCGACAGCGGGATAAACCAGTAGGTCATCAGGGGTGTCAGGGCCAGGGTGCTGAGCAGGATGCGCACGGCCATTGGCAGATCGCTAAGCCAGCTGCCGAACAGCAGGTTGAACGCCAGCGATACCGGGAAGAACGCCAGCCAGATGGCCACGCTCTGCTTCCAGCGCGGCGGTCGGCGTTGGGCGCTGCCAAACCAGGCGTCGAGGCCGCGCACGCGCTGCTCCAGCGGCTGGGCGAACAGCCCGCTGCCGCGCTGCAGCCAGGTGCGACGCGAAGCCGAGTGCTCCCAGGCGGCGAGGGTGGCCTCGTCGGAGAAGCGGAAGACGATCTGGAATTCGTCATCGTCGGGCGGTGGCGCCAGGACGCCGGAGCCGAGGTAGCCGGCAAAGTCGGCGGCGAGCAATTCGCCTTCATGTAGCCAGGCGCGGAATTCGTGGAAGCGCTCGCGCGGGACGCGACGCGCCACCA
>JBBNAI010000344.1:0-2871 GCA_037994305.1 Pseudomonas sp. | reverse complement strand
CACCCTGCTCGACCTGCTGCCAGCTGGCAGCTATGACAACCATCCTTTGGCTCAGCCGATCGACCTCGAGGCCGACGGCCTGCTCGGCAACCCACGCGCGGAGCCCGGTTACCTGGCCACGCTGAATGGCCAACCCAGTGCCGTGCTGCTGCCGGTTAGCACACAGGGCTATGAGGGAACTATCAACCTGCTGGTTGCCATCAGCACAGACGGGCGCCTGCTCGGTAGCAAGGTGCTGCAGCAGCGGGAAACACCCGGCTTGGGCGACCTGATCGAGCACCAGCGCAGCCCCTGGCTGCAAGGTTTCGCCAACAAGTCCCTGGGCGATGACAGCGCAAGCTGGACCCTGCGCGCAGATGGTGGCCAGTTCGACCAGATCGCTGGCGCCACCGTGACCTCTCGCGCCGTGAAAGACGCCCTGCAGCGTGCTCTACGTTTCTTCGATGCGCACCACGAGCGGTTACTCAGGGTGGATCAGCCATGAGCCAGCCCCGCGTCACCCTGGCCCTGCTCGGCCTGGCAGCACTGCTGGGCAGCACCGAGCTGCTGGTCACGGCCGTTGCCCTAGGCCTGCTCGGCTTCATCGTCGTGACGCTTGGCAGCCTGCTACTGGCGCCGCTACGCCGGCTGCTGCAAGGCCATGCGCTGCTACTCGCCGCCCTGCTGTTGGGGGCAACGCTGCTCAGCCTGGTCGAATTACTGCTGCAAGCATTCAGCCGCGAGTTGTTCAGCGCGCTCGCCCTGTCCCTGCCCTTGTTGATCCTGCCGTACCTGGGGCTGGCGCTGGAGCGCGACACCACGCCACTCGCCGGGCTCAGGCCAGGCCTGTTGTTCGCTGCCTTGGCCGTGACACTCGGCGTACTGCGCGAAGGCCTGGGCAGCGCCACGCTGTTCAGCCATGCCGACTGGCTGTTCGGCCCCGCGGCTGCCAGCTGGCAACTGTCGCTGACCGAGCTCGGAGGCACCCACCTGCTGACGCTGGCACCCGGCGCCTTTATCCTGCTCGGCGTGCTGCTGGCCGCGGCACGCCACTTCCACCACGACGACATGCCATGAACGCCGCCAAACGCTACGAAATCTTCCGCCGCCTGCATGAAGACAACCCCGAGCCGAAAACCGAGCTGGCCTACAGCACGCCGTTCGAGCTGCTGATTGCGGTGATCCTGTCCGCCCAGGCCACCGACGTCGGGGTCAACAAGGCCACGGCCAAGCTGTACCCGGTCGCCAACACCCCGGAAGCCATCTTCGCCCTGGGTTACGACGGCCTGTGCGCGTACATCAAGACCATCGGCCTGTACCCAAGCAAGGCAAAGAACGTCATCGAGACCTGCCGCATCCTGGTGGAGAAGCACAACAGCCAGGTGCCGGAAACCCGCGAAGCGCTGGAGGCCCTGCCTGGTGTCGGACGTAAAACCGCCAACGTGGTGCTCAACACCGCGTTCCGCCAACTGACCATGGCGGTGGACACGCATATCTTCCGCGTCAGCAATCGCACGGGCATCGCCCCGGGAAAGAACGTGGTGGACGTGGAGAAGCAGCTGCTCAAGTTCGTTCCCAAGCCTTTCCTGCTGGACGCCCACCACTGGCTGATCCTGCATGGCCGCTACGTCTGCCAGGCACGCAAACCGCGTTGCGGCAGTTGCCGGATCGAAGACCTGTGCGAGTACAAGGCAAAAACCTCGGACGATTGAGCGAACCGAGATTATTTAAGGCGTCGATTGAGAAAATCTTTTTTACCGCATCCAGCTTTGTCGATATAAGGGGCGCGACAAACACCCCGAATGCTGGAGTGGACCGATGAGTACAGACAAAGAGACCCTCGAAATCGAAGATGACTTTGTCGCCGAGGACGCGGAAGAGACAACCACCGAGCGCCCTGTCGTAGAAGTCGCCAAGACTAACCTGGCCAAACGCCGCATCATCGACAACCTGCTGGATGAACGCCGTCTGCAAAAACAGCTTGGTGACTACGACTTCGATCTCTGACGGATCAGCGATGCATAAAAAAGCCCCGCCAATGCGGGGCTTTTTCATGACTGACTGAACTCAGTCACCACGATGCGGCGAGAGCAGTTCGATCTTGTAGCCATCCGGATCTTCGACGAAGGCCAGGATGCTCGTGCCGTGTTTCATCGGCCCGGGCTCGCGGGTGATCTTGCCGCCACGGCTGCGGATATCCTCGCAAGCCTTGTAGACATCGGCCACTTCCAGGGCGATATGGCCATAGCCAGTACCCAGCTCGTACTGCTCGACGCCCCAGTTGTAGGTCAGCTCGATCACGCTGTTCTCGGCTTCGTTGCCGTAACCGACGAAGGCCAGGGTGAACTGGCCATCCGGGTAGTCCTTGCGGCGCAGCAGGGTCATACCCAGCACTTCGGTGTAGAAAGCGATGGATTTATCCATATCGCCGACGCGCAGCATGGTATGCAGCAGTCTCATCGAATATCTCCTCATCAGCGGCCCTTTGCCGGGCTCATAAAAGCAAACCCCGGCTCATGGCCGGGGCTTGTCTGGCTCAGGTGCTCAAGCTTATCAGAACAGCTTGCGACCCTTGCCAGCCGCGATACGCATGCGCAGCGCGTTGAGCTTGATGAAGCCCGCCGCGTCGGCCTGGTTGTACGCGCCGCCGTCTTCTTCGAAGGTGGCGATGTTGGCGTCGAACAGCGAGTCGTCGGACTTGCGGCCGGTGACGGTGACGTTGCCTTTGTACAGTTTCAGGCGAACCACACCATTCACGTGGGCCTGGGAGGCGTCGATCATCTGTTGCAGCATCAGACGCTCAGGGCTCCACCAGTAGCCGGTGTAGATCAGGCTGGCGTACTTGGGCATCAGCTCGTCTTTGAGGTGAGCGACTTCGCGGTCCAGGGTGAT
>JBBNAI010000343.1:0-11570 GCA_037994305.1 Pseudomonas sp. | reverse complement strand
CGTTACCGTTGACGAACGGGTTGGAGTTGGAACCGGTGTTGTCGTAAGCCTTGTCGTACCAGCTGGCGGCACTGACGCGGAAGCCCGTGCGATTCTGGTACACCACATCCAGCTCGGTCAGCAGGTCGACGCGATTGGTGATGTTGGTCCCGGCCTTGCGGAAATTATAGTCGCCGTCGTTGTTGTTCGGCGTGCCGAGCATGGTCTTGTCAGCACTCTCGGTACGTACGCCGTAGTTGTACTTGACGGTGTTGTCGAAACGCATGGACCAGTCCGGGTTACCGGTATCCAGCTCGAAGGCCTGGGTAGCCGGCACGACGGCCAGCATGATGGCCGTGGCCAGCAGGCTTTTACGCAAGGGAAGGCAGTGCTGCTTCTTATTGTTGTGCATAGCGTTGACTCCGCATTTTTGGGGCTTACGACATGCCGCACGCGCGAACGAGTCGCGAGAACGGGTAACTGGGTGGTGTATTCCTTGTTCGGTAGAAGGGATTGCGTGCTTCCGTTTCGGGCCTTAGCCCAGCAATGCCTGGATCAATTCTTCGGCCTGCGGCCACTCGCCGTAGCCGGCAGCCGGGTTGAGGTGGCCGACCGCACCCAGCTCGACCAGGGCGCCCCCCCACTCGCGGGCCATTTCGCGCACCGCTTCGAGGCTGGCCAGGTGGTCGTTGCTGCTGGCCGCGACGATGCTGGGGAATGGCAGCGGGCCAGCGGGCAACGGCGACCAGCCGTTCTCCTGCAACACTTCAGGGCTGGGATACTGCGCTGGCCAGGGGCTGTTCAGGTCCGGCGGCGTCGCCAGCAGCGCACCGAGGATCGGCCGCGAGTGGCGCGCAGCCCAGTGCACCGTCATCAGCACGCCAGCGCTGTGGGCGACCAACACCACCGGTCCCTCGATGGCGTCCAGCGCGTGCTGGATGGCCGCGACCCGGGCATCCAGGCTCAACTTGTCGGTTTCCAGCGGTGGTACCGTGTGGCAGTTGGGCAGGCGCGCGGCGAGCAAGGTCTGCCAGTGCTCGGCGACGTGATCGCGCAAGCCGGGGACGATGAGAACGGTGAATGCTGTGCTGCTGGCCACACGTGGCTCCTGACTGCCTGATCGGTGTGCGGCGCACCAGGCGCCGAAGTTGGACAGACAGTAGAGGTCGGGGCCTTGGCGACGCTTCACATTAAGCGTCAGCCATTTCGCAATTCATGACAGTGGCCGGGCCGCGGTCCCGTCGTCAGCCTGGAGTCGCCCGTCGGAGGGCTGCTAAGCTCTGCTTTAGGCGGCCTATTTTTCATTTCATGACAGCCGCGTGACCATCGCCAAGGGCTTCGGGCATCATGCGCAGCGGTCGCCACAAGCGACCGTGCCTGTGAAGGAACTAAAACAATGACAACATTGGTTCGCGCAGCGGTACTGACCAACTACTTGGAAGTGGCCCAGCACCTTGGCCTCAAGCCTCAGACCCTGCTCAACGAAGTGGGCCTCAGCAAAACTCAGCTGCAGGACCCGGAACAACGCATCCCGATCGACGCCGCCGTGCGCTTGCTGGAAATCTCCGCCACCAACAGCGGCTGCCAGACCTTTGGCCTGCGTATGGCCGAGTCACGCCAGCTCTCCGACTTCGGTGCGGTCAGCCTGCTGCTGACCCACCAGCGCACCCTGCGTGAAGCGCTGCAGGTAGTCGTGCAGTACCGCCACCTGCTCAATGACTCGCTGGCCATCTTCATCGAGGAAGCCGGCAGCATGGTGATCATCCGCGAGGAAGTGGTCACCGGCGGCGGCCTGAGCTGCCGCCAGGGCAACGAGCTGGCCATCGGCGTGATGTACCGGCTGTGCGGCGCCCTGCTCGGCACGCACTGGCGGCCGATCAGCGTCAACTTCACCCACTCGGCGCCGGACGACTTGCAGCTGCACCGCCGGGTGCTCGGGCAGAAGCTGGAGTTCAACAGCGAGTTCAATGGCATCGTCTGCCACGCCGCCGACTTCGAAGTGCCCAACCCCCAGGCCGACCCGGCCATGGCGCGCTACGCGCAGCGCTTCCTCGACTCATTGCAGGCCGAACAGGAAACGCCACTGATGTTCGAGGTGCGCAAGGCTATCTACCTGCTGCTACCCATGGGCCGCGCCACCATCGAGCAGATCGCCATGGCCATGGGCATGAACGTACGGACCCTGCAGCGACGCCTGGAAGACAACCAGGCCACCTTCAGCGACCTGATCAACGACGTGCGCCGCGACCTGGTGATCCGCTACCTGGAAAACCCCAACTACTCGCTCGGGCGCATCGCCGACATGCTCGGCTACTCGATGCCCAGCTCCTTCACCCGCTGGTTCATCGGCCAGTTCGGCGTACCGCCGGCGGCCTGGCGCAGCGAGCACAGCGCTACGCGCAAGGACAGGTAGCGCCGGCCGAGCGAGGCTCGGCTGACGCTAGCGGGTCGCCCCTCTACGGCATTCAGCGATTGAAGCGGGTAACCAGCGCACGCAGGGCGTGCGCGGTCGACTCCAGTTCGCCACCCAGATGTGCGGAGCGGGTCGTGATCAGCGAGTTCTGCTCGGAGGCCGAGGAAATATTGCCGATCTGCCGGGCGATATCCTCGGCCACCTGTCCCTGCTGCTCAGCGGCAGCGGCCATCTGCTCGGCCATCTGGTGAATGCGCTCCACCCCCTCGGTAATGCCTCCCAGCGCAGCCTCGGTTTCCATCACCCGCTGCACACCGCTGAGCGCCTCGGCGCTGCCTTGGCGAGCAATGCTTACCGCCTGCCCGGTCACGCTCTGCAACCCGGCAATGATGCGCTGAATGGTCTCGGTGGATTCCTGGGTTTTCGACGCCAGGGCGCGCACCTCATCGGCGACCACCGCGAAGCCGCGCCCCTGTTCCCCGGCCCGCGCCGCCTCGATAGCGGCGTTGAGCGCGAGCAGATTGGTCTGTTCGGCGATGGCGCGGATCATGTTGGCCGCCTGCTGGATCGACTGCGCCTCATCGGCCAGGCCCTGGACCGAAGCACTGATGCCTTCCACGGTCTGCGCCAGCTTCTCCACCATTTCCCGGCTCTGCCCGGCCTGGCGGCTGCCATCGAGCGACAGCCGGTTGACCTGCCGCGCCTCCTCGGCGGTCAGCTGCACATGGCTGGCGACCTGGTTGATCGAAGCCGCCATTTCCTGCATGGCCGTGGCGGCCATCTCGGTCTCGACACGCTGGGTTTGCAGGGCCTGCTCGGCCTGTTGAACCAGTTGGCCATTCTGCGACGCCTGGCTGGCGGTGCGATCGGCATAGTCACCAAGCAGACCGAGCGCGGTGCGGATCCGCGCACCTTCGCTGATCAGCGCCAACTGCAGGCGTGCCACGGCGCCGCTGTCATCGGTGTAGGTGCGTGCCACCAGCTCGCTGGCGAACGCCTTGGGCGCGGCCTTGGCCACCTTGAGTAGCGCACGCCGGACATAGGCCATGGTCAGCAGCGACTGGCCCAGCCCCAGCAATACCAACAGCGCCACGCCCGCGCCGGGCTGACCGGCGAACAGCAGCGCGGGGCCGGCAAACGCCGCCAGCAGGGGTAACAACAGGAAACGCGCCAGCACCTGCAGCTTCTCGTGCAGCGGTGCCGCTGGCAGGCCTCGGTTGAGGCGTGCATAGAGTGCCGAGGCACGCCGTACCTGCTCGGCCTGGACACACTCACGCACCGACTCGTAACCGACCACCTGGCCGTTCTCATGGATGGGCGTGACATAGGCGCTGACCCAGTAATGGTCGCCGTTCTTGCAGCGGTTCTGCACCACGCCCATCCAGCTCTTGCCCTCCTTTAGGTACTCCCACATGTGGGCAAATACCGACGATGGCATGTGTGGATGGCGCACCAGGTTGTGCGGGCTGCCAATCAGCTCTTCGCGGCTATAGCCGCTGACCTCGACGAACGCGTCGTTGCAGTAGTTGATGATGCCGCGTGTATCGGTGGCGGAAATCAGGCGCTGAGTGGCGGGAAAGTTGCGCTCCCGGCCACTGATGGGCATGTTGAGACGCATCGCTCTACTCCTGTCGGCAAGCCGACCTGTGCGAAAGAACTGACGCCGCTCCGCACAGCCTCATCGCACTGGCGGAGTCGGGATTGATGCCTCGCACTGTAAAAGTGCGAGAGCCGGCTGCACTTCACTTTGCCCGTCACCGCGTTCTCATTTCACGACAGGTGGCGAGCATTTGGTCGCCTCAGGGCAGCCCCTGCTCCGTGCTCAGTGCCAGCTCGTCGAGGTCCAGCACCGCTCGACTGAGGTAGAACTCGGCGCCACCGCTGCCCTCGCCTCCCTTCTGCTGCAGCTCACGGCGCACGAAGCGGTAACTGCCGCGAACCTTGGCCAGCGCCGCAGCCTGGGCGGCATGCTGCGCCTGCAACTGCTCGAAACGCTGTTCGATGTCGCCATCCAGCTGCGTCAGGCGCTCGGCAGGCAACAGCCAGAGGCTCTTCTGTGGCAACGGGTAGTGCCGCAACTGGTAGTCCAGCAACAGCCCGGCCAGGTCGCGGCTCTGCTCGCCGAACGGCTGCGCCGGTCCGGCCTGGGCGAGGCTGCGGACCGCCGCCTCGCCCAGTTGCTGACGCTGCTCCAGCAAGCGCCCGATCAGCTCCGGGTAGCGCCGACTCTCGCTGCGCGGCAGACCGTCCAGTTGCTCGAAGAGACTGCGCATGGCCGCCAGCGGCTGCACCAGCTCTGCCGGTTGGCCAAGCTGCAGCACGTCGGTTTCCAGGGTGGTGAGGTGATGGAACACCGCCGTGAGAATGCGCGGGTCGGGCGCGCGTTCGCGCGGGTCGAAGTACAGCAAGGCGCTGGCACAGAGCAACCGGCTATGGCTATCCAACTCGTGCAGCTGGCGCACCGTGCGAGTATCGGCTTCTGCCTGCAGACACAGCAGGCAAAGCAGGTACGGCAGAACAATCCTTCGCATCGTCCTTTCCTCTTCTTATTGTTGTTTTTACGTGCTGCCTCGGTAAAAGGTGTGGACGGCCGCCGGAGCAGCAGCCGTCGCACGAAAACCGGGACCGAAGCCCCGGCAAAGCACACCCCGCCATGGAGTAAACGGGATGTGGCAGACACTCTGCCGGGCCGCATGGGCCCGGCGCCGCGCTTAGCGCAGGATGGTGCAGCCGGTAGCGGCCTGCAGTTGGTCGAAGTCGACCCCGGGGGCCATTTCCACCAGCTCGACGCCGGCTGCGGTGATGTCCAGCACGGCCAGGTCGCTGATGATCCGGTCGACCACGCCGACGCCGGTCAACGGCAGCTCGCAGCGTTCGAGGATCTTGTGCTCACCGCCCTTGGCCGTGTGTTCCATCAGCACCACCACGCGGC
Organism: Pseudomonas sp.; assembly: GCA_037994305.1. Lineage (GTDB taxonomy): Bacteria > Pseudomonadota > Gammaproteobacteria > Pseudomonadales > Pseudomonadaceae > Aquipseudomonas. Next base: position 6,246 of record JBBNAI010000343.1, on the reverse strand, counting down.
GTACGCCGGCCACCAGGTCCATGGCGCCGCCCATGCCCTTGATCATCTTGCCGGGGATCATCCAGTTGGCCAGGTCGCCGTTCTGCGCCACCTGCATGGCACCGAGCAGGGCCAGGTCGACATGGCCGCCGCGGATCATCGCGAAGCTCTCGGCGCTGTCGAAGAAACTGCTGCCGGGCAAGGTAGTGATGGTCTGCTTGCCAGCGTTGATCAGGTCCGGATCGATCTCCTCCTCACCGGGGAAGGGGCCGATGCCGAGCAGGCCGTTCTCGCTCTGCAGCCAGACCTCCATGCCTTCGGGGATGTAGTTGGCCACCAGGGTCGGCAGGCCAATGCCGAGGTTGACGTAGAAGCCGTCCTGCAGCTCCTGGGCGGCGCGTTGCGCCATTTCTTCGCGGGTCCAGGCCATGATCAGTTCCTCACCGTACGGACTTCGATGCGTTTTTCCGGGCTGGCGTTGAGCACCAGGCGCTGCACGTAGATGCCCGGCAGATGGATTTCGTCCGGGGCCAGTTCGCCGACCTCGACGATCTCCTCCACCTCGGCCACGCAGACCCGACCGGCCTTGGCACACAGCGGGTTGAAGTTGCGCGCGGTCTTGTTGAACACCAGGTTGCCGGCCTTGTCAGCCTTGGCGCCCTTGATCAGCGCCACATCGGCGGTCAGCGCTCGCTCCATCACGTACCACTCGCCGTCGAACTGGCGGGTCTCCTTGCCTTCGGCGATCAGCGTGCCGTAGCCGGTGCGGGTGAAGAAGGCCGGGATACCGGCGCCGCCGGCACGCAGCTTCTCCGCCAAGGTGCCCTGGGGGGTGAACTCCAGTTCCAGTTCACCGGCCAGGTACTGGCGCTCGAACTCCTTGTTGCCGCCGACGTAGGAGGAAATCATCTTCTTGATCTGCCGGCTGTAGAGCAGCGGGCCGAGGCCGAAGTCATCGACCCCGCAGTTGTTGCTGATGATGGTGAAGCCGCGCTTGCCGGTTTCGCCCAGCGCAGTGATCAACGCCTCGGGGATGCCGCACAGGCCGAAGCCGCCGGAGGCGATGGTGATGCCGTCGTGAACGATATCGGCCAGCGCGGCCTGGGCGTCGGGATAGATCTTGTTCATGGATTACCTCGGGGTTGAGCGGGGCCGTCTGCCTCAGCGCTCCAGCACATAGGTGCCAGGCGCGGCGCAGAGGGCCGGGTATTGGGGCGAGCCGAGCGTTTGCGGCGCCGTGTGGCTGGCGCCGGAACGGTGCTGGATCCACTCCCGCCAGTGTGGCCACCAGCTGCCTTCCTGCCGCTCGCCGGCGGCCTGCAGCCAGTCTTCGGCGCCCGTGTGGGCGGCAGTCGCGGCGTAGAAATGCGACTTGGGATTGCCCGGCGGATTGACCAGGCTCTGCAGGTGGCCGGCATTCGACAGGACGAAGGTGCTGTCCGCGCCGAACAACCGGGCAGTGCCATAGCAACCCTGCCAGGGGGTGATGTGGTCGGTGGTGCCGCCGACCACGTAGGCGCCGACTTGCACCTGGGTCATGTCGATCGGCAGGCCGGCGATCCACAGCGTGTTCGGGTTGCTGAAGGGGTTGTGCCGGATCAGGTCCAGGTAGTCCGCATGCAGCTGCGCCGGCAGGCGCGTGGTGTCGCAGTTCCAGGCCAGGATGTCGAAGGCCGGCGGTTTGTTGCCGAGCAGGTAGTTGTTGACCCAGTAATTCCAGATCAGGTCGTTGGGCCGCAGCCAGGCGAACATGCGCGCCATTTCCTCGCCACTGAGCACGCCCTTGCGCCGCGAATTGGCCTTGGCCGCGGCCAGCGCCGCTGGCGTGGCCAATACGCCAATGCCGGTATCGTCGAGCACCGCCGGCATGTCCAGCACGCACACCGCCCAGCTGGTGTTGGCCACCTTGGCGCCCTCGCCGCGTGCGGCCAGCCAGCCCAGGTAGGCGGCCAGGGTGATGCCGCCGGAGCAGGAGCCCCACATGTTCACGTCGGCGCAGCCGGTGATCTGCCGCGCCACGTCCACCGCCTGGTCCAGGCACTGCACATAGTCGGACAACCCCCAGTTGCGCTGCTTGGCGGTGGGGTTGCGCCAGCTGATGACGAACAGCTGCACGCCACTGTCCTGCACCCACTTGACCAGGCTCTTTTCCGGAGAGAGGTCGACGGCGTAGTACTTGTTGATCTGCGGCGGCGACATCACCAGCGGCCGCGCGTGCACATTCGGGGTGGTCGGTGCGAACTGCAACAACTCGAACATCTTGTTGCGGAACACCACCGAGCCCTCGGCCGTGGCGATGTTCTCACCCAGCTTGAACGACGAGCTGTCGACCTGCGACGGCAGGCCGCGGTTGTGCAGCAGGTCGCTGGACAGTTGCCGAGCGCCCCGCAACAGGCTCAAGCCGCCGGTGTCGAGCACCTTGCGCAGCGCCGTGGGGTTGGTCAGCAGCAGATTGCTCGGCGCCAGTGCATCGACCAGCAGCGCGGCGACGAAATGCGCCCGGGCCTTGTCCTGGGTATCCAGGTCGGAGGCCTGGATAAAGGCGTTGAGTTCGCGCTCGCCGGCCAGGTAGCTCTGCACCAGGGAGCGCAGGAACACATTGCTCTGCCAGGCCGGATCGGCGAAGCGCTTGTCCTTCGGCGCCGGCGCCAGCTGCGACTCGCCACTGGCGATGCGATACAGCTCGCGCAGATAGTGGCCGGCGTGCGCGCCGGCCTTGAGCGGTGTGCGTCCCACCGCCTTGAGCAGCGAGCCGGCCGCCCCCAGCACGTCGCGCGGGCGCACGCCGATCAACGGGGTGATCGCCAGGGTGTGACTCTCGGCGGCGGCCGTCAGCTCGACGGCTGGGCCGGGGGCAGCCGGTTTGGCGGCCTTGTTCACCGACTTAGCGCTCTTCGCAGCCTCGCCAGAGGCCTTGCTGCGCGGCGCTCGCGGCTTGCGCGGGGACGCCGTGGGCGCTGCGCCGCGCGAGGTGTGCGGCACGGATTCAGGAGGTAGGCTCATGACGATTCTCGGGCTGGCGGGTTCGGAAGGCGTGTACAGCGGGTCGTTACCAGAACCAGCGCATCAGCAGCAGCACCAGGACAACAAGGAAGATGGTCTCGCCAACCATCAGCAGGATCGGCTTGATGCCTACCGCGGCCAGCTCCTTGAGCTGGGTCTTCATGCCCAGGGCGGCGATGGACACCACCAGGCACCAGCGCGAAGCTTCGTTAACCCCGGTCTGCACCAGCGCCGGCACCCAGCCGGTGCTGTTGACGCAGGCCAGGATCAGGAAACCGACGGCGAACCAGGGCAGCAGCGGCGGACGCTGGCCACCGGTCTCGGCGCCCTGCATGCGGGTGATCATGGCGGCCGCCACGATCACTGGCAGCAGCATGGCCACGCGCATCAGCTTGACCACCGTGGCGGTGTCGCCGGTTTCCGGCGACATGCTGTAGCCGGCGCCGACCACCTGGGCCACATCGTGAATGGTGGCGCCGAGGAACACCCCGGCTTCCTGCGGCGACAGGCCGAGGGCGTTGGCGATCATCGGGTAGAGGATCATCGCCAGGGTCGACAGCGCCGACACGCCGATCACGGTGAACAGGGTGGCGCGCTCCTTCTGCGGGTGGTTGGGCAGCGCGGCGGCCAGGGCCAACGCCGCCGAGGCGCCGCAGATTGCCGTAGCGCCGCCGGTGAGCATGCCGAACAGGCGCTGGAAGCCCAGCGCCTTGGCCGCCACCACCGAGACCAGGATGGTCACCACTACCAGGGTCACCACCAGGGCTAGGGGTTTCCAGCCCAGCGCGGCGATCTGTTCCAGGGTGATGCGCATGCCCAGCAGGGCCACGCCAATGCGCAGCACGGTGCGCGCGGTGAACTCGATGCCGACCTTGCACTTGCCCTCGCCGGCAAGGAAGTTGAGCGACAGCCCCAGCAGCAGGGCGAACAGCATCACCGGTGCGCCGTAGTGTTCGGAGAGGAAGGTGGCGGCGGCAGCGACCACCAGGCTGACGGTAATGCCCGGCGCCAGTTCGCGGGCACGGACATTGAACTGGGTAAGAGCGATGGCGCTCATGACGCGGAAACCTCATTGGCAATGACGATGAACAACTGGCCGCCCTCCTCCTCGATCGGGTAGTTGGCAACCTTCAGTCGGTCGGAGTTGGCCAGGTAGCCACTGGCCAAGTCGAAGCGCAGGCCGTGGGAGCGGCACTGAATCAGTCGCCCCTGCAACTCGCCGGCGCACAGGGAGGAACCCTGGTGCGGGCAACTGTCGGCGATGGCGAAAAACTGCCCGGCCAGGTTGAACAGGGCGATGCTGTGATCGCCGAACCCGAGCAGCGCGCGCTGCCCTGCTGCCGGCACCTGGCTGGCCGGCACCGGATGACGCAGGGTCATACCAGCAGGCTCCGCCGTTGCGGCACGCTGAGGGCCTCGTGCATGCCACGCAGCAGCAGCTCGGCCGGTTGCGCACCAGTCAGCTGCAGCTGCTCATCGAAGACGAACTGCGGCACGCTGCTGGCGTTCACGTCCGGCGACTGGAAGGGCCGGCCGTCACGGTACAGCGCACGCGCCATGTTCTCGCGCGGGTAGCCGCAGGTTTCGGCAATGGACAGCAGGGTGTTGCTGTTACCGAGGTCCTCGCCGTACAGGAAATGCGCGGCGAACAGCCGTTCCAGCAGGTAGTCGCGCTGCTGCGGGCTGCCCAGCCCGCTGGCATGCCGCAACAGGCGATGGGCATCGGCGGTATTGGGCATCCGGCTGATGCGCTCGAACTTGATCTGCAGGCCGACGGCCTCGGCCGCTTCCTGCACCTGCATCTGGCGCATCTGCACGGCCGACTCGCTGCCCAGGCGACGCTGGTAGAACTCGCGGAACGGTTCGCCGCCAACCGGCAGATGGGGCAATAGCTGCACGCCCTGCCAGTCGACACTCACCACCTGGTGCGGCAACGTCTGCTGCAGCTGCGTCATGGCAAGTTCCAGCTGACGCTTGCCGATCAGGCACCAGGGGCAGATGAAGTCGAAGGCCACGTCGATACGCAATGCACGGCTCACGGCTGTACCTCCAGCACGGTCGCGCCGGCTTCCTCCCGGCCTGGCTCGCCACGCAGGCGGGCGATGTCCAGCAGGTAATGGCGACGGCAATAGAGGAAAACGGCGGCGGCGGCGATGCTCACCAGCGGCACCAGCTGGAAGGCGTTATCCAGGCCGATCACATCGGAGACCTTGCCGGTAAGGAGCGGGCCGGTGGCCAACCCCAGCAGATTGTTGGCCAGGGTCAGGGTGGCGAAGGCGGTACCGTGCACCGAGTAATGGGTCAGGTTGGCGACCATTGCTCCGGACGGACCGGTGGTGCCGGCGGCGATCAGCATGCCCAGGCCGATCAGCACCAGCTGCGGCGTGCCGAACGGCAGGGCAAAGGCCAGCGACAGCAGCAGGCAGCTGCCCAGGCAGTAGCCGACGCACAGTACGATCTTGCGATCCGGGTGGTTGCGGCACAGACGGTCGCAAAGCATGCCGCAGAAGATCATCCCGGCACCGCTACACAGGACGATGATCGCCGCCACCGCGCCGGCCTTCTCGGTGGTCATGCCGTAGAAACGGTTGAGGTAGCTGGGCATCCAAACAATCACGGTGCCGCCGACGAACAGCTGCAGGCCGCTGCCAACATAGGCGCTGATCACCGAGCGACTGGAATACAGGGTGCGCAGCGGCCGGCTGATCGTGTCCGCCACCTGGCCTGCCGCCACCACGGCACGCTGCGGGGCAATGCGCGCCTGACGCACGATCAGTGGATAGAGCGAGGCCAGCAGCAAGCCGAATAGCGCCATGCCGGCAAAGGCCCAGCGCCAGCCAAAATGCTGCGCCATGAACCCGCCAGCCGCCATGCCCAGCACCGAGCCGAACATGCCACCGGAAATGAAGGCACCCGAGAGGGTGGCGCGCATCTCGCGGGGGAACACCGATACCACCACCGCGATGCCGACGCTGCCATAGGCCGCCTCGCCGACGCCGACCAGGAAGCGGGCGATTAACATCTGCTGGTAGTTCTCAGCCAAGGCACAGCCCAGGGTCGCCAGGCTCCACAGCACAGCCATGAGCGTCAGGCTCTTGATCCGGCCGAAACGGTCGGCCAGCAGCGACAGCGGAAAAGTCAGCAGGCCGACCATCAGCGCGACGATGCCGCTGAGCAGGCCCAGCTGGCTGTCGGACAGTGCCCACTCGCCCTTCAGCAAGGGGAACACGGCGTTGAGCACCTGCCGCGACATGTAGTCGGAAA
>JBBNAI010000342.1:0-1928 GCA_037994305.1 Pseudomonas sp. | reverse complement strand
ACCCTCACCCTCACCGGTACCAACGACGATCCGGTGATCAGCGGCACGGCCGACAACACGGCCGATCTGGTGCAGGAAGACAGTGACCTGACCGCTACCGGCACGCTGGCCTCGACCGATGTTGACCATAACGCCACCGCCACCTGGAGCATCCAGGGCGACAACGACAGCGACGGAACCGTCACCGGCACTTACGGCTCACTCGCGCTAGACAGCACAGGTACGTGGATCTACACCCTGGCCAATGGCACCGACGGCGTAGCCAGCGCCGTGCAGAGCCTGGCCGCTGGCGAGACGGTGACCGACACCTTCACCGTACGGGTAACCGACGACAAGGGCGGTTTTGACGAGCAAACCGTCACGGTCACCATCACAGGCACCAATGACCTGCCGAGCATCAGTGGTGATGCCATCGGTGCAGTGGCCGAAGACACCTCGATCCCGACCCTAACCGACACTGGCACCCTCACCATCGACGACCTGGATACCGACCAGTCCAACTTCCAGACTACTGGCATCACCGCCAGCTCCGGTGCACTTGGCAACCTGACCATCACCTCTGCCGGGGTATGGACCTACAACGTCGCCAACAGCGCCGTGCAATACCTGGGCGAAGGCGAGACCAAGGTCGAAACCTTCACCGTGCTCAGTGCTGACGGCACTACCCACGACATCGTGGTCACCATCACCGGCACCAACGATGTACCGACCATCGCTGGCGACGCCGTTGGCGCCGTCACCGAGGACACCGGCGTAGTCGCAGGCAACCTCACCGACACCGGCTCCCTGACCATCAACGACCTGGATGCCGGCCAGTCCAGCTTCCAGACCACGGGCATCACCGCCAACGGCAGCGTACTCGGCAGCCTGACCATCACTTCTGCTGGCGTATGGACCTACAGCGTCGCCAACAGCGCCGTGCAGTACCTCAAAGCCGGTGAAACCAAGGTCGAAACCTTCACCGTGCTCAGCACTGATGGCACCCCGCGCAATGTCGTGGTCACCATCACCGGCACCAACGACGTACCGACCATCGCTGGCGATGCCGTCGGTGCCGTCACCGAGGACACCGGCGTAGTCGCAGGCAACCTCACCGATACCGGTTCCCTGACCATCAACGACCTGGATGCCGGCCAGTCCAGCTTCCAGACCACTGGCATCACCGCCAGTCCGGGTGCGCTCGGCAGCCTGACCATCACCGCTGCCGGGGTGTGGTCCTACAACGTCGCCAACAGCGCGGTGCAGTACCTGGGCGCAGGCGAGACCAAGGTCGAAACCTTCACCGTGCGCAGCATCGACGGCACCACGCATGACATCGCGGTCACCATTACCGGTACCAACGATGCGCCGACAGTCACCGCCCTTACCGCTGGCGCGGCTGAAGACGACACCAGTTTCGATCTCAACCTGCTGACCGGTGCCAACGACGTCGACACCGGCACAGTGCTCTCCATCAGCAACGTCCAGGGTCTGGCCAATGGCCTGACCCTCAATGGCTCGACGCTGACCGTCAACCCGGCCCATGCCGACTTCCAGAGCCTGGCCGAAGGCGTCACGCGAGACATCGTCATCAGCTATGACGTGATCGACGGCAACGGGGGCGTGACCCCGCAAACCGCCACCATCACGATCACCGGCACCAACGATGCGCCGGTCATTCAAAGTGCCTACACCAACATCGATGGCCAGGGCTCCATTACCAAGGCCCAAGGGCTCGACAACCACAGCCTGGCCAAAGCCGTCAGCCTGGACGGCCAGTTCGTGTTGGGTAGCGACAGCGATGTCGGCAACTCGCAAACCGTGCCCTTCGTGTCGATAAGCGCGACCGGTGCCAATGCCTACGACTATTACTCGTTTACCGTCACCCAAGCCGGTACTGCCACCTTCGACATTGATTACGCCCGTGAAGGTGGTTTCGATTCGACGCT
>JBBNAI010000341.1:0-2014 GCA_037994305.1 Pseudomonas sp. | reverse complement strand
TCAACGCCAACGAAATCCTCACCACCATCATGCTCAACTACATCGCCCTCAACCTGCTGCTGTACTTCGTCCACGGCCCGTTGAAGGACCCGAACGGCTTCAGCTTCCCCGAGTCGGCCATGTTCGGCGACGCCAGCCGCCTGCCGCAGCTGTTCGAGGATGGCCGCGTGCATGCCGGCCTGTACTTCGTACTGCTCGCCGCCGTGGCGGTGTGGGTGCTGCTGTCGAAGAGCTTCATGGGTTTCCAGATCAAGGTGCTCGGCCTCGACCGCCGCGCTGCCGGGCTGATGGGCTTTCGCGAGAAGCGCCTGGTCTGGCTGGCCATGTTGATCAGCGGCGGCCTGGCAGGCCTGGCCGGGGTCAGCGAAGTCACCGGGCCGATCGGCCAACTGGTGCCACAGGTGTCGCCAGGCTATGGCTATGCGGCCATCACCGTGGCCTTCCTCGGGCGCCTCAACCCGCTCGGCATCCTGTTCGCCGGCCTGCTCATGGCGCTGCTCTACCTGGGCGGGGAAAACGCGCAGATGCAGCTCAACCTGCCGCAATCCCTGACCGAACTGTTCCAGGGGATGATGCTGTTCTTCCTCCTCGCCTGCGATGTGCTGATCCTCTATCGCCTGCGTTTCAAGGCCTGGTGGCGCAAGCCGCAGGTCGACGGCAAAGCGCAGGAGGCACTGGCATGAAGCACCTGCACCTCCCCCTGCTCACCGCTTGCGAGATCTGACTGATGGACATGGAACTGCTCGGCAACATCCTGTTTGCCATGGTGCGCTGCGGTACGCCGCTGCTGCTGGTCGCGCTCGGCGAACTGATCTGCGAGAAAAGCGGCGTACTCAACCTCGGCCAGGAAGGCATGATGCTGTTCGGCGCGGTGGTCGGCTTCATCGTCGCCTTCGCCACCGGTAGCCTCTGGCTCGGCGTGCTGCTGGCCTGCCTGGCGGGCATGCTGTTGGCCTCGCTGTTCGCCCTGGTGGCCCTGGGTTGCCAGGCCAACCAGGTGGCCACGGGCCTGGCCCTGACCATTTTCGGCATCGGCCTGTCGGCCTTCATCGGCAGCGCCTGGGTCGGCAAGCCGCTCAGTGGTTTCGAGCCGGTGGCGATTCCCCTGCTCAGCGACATTCCGCTGATCGGCCACATGCTGTTCAAGCAGGATGTGCTGGTCTACCTGAGCTTCGCCCTGTTCGCCCTGATCGCCTGGGTGCTGTTGAAAAGCCGCATCGGCCTGATTCTCCAGGCCGTCGGCGAGAACCCCGACGCGGCCAGCGCCATGGGCCTGCCCGTGCTGCGCGTGCGCACCCTGGCGGTGCTGTTCGGCGGCGCCATGGCCGGCATGGCTGGGGCCTACCTGTCGCTGGCCTACACGCCAATGTGGGCGGAAAATATGAGCGCCGGGCGCGGCTGGATCGCCCTGGCCCTGGTGGTATTCGCCAGCTGGCGGGTGTTCCGCGTGCTGCTCGGCGCCTACCTGTTCGGCCTGGCCAGCATCCTCCACCTGGTGGCCCAGGGCATCGGCATCAGCGTCCCGTCCAACCTGCTGGCGATGCTGCCTTACGTGGCGACCATCCTGGTGCTGGTGATCCTCTCCCGCGATGCGATCAAGACCCGCCTGTTCGCCCCGGTTTCCCTCGGCCAGCCGTGGAAGCCCGGGCATTGAGACGCGCCGTGCAGGCGACTGAAATGCCCGCACGGCGTTATGCTTGGCATCTTTGCCCAGCGGAGTGACGCCATGAACTCGAACCGGAACGCCCTGATCATCGGCGCCTCGCGCGGCCTCGGCCTGGGCTTGGTGCAGCAACTGCATGCTGACGGCTGGCAGGTCACCGCCACCGTGCGCAACCCGGCTGGCGCCAGCGCCTTGCAGGCGCTGGACGGGGTGCGCATCGAAACCCTCGACATCGACGATGCGCAGGCGCTGGATGCGCTCGCCCGGCGCCTGCACGGCCAGGTGTTCGACCTGCTCTTCGTCAATGCCGGCATCCTCGGCCCCACGCACCAGTCCAGCAGCGCCGCCACC
>JBBNAI010000340.1:0-1350 GCA_037994305.1 Pseudomonas sp. | reverse complement strand
TCGGCCAACGCCGCGTACCTGAAGAACCCGGCGCCGGAATACCCGTCGCTGGCCCAGCGTCGCGGTTGGGAAGGGACTGTGCTGTTGCGGGTGCATGTATTGGCGAGCGGCAAGCCGAGCGACATCCATATCCAGAAAAGCAGCGGCCGCGATGCGCTCGACGAAGCGGCGGTACGCGCCGTGAAGCGCTGGAGCTTCGTCCCAGCCAAGCGCGGCGATGTAGCCCAGGAAGGCTGGGTGACGGTACCGCTGGACTTCCGCTTGAACTGAGGTCGCTTGAACTGAATTGGCGCTTGAACTGATTGCTTGAACCGGGTGCGCCTGCCCTGACAGGCCCCCGAACTGAACAACCGAATCGACTGAACCACGCTCTACGAGGAACGCATCATGAATCTGTTAGTGGACTCCCCCCTGCAATCGGTCGAACACAGCGTCATCTGGCTGCTGATCGGCTTCTCCGTGCTGACCTGGGGTCTGGCCCTGATCAAGGGCATCCAGTTCGCCCGTCAGCGCTACCAGGACCGCAAGTTCCTCAAGCTGTTCTGGAGCGCCACCAGCCTGGATTCCGCCGCCGAGCTCGGCCAGCAACACACCGGTGCCGTGGCCCATGTGGCCCAGGCCGGCTTCGCCGCGATCCAGGTGCAGGACGGCCAGCAGCCGGGCGACCTGAGCCAGGCGATCAACCACCAGGACCGTCTCGAGCGCGCCCTGCGTCAGCAGATCCAGCGTGAGCGTCGCTCCCTGGAGTCGGGCCTGGCAGTGGTCGCCTCGATCGGTTCTACCTCACCCTTCATCGGCCTGTTCGGCACCGTGTGGGGCATCATGGAAGCGCTCAAGGGCATCAGCCTGGCCGGCTCGGCGAGCCTGGAAACCGTGGCCGGGCCGATCGGCGCGGCGCTGGTCGCCACCGGTGTCGGTATCGCCGTCGCGGTACCTGCGGTGCTGGTTTACAACTACTTCCTGCGCCGCCTGAAACTCACTGCCGCCGACCTCGACGACTTCGCCCACGACTTCTACAGCCTGGCGCAGAAGAGCGCGTTCAAGGTCATCGTCCACCCCGCCGGCAAGCGCAGCGTGGGCAGCAACCAACCGGTGAAGGAGGCGTCCTGACATGGCCTTTTCAACCCAGGACAGCGATGAAGTACTGAGTGAAATCAACGTCACCCCGCTGGTCGACGTGATGCTGGTGCTGCTGGTGGTGTTCATCGTCACCGCGCCACTGTTGACCAACTCGATCCCGATCAACCTGCCGAAGACCGAGGCCGTGGCCCCGGCGGACCAGAAGGACCCGCTGGTGGTGAGCATCGACGGCGAGGGCAAGCTGTTCATCAACAAGGACGAGATCCAGCC
>JBBNAI010000339.1:0-1795 GCA_037994305.1 Pseudomonas sp. | reverse complement strand
ACAGGCTGTACACATAGGCAGCCAGCAGGTGCACCTGATCCGCGCCGAGAAAGGCCTGCTGCGCCGGCATGCTGCCTTTGCGGCCATAGCGGATGGTTTGCTGCAGCTGCGCATAGCTGCTGCCGTAGATGAAGGCCGACGGATTAGTCAGGTTCGGTGCACCCATGGCTGGGGTGCCTTTGCCTTCTACGCCGTGGCAGGCGAAGCAGCTGCTGGAATAGATGGTATGGCCCGCCTCTACGTCCGCCACGACACCCTCCGGCAGCTTGCGCCCGCCAAGCTGGGTCAGCACGTAGGCCGCCACGTTGGCCACGCCCTGGTCACCGATCAATGGGCCGTGGGCCGGCATTTCACCGTGGCGCCCGTTGAGGATGGTCTGCTCGATGGTTTCAGCCGTGCCACCCCAACGCCATTCGTTGTCGGTCAGGTTGGGGAAGCCGTGGTTACCCTTGGCGTCGGAGCCATGGCAGACCGAGCAGTTGGAGGCGAACAGGCGGTTGCCCATCTTCAGTGCGGCCGGATCCTTGGCGACCTCTGCAATCGGCATGGCGGCGTACTTGGCGAAGATCGGACCATAGGCCTGGTCGGCCTTGTCCATCTCGCGCTGCCATTGATTGACCTGGGTCCAGCCATCCTTATAGCCCGGCAGTACGCCTTGCCAATTGCCCAGGCCTGGATAGAGCACCAGGTAGCCGGCGGCGAAGATCAGGGTGCCGAGGAACAGCATGAACCACCATTTCGGCAGGGGGTTGTCGAACTCCTCGATGCCATCGAAGGTGTGCCCCATGGTTTGTTCGGTGGGGCCTGAGCGCTGCCCCTTGCGCGTGGCGAAGAGCAGCCACAGCAGTGCGATCAGGCTGCCCAGGGTGAGCAGGGCGACGTACCAGCTCCAGAATTGAGTCATCGTGCTTACCTCTTGTTCTTCAGGCTGGTGCCGAGCACCTGCAGGTAGGCGACCAGGGCTTCCATTTCGCTCTTGCCCTGGACCGCTGCGCGCGCGCCGGCGATGTCAGCCTGGCTGTAGGGCACGCCGAGTGTGTGCAGGGCTTGCATCTTGGCGGCGCTGTCCTTGCCGTCGAGCTTGTTCTCGACCAGCCAGGGGTAAGCCGGCATCTTCGACTCCGGCACGACGTTGCGCGGGTTGTACAGGTGCGCGCGGTGCCAGTCATCGGAGTAGCGGCCGCCAACGCGAGCCAAGTCCGGGCCGGTACGCTTGGAGCCCCACAGGAAAGGGTGATCCCAGACGCTTTCACCGGCGACGGAATAGTGGCCGTAGCGCTCGGTCTCGGCGCGGAACGGACGGATCATCTGCGAATGACAGCCCACGCAGCCTTCGCGGATATAAATGTCGCGACCTTCCAGCTCCAGCGCTGTGTAGGGCTTCATGCCCTGTACCGGCTGGTTGACCACGTCCTGGAAGAACAGCGGGACGATCTGCGTCAGGCCGCCGATGCTCACTGCCAACACCATGGCCAGGGCCAGCAGGCCGACGTTCTTCTCGAGTATTTCGTGCTTGCTGCTCATCAGTGGGCTCCTGTGGCGATCAGCGCGCCGGTGTCGTAGTCGGCAGGCTTGGCGGCTCGCACCGTGCACCAGGTGTTCCAGGCCATCAGCAGCATGCCGAGGAAGAAGATCGCGCCACCCAGGACGCGCACCACGAAGCCGATATGGCTGGCTTCCAGGGCTTCGACGAAGGAGTAGGTGAGGGTGCCGTCTTCGTTGACTGCACGCCACATCAGGCCCTGGGTGATGCCGTTGACCCACATGGAGGCGATGTACAGCACGGTGCCGATGG
>JBBNAI010000338.1:0-6809 GCA_037994305.1 Pseudomonas sp. | reverse complement strand
CTGTCCCGCGCGCTGCGCAAGGACTTCGCCCGCTCGCAGTCGCAGTCCACCGAAGACCCGGACCTGGCCAAGGCCGAGCCGCGCTTCAACTTCGACAACAAGAGCTGGGCGCTGCCGGCGTCCGAGTCCGAATATGGTGAGGGCATCAAGTCGCTGGATCGCTACCTGGCACGCCTGGCCGATCCGGGTCAGCCGAATGCGCAGTTCTATGCCCGTGCCGACAACCTCAACAACTGGCTGGGCGATGTCGCCACTCGGCTCGGTTCGCTGTCCCAGCGCCTGTCCGCCAGTGTCGGCCGGGTACGCCTGAATACCGATCTGCAGGAAGACAAGGTGGTGCCGGAAGGCCATGCCGTGCCGGTGCGCGAAGAAGAAGTGAAGACGCCCTGGATGCAGATCGACAACGTGTTCTACGAGGCCCGTGGTCAGGCCTGGGCGCTGTCGCACATCCTGCGGGCCATCGAGGTCGACTTCGCCGACGTGCTGGCGAAGAAGAACGCCACCGTCAGCGTGCGGCAGATCATCCGTGAACTGGAGGCGGCGCAGGAACCGCTGTGGAGCCCGATGATCCTCAATGGCAGCGGTTATGGCGTACTGGCCAACCATTCGCTGGTGATGGCCAACTACATCTCCCGCGCCAACGCGGCAATCATCGACCTGCGCACCCTGCTGACCCAGGGCTGAGGCATGCCGGTTTCCGCACAGGAGGCGGCCCACCGCGCCGCCTCCGATGCCTCGCGCATCGCCTGGGTCGATGAGCAGGACCGGCTTCTCGGCGGCATGCCGCGTGCCGAACTGCGCGAGCGTGGACTGATCGGCCGCGGCACCTTCATCCTGCTGTTCAATTCAAGCGGTGAGCTGTGCGTGCACCGACGCACCCTGAGCAAGGCCGTCTACCCCGGCTACTGGGACGTAGCGGCTGGCGGCATGGTCGACGAAGGGGAAAGTTACGCCGACGCGGCGGCCCGCGAGCTGGGCGAGGAGCTGGGCATCGTCGATGTGCCGTTGCGCGAGCACGGGCGGTTCTTCTTCGACCAGCCGGACAATCGCCTGTGGGGCGCGGTGTTCTCTGCCGTCTCCGACGCGCCGTTGCGCTTGCAGCCGGAAGAAGTGCTGGAGGCGCGCTTCATCAACCCTGAAGAGGCGCTGCGCGAAGCGCAAAACCAACCCTTCTGCCCGGACTCGCTGCTGGCCCTTAAGCGCTACCTGGCCAATCCCTGAGTGCCTGCAGAACGGCAGCCAACCCTTAGTCGCGCCTGGCTTTGTGCAGTATTTCAAAACACCTTTGTGCGAGATGCCGAACGGCGTCGCCAATTCGTCGGGCAATGGCGCAATCTCGTACTTAGCACGCCGGCCTTTTGCCCTTACACTGCGCCACCTCAAACGCCAGGCTCCCCGCCTGGTAGCGCAGCCCCTGCCTGAGTGGGGCCTCGCGGCTGACGACTGTCAGCCAGTCGCTATCCTGACCAACCCAAGAGGAAAAGCCGGTGGTCAAGAAAGCTGCTTCATTCTCCGCCCTGAGCGGTCTCGTCTATTCCACCGACGCCGGTCGGCACTGCCCCGACTGCAGCCAGCCGGTGGATGCCTGTATCTGCAAGCAATCGGTGATCCCGGCTGGTGACGGCATTGCCCGTGTGCGCCGTGAAACCAAGGGCCGTGGCGGCAAGACCGTCACCACTATCAGCGGTGTGCCGCTGGCCGAAGAGCCGCTCAAGGAGCTGGCTAGCGCGCTGAAGAAGCGCTGTGGCTGCGGTGGTGGCTTGAAGGACGGGGTGATCGAGATCCAGGGCGACATGGTCGACCTGCTTCTCGAGGAGCTGACCAAGCGCGGCTTCAAGGCCAAGAAGTCCGGCGGCTAGTCGGGCGTTTCCTAAACTTCTGGGTAGGATCGTGGGTCAACACCACGGTCAGGCCTCCGGCTTGTCGCCGGGCGCGCGCCAGAAATCGTCATTTATTCGCTCTAACCTGTCGCCCGCTGGCGACAGCCTTGACTCGCAACAGGGAGACCTCGATGGCCGCACGACGTACACGCAAAGATGACGGAAGCCAATGGACCGCGGCCGACAGTCGCAGTGTCTATGGCATTCGCCACTGGGGCGCCGGCTTTTTCGCGATCAACGACGCGGGCCGCGTCGAAGTCCGCCCGAACGGCCCCGACAGCGCGCCGATCGATCTCTACGCCCAGCTTGATGGCCTGCGCGAGAGTGGCTTGTCGCTGCCGCTGCTGGTGCGTTTCCCCGACATCCTGCAGCACCGCGTGCGCCAGCTGACCGGTGCCTTCGATGCCAACATCGAGCGCCTGGAATACGGCAATCGCTACACCGCGCTGTACCCGATCAAGGTCAACCAGCAGGAGGCGGTGGTGGAAAACATCATCGCCACGCAGAACGTCTCCATCGGCCTGGAAGCTGGTTCCAAGCCCGAGCTGATGGCCGTGCTGGCGCTGGCGCCGAAGGGCGGCACCATCGTCTGCAACGGTTACAAGGACCGTGAGTTCATCCGCCTGGCGCTGATGGGGCAGAAGCTCGGCCACAACGTGTTCATCGTGATCGAGAAGGAATCCGAGGTGCAGCTGGTGATCGAGGAGGCGGCCGAGTTGAAGGTCGCCCCGCAGATCGGCCTGCGGGTGCGCCTGTCTTCGCTGGCGTCCTCGAAGTGGGCGGACACCGGTGGCGAGAAGTCCAAGTTCGGCCTGTCGGCCGCGCAGCTGCTGTCGGTGGTCGAGCGCTTCACCAAGGCCGGGTTGGACCAGGGCATTCGCCTGCTGCACTTCCACATGGGTTCGCAGATCGCCAACATCGCCGATTACCGCAAGGGCTTCCGCGAGGCCATCCGCTACTACGGCGAGCTGCGTTCGCTGGGCTTGCCGGTCGATCACATCGACGTGGGCGGCGGCTTGGGTGTCGACTACGACGGCACCCATTCGCGCAACGCCAGCTCGATCAACTACGACATGGACGACTACGCCGCCACCGTGGTCGACATGCTCAAGGAGTTCTGCGACCGCCAGGGCATCCCGCACCCGCATATCTTCTCCGAGAGCGGCCGGGCAATGACCGCGCACCATGCGGTGCTGGTCGTGCAGGTCACCGATGTGGAGAAGCACAACGACGACGTGCCGCAGATCGACCCAGCCGTCGAGCAGCCGGAAGTCCTGCAGGCGCTGATCGAGCTGCTCGGCGATACCGATCCGGAAATGGTCGCCGAGAGCTACTGGCGCGCCACTCACTTCATCGAGGAAGTGGCGGCGCAGTATTCCGCCGGCAAACTCGACCTGCCGCAGAAGGCCCTGGCCGAGCAGTGCTACTTCGCCATCTGCCGGCGCCTGCACAACCAGCTCAAGGCGCGCCAGCGTTCGCACCGTGCGGTGCTCGACGAGCTCAACGACAAGCTGGCCGACAAGTACATCTGCAACTTCTCGGTATTCCAGAGCTTGCCGGACACCTGGGCCATCGGCCAGATCCTGCCGATCCTGCCACTCAACCGCCTGGACGAAGAGCCTCTGCGCCGCGCGGTGCTGCAGGACCTGACCTGCGATTCGGATGGCAAGATCCGCCAGTACGTCGACGAGCAGAGCATCGAAACCAGCCTGCCGGTGCATGAGCTGCGTGAAGGGGAAGACTATGTGCTGGGTATCTTCCTGGTCGGCGCCTACCAGGAAATTCTCGGCGACATGCATAACCTGTTCGGTGATACCGACTCGGTGAACATCTACCAGAACGCCGATGGCAGCGCGTACCACGCCGGCATCGAGAACCACGACACCATCGAGGACATGCTGCGCTACGTGCACCTGTCGCCCGAGGAGCTGATGACCTACTACCGCGACAAGGTAGCCAGCGCCAAGCTCACCGCCCGCGAGCGCACCCAGTACCTGGATGCCTTGCGCCTGGGGCTGACCCGCTCGTCCTACCTGGCGACCTGAGGCCGCTGGTGGTGTGACGGTTGAGTGGGGCTATGCCCGATTCGTACCGATGAAAAAGCCCGGCATCTGCCGGGCTTTTTTATGCCTGCTGAACCCGCTCGGATCAGGGTGCGATCATGCCGAAGCCTCGCGCCATCAGGCTGGCGAGGAAGGGCAGGCAGACCAGCAGCAACAGTTCGATACGGATCACCAGCAGCGTACGTTTGGCTGTCGCCGGGCTGATCTGCGGGGCCTTGCCGGCCAGCAGGTCGTTGCGCCAATTGAAGAAGGTCAGGGTGGGGATGATCGACAGCAGGCCGATCAGGATGAACAGGCCGACCTTGGCGTGGAACAGGCTGTTGTGCAGGTAGTAGTCCAGGCCCTTGCCGAACCACAGCACGCGGGCGGCACCGGTAACCAGCACCACGCCGGCGCAGGCGCCGTAGGCGATATCCACCCGCAACAGGCTGCGAGCGCGCTGCAGCTCCATCACCGGCTTGAACAGCAGGTGCTCGCCGGTCAGCAGGGCGAACAGGACGAAGATCGACAGGTAGTGCAGGCTGGCGGCAATGGCGTCGGCCATGGGGTTTTCCTCAGTTCAGGTCACTGGCATGGACCGTTCTGTTGCGGCCCTGTTGCTTGGCACTGTAGAGGGCGCGGTCGGCGCGTTCCAGTACCGCGTTCTGGTTCTCGCCAGTGGCGGTGAGGGCGGTGCCGATGCTGATGGTCAGGCTGTGGGTTTGCTTGCCGATGCTCATCGGAGTGGCGGCGATGGTGCTGCGCACGCGCTCGGCGATGTGCTGCAGCTCGGCCTCGTCGTGCACGCTGACCAGGGCGATGAATTCCTCGCCGCCCAGGCGCACCAGCAGGTCATCCGGACGCAGCGCTGCGCCCATGCGCCGAGCGCTTTCCCACAGCACCTGGTCGCCACCAGCGTGGCCGAACTGATCGTTGACCTGCTTGAAGTGGTCGAGGTCGCAGAACACCACGCCCAGTTGCAGGCCGGCGTCGCGCGCGGCGGCGTATTCGCGAGGAAAGAACTGCGACAGGCCGGCGCGGTTCCACAGCTGGGTCAGTGGGTCGATCAGCGCCTTGCGTTGCTCACGGTCCACTGCCTGGCGCAGGCGCTGGGTCTGCTGGCTCATGGTGCGCAACTGCAGATAACCTTCGACCAGGGTACCGAGATCCTGCAGGCGGAAGCGCTCCGGCTGGCTCAGCCCACGGGGGGTAGGGTCGAGCATGCACAGGGTGCCGATCGGCTGACCGCCCCGGCTGTACAGCGGCTGGCCGGCATAGAAGCGAATGCAGGGCGCGCCAGTGACCAACGGGTTGTCGGTGAAGCGTGGGTCCTGGGTGGCGTCCTCGACCACCAGCGGGCTGCGTGCCGCTACTGCATGGCCGCAGAAGGACACATCGCGGCTGGTCTCGATAGCCTCAAGGCCGATGCGTGCCTTGAACCACTGGCGGTCGCGGTCGATCAGGCTGATCAGCACGGTTTCCACCTGGAACAGCTCGCGGGTCAGGCGTACCAGGGTGTCGAGGTAATGCTCGGCCGGGGTGTCGAGCAGGTCGAGTTCGTCCAGCGCTGCCTGGCGGCTGGTTTCATCGGCTGGGACGGGAGGCGTCAGCATGTTTTTCTCCATCAGCAGTGCTGCTAATCCAAGCATCCTGCCGGCCAAGGCGCCAGGCGATGATGCCCAGGCTGCTACCGCGCAACAGCATGAAACCGAGGAAAGCCAGCCACAGGCCATGGTTGCCCAGGCCGCGCAGGGCCCAGCCGAGCAGCAGTGCCAGGCTCACGCTGAACAGCATGGCATTGCGCATTTCCCGGGCGCGGGTGGCGCCGATGAACAGGCCGTCGAGCAGGTAGCTCCACACCGCCACCAGCGGCAATACCGCCAGGTAGGGCAGGTAGAGGTAGGCCACCTCGCGCACGGGCAGCATGTCGCTCTGCAGGTCGATGAACCAGTGGCCGCCGAGCAGGAACAGCAAGGCGAACAGCAGGCTGCCGAGCAGCGACCAGCCACCGGCGACCACCAGCGAGCGCTGCAGGGTAAGCCGGTCACGGGCGCCGATGGCGTGCCCACACAAGGCCTCTACCGCCTGGGCCAGGCCGTCCAGGGCAAAGGCGGCCAGGAGCAGGCCGTTGAGCAGCAGGGCATTGGCCGCCACCGTGGCATCGCCCAGGCGGGTGCCCTGCACGGTGATCAGGAAGAACACCAGGTGCAGCGCCAGGGTGCGGATCAGGATGTCGCGGTTGACTGCCAGTAGCGCCACCCAGCTGTGCCAGCGGTAGAGCTGCTCGCGTTGCAGGCGCCCGGGCTGGCGGCGCAGGGTCTGCCAGGCCAGCGTCAGGCCGACCAGGGCGCCGCACCATTCGGCGACTACCGAGGCGCGGGCCGAGCCGACCACGCCCCAGTCCAGGCCGAGGACGAACCACAGGTTGAGCGCCACGTTGAGCAGGTTGGTGGTCAGCAACACGGCCAGTGCGCCCCGCGCGCTCTGCGTGCCCAGCAGCCAGCCGACCAGGGCCGCGCAGGCCAGGGTCGCCGGCAAGCCCAGCAGGCGGGTATGGAAAAATTCTCGGGTCAGCGTATCCAGCGTTGCCGAGGGTTGCATCAGGTGCAGGGCCGCGTCGCTCAGTGGGATCGCCAGCAGGCCGACGGCCACGGCCAGGACGCCGGCCAGCAGCAGGCTCTGCAGCAGCACCAGGCGTAGCGCCCCGCCGTCGCTGCGACCGTAAGCCTGGGCGGCAAAGCCGGTAGCGCTCATGCGCAGGATGCCGAACACCCCGACCAGCATGGCGTACAGGCTGCTGCCGACGACTACCGCGCCCAACTGCTGGACGTGCGGCAAATGGCCGACCACCGCGCTATCGACCAGCGCCACCAGCGGCACTGAGAGG
>JBBNAI010000337.1:0-2579 GCA_037994305.1 Pseudomonas sp. | reverse complement strand
CACTGGCTACAGTCGCAACCAGATTTCCCATCTGCTCAACCAGGTGCTGGGGCAGAGCTTCTATCGCTATGTGAACCAGGCGCGGCTGCAGCATCTGCTCGATGGCCTGGAGGCGGGCAGCGACCTCAAGCGGGTCGACGAACTGGCGTTCGCCGCTGGCTTCAACTCGCTGTCGGCTTTCTACAACTGCTTCCGCCGCCACACGGGGCTGTCGCCCAAGGCCTACCTCAAACAGATTTCCTTGCGGGCCCGCACGCAAGACAAGCCCTGTGGCGACTGACTAGGCTCTGCGCATCCCCCGTATTCGGAGCATGCAATGAGCGACTGGCGCACCATCAGCCTGTGGATGGATCAGCTCGACGAGCCCCTCGACCCGCGTCCTGCTCTGGGCGCCGAGTTGCAGGCCGACGTGGCGATCATCGGCGCCGGCTACACGGGGCTGTGGACTGCCTATTACCTCAAGCGCCAGGCGCCGCAGTTGCGCGTGGTGATTCTTGAGGCAGAGATCGCCGGTTTTGGCGCTTCCGGGCGCAATGGCGGCTGGCTGATGGGCAACCTGCTGGGTGAAGACCGTCTGCTGGGCGGTTTGCCGGCCGAACAGCGCAAGGCTGGTTTCGACCTGCTGCATGGCATTCCCGATGAGGTCGGCGCGGTGCTGCAGCGCGAAGGCATCGACTGCGATTACCGCAAGGCTGGTGTGCTGTACTGCGCGGCGCGTTATCCGGAGCAGGAAGTGCGTCAGCGTGAATGGCTGCGTGAACTGCACGCCGAAGGCCTGGGCGAGCAGGACTACCGCTGGCTAAGCCCCAGCGAGCTGGCCCAGCAACTGCGCGTTGCCAATGCCTACGGCGCCATCTACACCCCCCATTGCGCGACCATCCAGCCGGCCAAGCTGGTGCGCGGCCTGGCCCGTGCCGTCGAGGCGCTGGGTGTGGAAATCTACGAGCAAAGCCGTGTAATCGACTGGCAGCCGGGCCAGGTGCGTACCGCGCACGGCAGCGTACGCGCCGACTGGGTGGTGCCGGCTGTCGAAGGCTATGCCGCCAGCCTGCCGCCGCTGGGGCGTCACCAACTGCCGGTGCAGAGCCTGCTGGTGGCTACCGAGCCGTTGCCGGCCGATATCTGGGCGCAGATCGGCCTGGAGCGTGGCCAGGCCTTCAGCGAGTCCAGTCGCCAGGTCACCTATGGCCAGCGCACGGCGGATGATCGCCTGGTATTTGGCGCCCGTGGCGGCTATCGCTTCGGCGGCCAGTTGCGCACCGACTTCAACCTTAACGATGCCGAGCTGGACCTGCGTCGCTACCTGTTCGGCGAACTCTTCCCGCAATTGCGCAAGGTCCGCCTGACCCACTCCTGGGGCGGCAACCTGGGCATGGGCCGGCGTTTTCATCCGCACATGCTGCGTGATCGCAAGAACGGTATCGCCCTGTCCGGCGGTTACGGCGGCGAAGGGGTAGGGGCCAGCAACCTCGGCGGGCGCACCCTGGCTGACCTGATTCTCGGCCAGGAGAGCCTGCTCACTCGCCAGCCCTGGGTCATGAGTGACAGCCCGCTGGGCCGCTTGCCGACCTGGGAGCCGGAGCCCTGCCGCTGGCTGGGCTACAACGCCATCATCCGCAGCTTCGTCCATGAAGACCGCGTCCTCGCCGACCCGCACAGCGCGCCCTGGCGCCGCCGTCTGGCGCAGAGCGTGGCGGGCTTCATGGAAGGCTTCATGCACTGATTTCTGGCCGGCCAGCCGCCGCGCCATTCGTTTATTTTCTGGAGAGCACCGATGACCATCAGCCATTTCAAGAACACCGCCAGCTTGCTGCTGGAAGAGTCCAATCCGGTTGCCGTGCCGCTCAGCGAGCCCGTGGCCGTGACTTCGACAACCAGCGTCGAGCGTGACGATGGCGTGGAAGCCGGCGTGTGGGAATGCACCCCGGGCCGCTGGCGCCGGCAGATCGTGCAGCAGGAATTCTGCCACTTCATCGCCGGCCGCTGCACCTTCACCCCGGATGGTGGCGAACCTATCGAGATCCGGGCCGGCGATGCCCTGATGATGCCGGCCAACACCACCGGCGTGTGGGACATACAAGAAACCGTGCGAAAAACCTATGTGCTGATTTTCTGATCAGCTCTTACTTCAGTTACTGCCTACAAGAACAATCAATGAGGTAATCCATGCTCAAGAAAATTATCCCGCTGATGCTGGTGGCATCGGCCAGCCAGGCTGCAGACGGCGTGCACATCTACAACTGGACCGACTACATCGCGCCGGACACGGTGAAAAACTTCGAGAAGGCTTCCGGTCTGGCTGCCCAGTACGACGTCTACGACAGCAACGAAACCCTCGATGCCAAGCTGATGGCGGGCCGCTCCGGCTACGACGTGGTGTTTCCCTCCAACCACTTCATGGCCCGGCAGATCCAGGGTGGTGCGCTGAAGCAGCTCGACCGCAGCAAGCTGAGCAATTGGGGCAACCTCAATCCGGTGCTGATGAAGGCCCTGGAAACCAACGATCCGGGTAACCAGCACGGCTTCCCGTACCTGTGGGGCACCACCGGCATCGGCTACAACGTCGACAAGGTCAAGGC
>JBBNAI010000336.1:0-3301 GCA_037994305.1 Pseudomonas sp. | reverse complement strand
GCGCGATCATCGGCGTGCACGGGCTGAACAAGGGCGAGACCGATATCGCCCTGGAACGCCTGCTGATCGAGCACGCACTGAGCGTCAACACCGCAGCGGCCGGCGGGAACGCCAGCCTGATGACCATCGGCTAAGAACCTGCCTACGACCTGCCGGCTCTAGCTCGCGAGATCGTAAACAGGTTCTACGCACGGGTTTATCCAACCGCTGCAATCACGGTGGGAACTGCTGCGCAGTTTCCACCCTGCCCGGCCATAACCGCCGTGTAGGGTGGATAACGCTCTGCTTATCCACCCTCGGCTGCAGGGAAACGCCAAGCAGAAAGCCTGTTGAAAGGTTTGCGCGGCATCCTTGCCCTGTTGCTCTACGTTGCACGGCATCCAGCGCGGTTCTGCGGAACTCGCGCCAGGTGCCACACCCGGTGTACGCAGCGGCCTTTGCGCCGCTCGCCACCAACCGCAGCACACCCAAGCTCGGGGGCTTACCCGCCCGGTGCCGCGTCTTCCCTCTCGACACTTCCGGTGTGCAAGCACCTTCGGTGTCAGCACCAGCCTACCCGGCCAGTGCCCTGGTGGGGCCACAAGCCCCGCTAGCCCCTTTCCCGTTTTACGCCGCCGCTCGCGTGGCGTGGAACGAACTGATCTGCCAGCCCTGCGCACCGCGCACCCAGACCTGGGTGGCGAAGCCTTCGCCACGCATCGACTGGTCGCCACCGCGCTTTTGCAGGGTGTTGCACTGCGGCCCGGTCATCACCGCCAGCGCCTCGCCATAGAAACGGATCTGCAGCTCGCCACGTTCGATGGCCAGGTACTGCACGGCGCTGCGCGCATAGTCCAGGTAGTCGGCCTTGCCCTGCACCAGGCCGGTGGTGTGCACGTACACCAGGTCATCGGCGAACAGCTCGGCGACGCGCCCGTGGTCTTCTTCGACCAGCGCGCGGCGGCGCTCCTGCTCCAGGGCCAGCAGTTCGGTTTTTACGCTGTGATCAGTCATCGGTAGTGCTCTCGGTGATGGGACGAGCGCGCACCATAGAGGCCCCGTCAGCGGCGGAAAAAATCGCCAATTTCAATGCCAACCATCGGCATTCGCGATACCCGCGCAGCAAAACCGCACGCAACCTGTAAGCCCCGCCGCATCTGGCCCGCAGCAGCTATCGACGCCATCAATGGCTGGCCATCGATGCAATCTGCTGGTGGCGCCAACGCCCCGCGTCCTAGCCTCGTGCCGCATACCAACATCACAAAAACAGCACAGCGAAACGACCATGAGCGCCCTGCACCTGCACTGCCAGACCCTGTTCGACAGCACCAGCCTCGCCACCCGCCAGCAACAGACCCTGATCGTCGAGAACGGCCTGTTCAGCTACGTCGGCCCGCGCGCCTCGGCACCCGCGCCGCAACCCGGAGACAGCGTGGTGGATGCCGGCGACAACTTCGTCATGCCCGGCCTGATCGACGTGCACACGCACCTGGCCTTCGGCAACGCGCAGAGCGAAGAAGACATCGATATCTGGACCACCGACGAATTCCGCGCGCTGCGCGGCATGTTCTTCGCCCAGCATGTGCTCGCCGCTGGCGTCACCAGCATGGTCTGCCCCGGTGACAGCGGTCAGCTGAGCATCGCCGTGCGCAACGCGATTGCCGCTGGCATGTTCGAGGGTCCGCGCATCGCCGCCAGCAGCCGGGTGATCACCAACCGGCAGAGCCTCAACGACTGGTTCCCCAGCCGCGTTGGCACCCCGGAATACTTCACCGCCGCCCTGGTCACCAGCCGTACCGAGGCGATTGCCGAGATTCGCAAGCAGGCCAAGGACGGCGTCGACCTGATCAAGATCGCCATGGACGGCACCTTCCGCCGTCCCAACGGTGAAATCATCGCCGCCTTCACCGCCGAAGAAACCTACGAGATGGTCGAGGAAGCCCACCGCCTCGGCTGCAAGGTGGCGACCCACGCCTACGGCCGCGAAGCGGTGATGTACGCGGCCAAGGCCGGCGTCGACCTGGTGTTCCACGCCTTCTATATGGACGACGCCTGCATCGAGGCACTGCTCGAGGCCGGCAGCATTCTCGCGCCGACCATGACCTTTCCGCAGAACACCGTGGACTTCTGCCAGCCCCACGACCCGGCCATCAGTACCGGTTATGCCGGTTACTGCGCACGCACCCTGGAGGTGGGCTCGGCGGTGCTCAAACGCGCCAAGGCCGCCGGTATCCCCTTCGCCTGCGGCAGCGACAGCGGCTTTGCCGTCACCCCGTACGGCGAATGGCATGCCCGCGAACTGGAGCTGCTGGTGACCCGCCTCGGCTTCATCCCGGCCGAAGCCCTGTATGCCGCCACCAACGTCGGCGCCCGCTGCATGCCGCGCGGCGAAACACTCGGCACCCTGGAAGTGGGCAAGCAGGCGGACTTCCTCCTGCTCGATGGCTCGCCGCTGGACGACATCCGCATCCTCCAGGACCGTTCGCGCCTCAAGGCGGTGTACAAGGCCGGCCAACCGGTGAAGCTGGAGCGCAGCCCGTACAACCCCAAGCAGGTGTCCGACTTCAACTCGCTGAAGTGGACCGATCTCTACACCCGCGACCGCGTCGCCCAACTGGGTAAGTGGAGCCTGTGAGCATGCAACGACTCGACCTCGCCACCGCCACCCAGATCGCCAGCGCCGCCATCCGCGTCGCCCGCGAACTGGGCCTGAAACCCATGGCCGCCGCCGTGCTGGACGCCGCCGGGCATCCGCTGGCCGTGCTGCGCGATGAGCAGGCCAGCTTCCTGCGCCCGCAGATTGCCACCGGCAAGGCCCGCGGCTGCCTGGGCATGGGCTTCGGTGGCCGCGAACTGGCACGCCGCGCTCAGGCCATGCCGGCGTTCTTCGACGCAATCAATAGCCTCACCGGCGGTGAAGTGATTCCGGTGGCGGGTGGTGTGTTGATCCGCAATAGCGACGGCGCACTACTCGGCGCCATCGGCCTCAGCGGCGACACCTCGGACAACGACGAACGCTGCGCCCTGCATGCCATCGGAGAAGCCGGCCTGGTCGCCGACAGCGGTGATCCCCAACCCAGCTAAGAACCTGTTCACGATCTTTTGGACTAGAGCCAGACAAGGCGCTACGCCAGTAACAGCCTTCGGCTGGTCAAAACAGGCGAGGAAGCGGAGTTTACGAGCTGTAAATGAGCATGACTCGTTTCACTCGCCCTTCGGGTCGCGCTGAAGCGCGCTAGCGGCAAGCCACTTTCCGAGCCTGTTTTTAACGCGGTATGGCCGACGGCCAGGAGATCGTGAATAGGTTCTAAGCGAGTTTCGG
>JBBNAI010000335.1:0-7287 GCA_037994305.1 Pseudomonas sp. | reverse complement strand
CCGTCGAGCAGTAGGTCGCCAATGTGGGCGCGTAAAGCCACAAATTTCCGTTGTTCCTTCATCGGAAAGCTCCTGATTGAGTGCCTCCCAAGCCTAGCAAGAGTTGTGACGCTGTCGACACTATGGACAGCCGCGAAACGTGACGTACATCACTTAAAGAAGTGGCGATTTGCCTCTACTCGCAGCCAAATACCGCTCAAAACCCCAGAAAGCAAAAAGCCCCGAGTTCTTTGCAGAGCTCAGGGCTTTATGTGTAACTATCTGGCGGTGAAGGTGGGATTCGAACCCACGATACGATTTCTCGTATACACACTTTCCAGGCGTGCTCCTTCAACCGCTCGGACACTTCACCGGGTCTCGTCGAACTGGTCAGTCCGTCGAGGCGCGCTAATGTAGCCGAACAGCCCTGCGAAGGCAAAAGATTTTTTCAGGCGATTCATGCGCTTATGTAGACGCACGGGTTTCCTGGGTGGGCGCTGCGAAGCGCTGGTCGCCAAATAGAAGAAAACCCAGGGAAATGAACAGGCTGATAGCGAATAGCTGCAGCACGCCGGATGGACTGTGGCTCTGTCCGCTGTTGGCCAGTAGCGTCAGGCCAAGCAGCAGTGGCAACAGGCTGGCCCGCAGCAATAGATGAAGAACACGCGGCATGTAAGGCACTCCCGAAACAGGCAGCTAACCTAAGTCAGGCATCGCCCGGCCAGCCAATCGGGCCTTTCAATGGCGTCCATAGCCACGGCGGCACATGCCGGCATGACCATCCGGTCAGCCAAAGGGCTTTACCCACGGCGCCTTGCTGGGTAACGTCAGCGCCACTTCAGCCCACCCAGGACTAGGAACTCCGCCATGAGCGACCTGATCAGCTACCAACTCGAAGACGGCATTGCCACCCTGACCCTGAACAATGGCAAGGTGAACGCGATTTCCCCCGACGTGATCGCCGCCTTCAATGCCGCGCTGGACCAGGCCGTGCAGGATCGCGCCGTGGTGATCATCACCGGCCAGCCGGGCATCCTCTCCGGCGGTTACGACCTCAAGGTGATGACCTCCGGCCCGCAGAACGCCGTAGCCCTGGTTACCGCTGGTTCCACCCTGGCCCGCCGCATGCTCAGCCACCCCTTCCCGATCATCGTTGCCTGCCCAGGCCACGCTATCGCCAAGGGCGCCTTCATCCTGCTCTCGGCCGACTACCGCATCGGCGTCGAAGGCCCGTTCAACATCGGCCTGAACGAAGTGCAGATCGGTATGACCATGCACCACGCCGGCATCGAACTGGCCCGTGACCGCCTGCGCAAGGCCGCCTTCCACCGTTCGGTGATCAATGGCGAGATCTTCAACCCGCAAGACGCCGTGGACGCCGGTTTCCTCGACAAGGTGGTACCGGTCGAGCAGTTGATGGCCACCGCCGTGGCGGCCGCCCAGCAGTTGAAGAAGATCAACATGACTGCGCACAAGAACACCAAACTGAAAGTGCGCAAGGCCTTCCTGGAAACCCTGGACAAGGCCATCGAGCTGGATCAGCAGCACCTCGGCTAAACACCACGCGTCAGCGAAAGCCCGGCCCAGTGCCGGGCTTTTTTGTGTGCGTGGCAAACTGGCAGCTATTCGTCGGCATCAGCACGGAAATGCCCGGTAATAACCTCTGATCGGGGTCAATTGCCGAAAGCAGTGCACGCCCGTACACTGCGCGACCTTTTGTCTGCCGATAGGCTTCCCGATGCTTTTCCTCGCGCGCATGCTGTTGATGGGGCTGCACTTTATTCTGGCTGGCGTACTTGGCCTGCTGCTCGGCCTGTGCCGCCCGTTCAACCCGGACAACAGCCGCCTGTGTGCGCGCCTGTATTCGTTGCCTGCCCTGTGCCTGCTGCGCCTGCGGGTGAAGACCGACGTGAAGAGCCTGTTCACCCAGGAGCAGGCCTGCGTGGTGATCGCCAACCACCAGTCCAACTACGACCTCTATGTACTCGGCCGCGTGGTACCGCCGCGCACCGTGAGCATCGGCAAGAAAAGTCTGAAGTGGGTGCCGTTCTTCGGCCAGCTCTACTGGCTGGCCGGCAACGTGCTGATCGACCGTGGTAACGCGCGCAAGGCCAAGCAGGCCATGTTGGAAACCACCGAGACCCTGCGCAACCGCGACACCTCGATCTGGGTCTTCCCCGAGGGCACACGCAACCTGGGCAAGGGCCTGCTGCCGTTCAAGAAAGGCGCCTTCCAGATGGCCATCGCCGCCGGTGTGCCGATCATTCCGGTGTGCGTCAGCAGCTACGCCGGACGCCTGCGTCTGAACAGCTGGAACAGCGGCCGCGTGCTGATCAGCTCGCTGCCCGCCATCCCCACTGCTGGCATGACCATGGACGACCTGCCGCTGCTGATGCAGCGTTGCCAGGAACTGATGCAGCAGTGCATCGGTCAACTCGATCAGCAGTTGGCCAAGGCCTGATCCCCTGCCCGGTATAGCCGGGCGCTCCTGCACACCTGTCACGCCTGGGTTAAGCTGCGCTCCATCGTCACGCTTGAGGATCGCCCATGGGTCATGTCGTTGCAGCCGCTGCCTACCACAAGGGCCGCAAGGTCACCGATATCAGCCTCGAAGAAGGCAGTGAATGGGCGGCCAAGCCCGACCATTTCGTCTGGATCGGCCTGCGTGACCCCGGCAGCCCCGAGCTGACCTGCCTGCAGCAGCAGTTCAACCTGCATGAACTGGCCATGGAAGATGCCATCACCCGGCATACCCGGCCCAAGCTGGAGACCTTTGGCAACGCCCTGTTCATGGTGCTCTATTCGCCCGTGCGCACAAACGGCCGCCTGGAATTCGTCGAAAGCCAGCTGTTCGCCGGCAAGGGCTACGTGATCAGTGCGCGCTACGGTAACTCGGCCTCCTACTCCACCGTGCGCCAGCGCTGCGAGGCCCGCCCACTGCTGCTGGAGCATGGCGAAGACTTCGTGCTCTACGCCCTGCTCAGCTTCGTGATCGAGAACTACCGGCCACTGATGGACTGCATCCACGGTGAGCTGGAGGACATCGAGGAAACCGTGCTCAACCGCCCACTGAGCCAGACCGACGTGGAACGCATCCACGGCCTGCGTCGCGACTTGCTGCGACTGCGCCGGCAAATCGCGCCGATGGCGGAGATCTGCCAGGAACTGCAGCAGCTCGACTTTCCGTTCATCGACAAGCACATGCGCCCGTACTTCCGTGATATCGCGATCCACGTCAATCGCCTGCTGGAAGACCTCACCGGTCTGCGCGAGATGGCCGACCATGCGATCGAGATCGGCCTGCTGCTGGAGTCATCGCGGCAAAGCATCACCCAGCGCAAGTTCGCCGCCTGGGCAGCGATCCTGGCGTTTCCCACCGCGGTGGCGGGAATCTACGGGATGAACTTCCAGAACATGCCGGAGCTGACCTGGCACTACGGCTATTTCGGTGTGCTCGGGGTGATTGCGGTGGGATGTGTCGGGTTGTTCGCCAACTTCAAGCGCATGGACTGGCTGTAAAGGAGGCCGGCACTGGAGCCGAGCGGCGCCAGTGCCTCACGCAGGACTCAGGCGCCCTGCAGGTCGCGCTTGCCGTTGGCGACGAAGCGCATCATCCACTCGGCAACTGCAGTGCCTTGGTGCTCATGCTCCAGGCTGGCCATCGCCTGGGTGTAGATCGGCTCACCGATGCATTTCTGGCGGATGTCCAGCAGCGCCTTGGAGTAGTCATGGACGAACTCCGGGTGGCCCTGGAAGCACAGCACCTGATCCTCAATGCAGTAGGCCGCCACCGGACAAAACTCGCTGGAGGCAAGTAGCGTGGCCTTCTCCGGCAGGGCGGTCACCTGATCCTGATGGCTGATCAGCAGGGTCAGATCCTCCAACGCCGGGCTCATCCACTGCGGGCGCAACTTCACCTCGTAACGGTGGATGCCCACCCCCCAGCCCTGCACGGCACGCTCGGCACGCCCACCGAGCAGCAAAGCCAGCAGTTGATGACCGAAGCACACGCCGAGCAGCTTGTCGCCGCCCTGGTAACGCTCCAGCAGGTAGGTCTTGAGCGTCTGGATCCAGGGGTCGTCGCCAAAGGAGTCGGCCTTGCTGCCGGTCACCAGATAGGCGTCATAGCGCTCGCCAGCAGGCGGATAGTCACCCTGGACCACGTTGTACACATCGAAACGGGCCGCAATCGGTTGCTTGGCGAACAGGCGTTCGAACATGCGGCCATAGCCCTGGTATTGGTCGACCAGTTCAGGGCGGAGTACATCGGTTTCCAGAATGCAAATGCGCAAGGACATAAAGAGCGTGGGTACCTCAAGCGGAAGGGGGAATGGTCCAGCGCGAAGACTGCACCGAAGCGGGCGCGCAGCGCAACAGCAGCTCAGCGGACAATCTGTCGCAGGGCATCACTCGGCTCGATAGTCACCATAAACGCCATTCACTTCTGCTGATGGGCGCGCTCGTCAATGATGCAGCCGTCGGGATCAACCCGCCCACCCCAGAGGAGACAGACCATGAGCAGTTTCGCCGCCATCGCCAGCCTGATCGCCGCATCGGCCTTCACCAGCCCTGCAGCAGCCGCCAATCACCAAGCGACCGCCAAGGCCGCCAACGGCAAGTGACCCCATCGATGCCGCCTCGCGCGGCACCGCCACAGGAGAATGCCAGCATGACCATCACCGAAGCCTTCAGCACCGCCACCAGCTACGGCGTGACCTACGTCAGCCTCGACGAAAGCGGCATGCATTTCGAGTCGGAATCCACCGTGCACTTGGAAGACGGCAGCCTGCTGACCCTGCGCATGCCTACCCGGCAGAGCGAGAAGCTGGATATCCACGAAGTGGTCTGCCAGCGCAACGGCTGGTGCATGGCTGCCTGAGTCTGGCTCAGGGTGTATCGCGCAGGATCTGCGCAGCCGTCTCATCACCCAGGTAGCGCGCAAGAATCCGCTGCCAGCTGCCATCCTGGCGCATGGCCGCAAAGCCTTGCTGCATCTGCTGTTGAATCGCTGGTGCATCCTTGAGCACCGGGCTGCCGGCAATGTAGCTGTGGGTCACCCCAAGGGCCTTGCCGATCTGCACCGCATCGGCCGGGAAACCCAGTTCGCGCCACAGGTAGCGCACACGCAAATCGATCTCGTACCAGCTCATCACCCGTCCGCTGCGCAACATGCCGGCCGCCTGTACCGGATCGGTCACCTCGACGACAGCCTGGCCTTCCTGCTTCAGCCCCTGCAGCTCCTGGGCTCGCGGCGTACCACCCATGACCACTACAGGCCCGGCCGCCAGTGCCTGCTGCAGGTTATCAAAGGGCATGCCGCGCCCAGCCAGGACATAGGCTGACGGCAGCACATCCAGCAACCAGATGAAGCCCGACTCCCGCTCGGCGGTACGTCCGAGATTGAGCACGATGCCCTGCGGGTCGCGTGCCACTTCGAGCTGCACCCGCTTCCAGGGCACGCTCTGGTAACGACACTCGCGCTGCAGGTGCCGACACAGTTCTTCCATTACATCGCCGAACAGGCCGTGATTACCCGGCGTGTCGTCGGCATAAGGCATCTGCCCCTGGCCGACATAGATGTTCAAAGGCTCGCTGGCGCGCGCCAGGCTGCTCAGCAACGCCAGTAACAAACCGGCGATGACCAGAGTCGTTGTCAAACTTCGATGCGCTGTCACCTGTCCCCCAGCCCGGACCCAACACCCTGCAAGTGTAGGCAGTAACTTCTGGCGAAAGACTGACAGAGCGCAAAGGGAAACGCCATAAAAGCAAAACCGGCCCTAAGGCCGGTTCTGTTCAGCTCGCAGGGCAGGTGCAACCCACTCCCGCCCTACAGGTATAACGCGCGAGCGCTTAGAAGCGCTCGCCCTTGGCCGCTTTTTCCAGCAGCAGCGCCGGCGGCAGGAAGCGCTCGCCATACTGCTCGGCCAGGTACTGGGCACGGGCGACAAAGTCCTGCACGCCGTACTGGTTGATGAACTGCAGCGCCCCGCCGGTCCAGGCCGCGAAGCCGATGCCGAAGATCGAACCGACGTTGGCATCGGCCACCGACTTGAGCACGCCCTCCTCCACGCAGCGCACCGTCTCGATGGCCTGGATGAACAGGATGCGATCGCGCACATCCACCTGCGGAATCTGCCCGTCGGCTTTTTCGAAGCGCGCCTTGAGCTCCGTCCACAGGCGCTTCTTGCCACCCTCCGGGTAGTCGTAGAAGCCGCCACCAGCGGCCTTGCCCGGACGCTTGTACTCCTTGAGCATCAGCTCGATCACACTGAACGCCGGATGCTGGGGAATCTGCTTACCCTCGGCAGCCAGGTCGGCAATGGTCTGCTGGCGGATGTGCTCCATCAGACTCATCGACACTTCGTCGCTGATCGCCAGCGGGCCCACCGGCATGCCGGCCTTGCGCGCCTCGTTCTCGATCATCGCCGCGCTCACGCCTTCGCCGAGCATGGCGATGCCTTCGTTGGTGAAGGTGCCGAACACCCGCGAGGTGAAAAAGCCGCGACTGTCCTCGACCACGATCGGGGTCTTCTTGATCTGCAGCACATAGTCGAAGCCACGGGCCAGGGTCTCGTCGCTGGTCTGCTCGCCACGGATGATTTCCACCAGCGGCATCTTGTCCACCGGGCTGAAGAAGTGCAGACCGATGAACTTGTCCTGTTTCTGCACCGCCGTAGCCAGGCCGGTGATCGGCAGGGTCGAGGTGTTGGAGGCGATCACTGCGTCAGGCAGCGCGGCGCTCTCGGCAGCCGCAGTGACCTTGGCCTTGAGGCCGCGATCCTCGAACACGGCTTCGATGATCAGGTCGCAGCCATCGAAGTCGGCATCGCTGACCGTTGGCTTAATCCGCGCCAGTAAGGCATCGCGTTTCTCAACCGTCATCTGGCCCTTGCTGACTTTCTTGTCGAGGATCTTGGCCGAGTAGTCCTTGCCCTTCTCCGCCGCCTCGATCGACACATCTTTCAGCACCACGTCGATGCCGGCCGCAGCCGACACATAGGCGATGCCGGCGCCCATCATGCCGGCACCGAGCACGCCGACCTTCTTCGTTACGTACGGCGCAATACCTTGCGGGCGCGAGCTGCCGGCGTTGATCTCGTTGAGCTGGAACCAGAAGGTGCCGATCATGTTCTTCGCCACCTGGCCGGTGGTCAGCTCGGTGAAGTAGCGCGCTTCGATGATCTGCGCGGTGTCGAAGTCGACCTGGGCACCCTCGACGGCGGCGCACATGATCTTCTCCGGCGCCGGGAAGCAGCCTTTGGTCTTGTCACGTAGCACGCTCGGGGCGATAGCCAGCATCTGCGCCAC
>JBBNAI010000334.1:0-10167 GCA_037994305.1 Pseudomonas sp. | reverse complement strand
AGGCCGGCCTGGAGAGCTTCGAACAGCGGCTCGAGCCGGCCACGCCATGGCAGTTGGTGGTGGGCTATCGGCAATACCGCCAGCAACTGGACAACATGCAGGCGCTGCTGGCGGACAATGCGAAGATCCCGCCGCTGCGCAATCTCAAGGATGCCCATGGCGAGCAACCGGCGACGCTGGTGCTGGTCATCGGCGAGTCGACCAACCGCCAGCGCATGAGCCTGTATGGCTACCCACGGCAGACCACCCCCGAGCTGGACAAGCTGCGCGACCAGTTGCAGGTGTTCGACAACGTGGTGACCCCGCGGCCCTACACCATCGAGGCGCTGCAGCAGGTACTGACCTTCGCCGACCAGGAGCATCCGGATCGCTACCTGACCACCCCGTCGCTGATCAACGTGATGAAACAGGCCGGTTACAAGACCTACTGGATCACCAACCAGCAGACCATGACCAAGCGCAATACCATGTTGGCGACCTTTTCCCAGCAGGCGGATGAGCAGTTCTACCTGAACAACAACCGCGAGCAGAACGCGCGCCAGTACGACGGCGATGTACTCGACCCGTTCGCCAAGGTGCTGGCCGATGATGCGCCGCGCAAGTTCATCGTGGTGCACCTGCTCGGTACCCACATGAGCTACCAGTACCGCTACCCGCAGGAGTTCGAGCGGTTCACCGATCACCAGGGCGCGCCGGCTACCGTCACCGACGACCAGTTGTCGACCTACAACAGCTACGACAATGCGGTGCTGTACAACGATTTCGTGGTGTCGAGCCTGATCAAGCGCTTCGCCGCCACCGACCCGAATGGTTTCCTGCTGTATCTGTCGGACCACGGCGAGGCGGTGTTCGACGCACCCAAGCCGCAGGTGCTGGGGCGCAACGAAGGCGCGCCGACCAGCCCGATGTACACCATCCCGTTCATCGTCTGGAATTCGCCGAAGTGGCAGGCCGCGCAGCCGCGCAGCTTCGACGCTCAGTTGGGGCGCCCCTACAGCAGCTCCAACCTGATCCATACCTGGGCGGACCTGGCAGGGCTGAGCTTCGACGAGTTCGACCCGAGCAAGAGCCTGGTCAGTGCCGAGTTCAAGGTGCGTCCGTTGCTGATCGGCAATCCGCAGCAGCCGAAGAGCCTGATCGATTTCAGCCTGATCAAGCCCAAGCCGATCGACAGCGAGATCGCCCAGCAAGCGCCGGACAAGCGCAGCACGTTGCCGCTCTGACTCCTGCTCTCGCTCCTAGGAGTGAGCGGCAACATGGCGGATTAGTCCTTCGCCCGGCCTTTCAATCCAAGTAGGTAATTTGCAAGGAGCGATCGTGCGCTCCGCCTTGATGATCCCTAAAGTCCCTCGCCGCCCATCACAACAAGAACAAGGGACCCAAGGATCATGAAGCGAGTACTGACTCCGCTGGCATTTGCCTGCCTGTTGGCTGGCACCGTCTCCACCGATGCCATTGCCTACAGCGGCATGGTGGTCTTCGGCGACAGCCTGAGCGATGCCGGCCAACGCCCCGAGGCGGCATCGCCGTCCAACCCGGTGCGCCACACCAACCGTGTCGGGCCGACCTATGGCGTTGGCGAGAGCTACGGCTACACCTCGCCGATGCTGATCAACCAGGGTCTCGGCCTGGCGCCGCAAGTGGCCTCGACCAACCTGGCGCGCGCGGCCAATGGCTTGCCCGACGGCAACAACTGGGCGGTGGGCGGCTATCGCACCGAACAGGTCTACGACTCCATCACCAGCGTGTACGACCCGCTCACCGGCACCGGAGGTTCGCAGGTGCGCGCCGGGCTGACCTATGCCGCGCCGCTGATGCGCCAGCGCGACGGCTATCTGGTGTACCTGCGCGAGAACGGCCTGGGTATCGACCGGGACACGCTGTTCTACGTCAACGGCGGCGGTAACGACTTCCTTCAGGGCCTGGTGCCCGATGCCGCCGGCGCGCAAGCGGCAGCGGGGCGCTTGGCCGCCAGTGTCGAAGTGCTGCAGGCCGCCGGTGGCCGCTACTTCATGGTGCCGTTGCTGGTGGATGTGCCCAGCCCGGTGTATGGCGGGGTGTTCAACCCGGCGCAGCAGGAACTGGCTGATGCGTTCAATGCCGAGCTGGTGACACGCCTGGGCAACGTCCATGCAGAGGTCATCCCGCTCAACGTGCCGCTGCTGTACCGCGAAGTGCTGGCGGACCCGGCCGCGTTCGGCTTCGACCCGACGCGCAACCTGCTGGGCAGCTGTTTCTCCGGCTGCGCGTCTATCGATACGGTGTACGGCATCACCGGCAGCACGCCCGATCCGACGCGCCTGCTGTATGCCGATATCGTCCACCCGTCCACCACCATGCAGCAGATCCTGGCCGACCAGGGCCTGTCGATCCTGGCCGCACCCTGGGAGATCGGTCTGTTGCCACAGGCCGCCGAATCGGCGCTGGACGGCGCGCGTGATGGTTTGCATCAGCAACTACGGGCGGACTGGGGCGACTGGCAACCGCTCGAGCAGTGGCGCAGCTTCGTCTCCGGCGCGGCGCGGCAGAGCGACTACGATGGCGCGCAAAGCCCCGCCAGCGGCGATGGCAGTGGCCAGGGCGTGAGCCTGGGGGCGAGCTATCGGGCGGCGCAGGATTGGCGCATCGGCATGACCCTGGATCTGCAGCAACAGGAGCTGGAGTTGGGCGCACGCGACTCCGACTACGACCTGCGCAGCTACCTGGGCGGTGTCTTCGCCCAGTACCACGACGGCCTGCTGTGGGGTGATCTGAGTGCCCATCTGGGCTACCTGGACTACCACGATCTGCAGCGGCGCTTTGCCCTGGGGCAGACCACGCGCACTGAACAGGGCGAGACCGATGGCTGGCTGCTGGCCCTCGACGGACGCCTGGGTGTGGAGCTGGAGGTTGGTGATCCGCGCGTGCGCCTGGCGCCCTTCGTCAGTGCCAACTATGCGCGCATCGATGTGGACGGCTATCGCGAGGACGGGGCCAGTTCCACCGCTTTGTCCTATGACGATCAGCGCCGCGAGTCGCAGCGCCTGGGGCTCGGCCTGCAGGCTCGCTATCAGTTGGCGGACGACGCCGAGCTGTTTGGCGAGATTGCCCGCGAGCGTGAGTTCGAGGATGACCAGGCCGAGCTGGGCATGGCGCTGAACAGCGTGTCCGGGGTCGACTTCGAGCTCAACAGCGTCGAGCCGGAGCGCTACCAGACGCGTGCCAGCCTGGGGCTGCGCCAACGCCTGGCGCCGGGGTTGGCGCTGCAGCTTGGCTACGATCACCGACGCGCAGCGGATGATCGCCAGAACAGCCTGGGCGTCAGCGTTGTGATGGACTGGTAAGCGCTGCGTCAGGGGAGGTGCGGGCTGAGCGCCCGCACTAACTCAGGCCTTGGCTTTTGGCCGCCAGGCACAGTAGCCGGGACGCGGGCCGATGCGCGGGTGGTTGCGGCAGGTATCCGGGCGCTTTTCGTAGATGGTGCACAGGCGCGTCTTGCGATCCAGGTACATGCAATCGTTGTTGCTCATGCGGGTCAGGGTGAAGATCCCCGACTTGGCGTTGAAGCGCTCGATCATCCCGTCTTTCTGCAGGCGCTTGGCGATGTTCTTCGGCGGCTCGCCGCGCTCGAACTCGTCGACCAGGCCGATGCGGATCAGATCGACGATGCGCACTTCCACCGGCATGGTGCAGCAGGTGGACATGCAGCTGGTGCAATTGTCCCTGTTGTACTTGCTCCAGGTTTCGATGCGGTCGATTTCCGCGGCGGCGATCAGTTGGGGTTTCATCGTCTGTACTCGGTGCGCCAGGGCGCGGGGATTCGGCGCGCGATGATAACGGTGTAGGCGATTTTTTGAAGCTTTTCCTGCTCGGCGGCGATGTAAGCAATGGCTTACATGTTGTCCAGCCGTTGGCGGCTATCGGCATGTCGAACAGCTGTTTAATCTGCCACCCCATGGACGAAGCGCAGGAAGCGCACAGCAAACAACAAGGACGCGGAGGATTGCCCGCCAGGACGGCGAGCCGACCAAGGACGTCAGGAACCAGTCTGCAAGACCCCGCACTAGCGGGGTTTTTTCTTTTCCGGGGTTTGTTTTTGCGCGGTTAGCAGGCCGTTGAAAAATGTTGGCGAGGCAGCCGAGGCTAGGCAAAAGCAGGCGAAGAAGCGGAGTTTACGAGTTGTAAATGAGCTTTCTGAGCCTGTTTTTAACGACGCATCGGCAACGCAGGTAGTTTTTCAACGGCCTGCTAGCTTGCTTGCCACAGGCGCCGCAACGCACTGGGCGCCAGCCCGGTCCAGCGTTTGAACGAGCGGCGGAAGTTGGTGGCGTCGTGGAACTGCAGGTACGCCGCCACCTCGTCATTGCTGTAGCCCTGTACTTGATACAGATAAATCGCCACGTGTTTGCGCGCCAGGTCGAGCTGTTCCTGGAAGTGCGTGCCGTGTTTCTGCAGCTTGCGCTTGAGGGTCGAGGCGCTCATGCCGAAGGCGGCGGCCACGCTGTCCAGTTGTGGTGCCTGGCGAATGTTGCCGAGCAGGTGGCTGTACAGGCGATCGAGCAGGCTGGCGTCGAAACCCAATTCGTCGAGCTGGGCGCGGCTGTGTTGCTGGGCCACCTTGCCGGCGGTCAGCGAGGCGCCGGGCCAGGGCTTGTGCAGGTACTCGCGCGGCAGGCTGATGACGTCCAGTGGCGCACCGAACTGCACGTTCTCACCCAGGTGCACCCAGTACTGTTCGACATAGCGCGGCTGCGCATGGCTGAAGCTGCAGCGCCACGGCAGGCGCTCGCCGGAGAGCCAGCGGCTCATGCCGACCAGGGCGGTCATCCCCGCTTCCAGCAGGAAGCGCTGTTGTTCACCGGCCCCACAACTGTCCAGCCAGTAGATATGCACCTGCTGCTCGTCCAGCAGCACCCGTGGGCTGAGCAATGGGCTGAGCAGAGCGCGCTGCTGGCGCAGGATATCCAGCGCCTGCTGCAGGTTGCCGGCCTGTTGCAGGGCATGGCTGGCGGCGCCGTAGTGGCCGGGCAGCAGGCGCTGGCCGAACAGGAAGCTGCTGTCATCGGCCGCCAGCAGGCGCTGGCTGTTATCGATCAGGCAGCGGAACTGCTGCGGACTGAGCTTCGCCTGGCCGGCCAGGATGTCTTCGTGGAACAGCCCGCTGCCGCGCAGCAGGCGATGGCTGTCGAGCCCGCGCGACAGGGCCAGGTCGAGCAGCACCGCCGGCTGCCAGTGGCCGGGAATGAAACGGCTGTCGTTCTCGTACCAGGCGTTCTTCACCGTCATGAGCGGCTCAGGCGCTGTGCGCGTAGGGCGGTTGCTTGGCCCGCGCCAGGGCCAGGTTGAGGCGGCGCAACAGGCTGTCGGCATCCTCTCCGAGGGCCATCACACTGGCCACGCTGGCCTGCAGTTGCAGGCGCTCGCCGTGGGCCTGGGCCTTGTGGGCCAGGTGGCTCACGGCCAGGCGCAATTCCTCGGCCAGTTGCCGGGCCTGGCGTTCACCGGTGTTTGGCAGCAGCACCACGAAACGGTCGCCGGCCAGGCGGCAAAGCAGGTCCTGGCGGCGCAGGTTGAGCAGCAGCAACTGGGTCAACGCCTGCAGCACGCGGTCGCCCTCGGCATGGCCGTGCAGGCGGTTGAGGCTGCTGAAATCGTCGAGGTCGAGGATTACCAGCGACAGCGCCTGCTGCTCATCACGCGCCTCGGCCAGGCTCTGCTGCAGTTGCAGGCGCAGGTAGCCGGCGTTGTTCAGCGGCGTGACCTGGTCGAACAGGCGGTGCTCGCGGAACAGCCGCTCGCGCTTTTCCATCTGCGCGCTGATCGCCAGTTGCTCGCGGTGCCAGTGGTAGATGCCGAGGGTTAGCAGGATCAAACCGACCGGCATCGGCCCGGACTCCAGCCAGTGATCCCAGCCGATGGCATCCGGCAGCTTGATGAACTCGTCGAGCCAGTCCACCCACCAGGAAAAGAACACGCAGCCCAGGCCCAGGGCCAGCAGGTTGGTCACCCGCCCGGCGGGTCGGCTTTTCAGCACCAGGCCGAGCCAGAGCAGGCACAGCAGGGCCGAGCCGCCTTCGCCGAGGATATCCAGCCACACCCAGTCGGCCAGCGGCTTGAGGTCGCCGGCGGCGAGGTGCAGGAGCAGGCCGAGGTTGGCCGCCAGCAGCAGGGCGGCGAGTTTCAGGCGGTGCAGCTTGAGCAGCGAGGGCATGGCCGTGGAGGCTCCGCGAACAGTGAACCGGGCCAGCAGAACAGAGGGATATGACGGAATGGTTGCAGCGGGGGAGGTCGAATTGGCTCAGGCCGTTTGCCGATTATTTTGCCGTTGCCGTCCGCAGGCCGGGCTCAACCCCTGTCGCATGGGGCCCGCGCCCGACGTAGCGAAGTCCGGCGCGGGTCAATTCAGCCCAAAGCGGCCCTGCATACCCCCTGAAAGCCCGGTAAATCGGGCTTCGGCGTACGGCCTGTCATGTAACCGTCATGCCGCACTCCTAGCTTGCGCCCCAAGTCGCCGGGCACTGGTCCGGCCAGAACGCTTGTCTTGGGGAGATCAGCATGCACAAACGCCATTTCACCGCCCGCCGTGCGGGTTTTCATATCAGCGCCCTGGCGCTGGCCATCGCCATCACGCCGCTGTGGGCCGCCGAAGAAACGGCCACCGAGCACGTCAGCGTGGTCGGCCAGGCTGCCAGCCTGGACCAGGCGCTGAAAGAGCAGCGCCGTTCCGACAGCGTGGAAAGCGTGGTGCATGCCGACGGCGTGGCCCAGTTGCCCGACCAGAACGCCGCCGAAGCACTGCAGCGCCTGCCGGGCGTATCGGTCGAGCGCGACCAGGGCGAAGGCCGCTTCGTCAGCGTGCGCGGCCTCGGCCCGGACCTCAACAGCGTGACCATCAACGGCACCCTGGTGCCTTCACCGGAGAGTGACCGCCGCGCCGTGGCCCTCGACGTGCTGCCGGCCGAGCTGGTGCAGTCGCTGACCGTGGTCAAGACCCTGACCCCGGACATGGACGCCAACTCCCTCGGCGGCACCATCGAGGTGGAAAGCCTGTCGGCCTTCGACCACAAGGGCCTGTTCTATACCGGCAGCACGGAAGCCAGCTACGACGACAACACCGACCAGACCAGCCCGAAATTCTCCGGCGCGGCCAGTGATCGTTTCAGCCTCGGCGATGGCGTGGACAACTTCGGTGTGGCTGCGGCGTTCAGCTGGCAGGAACGCGACTTCGGCTCGGATAACGTGGAAACCGGCGGCGACTGGGACTTCGAAGATGGCGCGCGGCTGGAACAGCTCGAACAGCGTGACTACGACATCACCCGCGAACGCAGCGGCCTGGGCCTGAACTTCGACTACCGCCCGGACGACTTCTCCAGCTACTACCTGCGCACCCTTTACAGCCGCTTCAAGGACACCGAAACGCGCAACGCCGCCGGCGTCGAGTTCGCCGATGCGCAGATGGCTGGCGAGAGTGGCGATGCCGAGGGCTGGCGTGAGCTGAAGGACCGCGAGGAAACCCAGGAGGTGCAGTCCTACGTGCTCGGCGGCCAACAGCTGATCGGCCAGTGGACCCTCGACGGCCAGGTCGGCTACAGCGAATCCAGCCAGGACACTCCCGGGCATATCGCCGGTGCCACCTTCGAAGGTAGCGACGACTTCGCCGACGCCGGGTTCTCCAGTACCAAGAAGCCGCGCCTGAACATCGGTGACGACTTCTACGACCCGAGCAACTTCAGCCTCGACGAAGTGGAGTGGGCCGAGGAGAACACCACGGATACCGAGAAGAACATCAAGCTCGACCTGGCCCGCGACTACGACCTGGCCGGCAACGCCGCGCAGGTCAAGTTCGGCGGCAAGCTGAGCCGCCGCGACAAGGACAACGACACCGATATCTGGACCTACGAAGACCTCGCCGACTATGGCCTCACCGACGAGCAACTGAACATGGACCAGTTCACCAAGGGCCATGTCGACTACAGCCTGGATCGCTTCGGCCCTGGCCTGTCGGCGGACAAAGTCGAGGGCCTGATCGGCGGCCTCGACCGCGGCGAGTTCTACAACGAGGATGAGTCGCGGGTGAATGACTTCGACATGAGCGAAGACATCAGCGCCGCCTACCTGATGCACACCCTCGACATCGACGACCTGCGCATCATCGCCGGCATGCGTTACGAGGGTACCGAGTTCGAGGCTAAGGGCACCGGCATCCGCGATGGCGACTACGAGTCGATCGAGGCCAGCAACGACTACCACCACTGGCTGCCCGGCCTGCATGCCCGCTACCAGCTGGACAAGAACACCCAGCTGCGCGCGGCCATCACCAACAGCGTGGTGCGCCCGACCTTTGGCCAACTGGCACCGGGCTTCGTCATCGACGGCGACGAAGCCAGCTTCGGCAACCCGACCCTCGACCCGCTGGAGTCGCGCAACTTCGACCTCGGCATCGAGCACTACCTGGGCCGCGCCGGCGTGGTCTCCGCCTTCGTGTTCTACAAGGACATCGAGAATTTCGTCTACAACGCCGACCTGGCCGGCACTGGCGACTGGATCGACTTCTCCGAGGCCAACACCTTCGCCAACGGCGACAACGCCGACCTGTGGGGCCTGGAACTGGCCTATTCGCAGAAGTTCGATTGGCTGGCGGCGCCGTGGAACGGCCTGCTGCTGGGCGCCAACGCCACCTTCAGCCGCTCCGACGCGAGCATCAGTGGCTATGACGCCGACAGCGGTCGCACCCTGGAACGCGACATCGACCTGCCGTTCCAGTCCGACACCGTCGGCAACCTGATGCTCGGCTGGGAGAACGACAAGCTCAGCCTGCGCCTGTCGGCCAACTACAAGTCCGACTACCTCTACGAAGTGGCAAGCATCGACGACAAGCAGCATGACCTGCACGTCGACGACCAGGTGTTCGTCGATTTCAGCGCCGGCTACTTCCTGACCAAAGAGCTGCAGCTCAAGTTCGAGGCGCAGAACCTCACCGACGAGAGCTACTACGTCTACGCCGGCAACCGCTCGTACAACGCCCAGTACGAAGAGTACGGCCCGACCTACACGCTCGGCCTGACCTTCACCCACTTTTGATTGGAAGCGACCTGCTGCGCGTCGGCCATACGGCGTTAGAACCGGTCTCGGGCTGCTCATTTACAGCTCGTAAACTCCGCGCCCTCGACCGGTTCTGCCTTGTCTGGCTCTAGCTCGCGAGGTCGTGCAGCAGTGCTGCCTGTCAGCACGATCAGCCCCGCAGGTTTATGGGGCTGATCGTGGGGCACCAATGTTTTCGACAAGGACTACCCACGCAATGAATCCATTGTTTTCCCGTTCCCTGCTGCTCGCCGCCTTGCTGCTGGCCGGCTGCCAGGAACCCACTGCGCCGAAGCTGGCACTGAGCCCCTGGGGCGCCTCGGCCAAGATCAAGGCCGAGGACCTGCGCTTCGTCCCGGTCGAACTGAGCGGCGATGCCGACCTGCGCATCGCCGCCAGCGAGCGCCGCGGCCTGCTGCTGCTCGATGCTGAAGGCCAGGAGCTGGCGCGCCTGCCGGGCTCCTACAGCGGCCTGGACAGCCGCGTGGGCGGGGGCAACTTGCTGGTTGCCAGCCTCGACAATGCGACCCAACAAGCGGTGCTGGTCAGCCTCGACCCGGCCACGCGCCAGTGGAGCCGCCCGCTGCAACTGCCGGTGCGCGACTACGCCCAGGCCGGGCTGTGCTTGTACCGCGACGAAGCGGCCAACCTCTACCTGTTCCTGATTGGCGAAGACGGCCACGGCGAGCAGTGGCTGGTTGGAGCTGGCGCACAGTTGAACGAAGAGGCCCGTCGCGTGCGCGGCCTGCCGCTGCCGCCGGAGGCCGAGTACTGCCAGGCCGACGACGGCGCCGGGCTGCTGTTCGTCAACGAGGAAAGCGTCGGCCTGTGGGCTTACCCGGCGCACCCGGAAGCCGACGCGGCGCGCCGCCCGGTGGATATCGTGCAGCCCTACGGCGGCCTCAAACGCGCGGCCGGCGCGATGGCCAGCGTGCCGGGCGGCCTGCTGGCGCTGGACCACGCGGCCGGCGAACTGCACCTCTACCAGCAACAGGGCGATGCCTGGAAAGCCGTGGCCAGCCTGCCGCTGGAAGGTTTGGAAGAACCCGAGCGCCTGGCCGTGCGCAGCAACGGCAATGGCCTCGATGTGCTGGTGCAGGACGACGG
>JBBNAI010000333.1:0-15254 GCA_037994305.1 Pseudomonas sp. | reverse complement strand
CGCTTCTGGGTCGAGTCCGAAAAGCGTTTCGTGCGTCTGCGCGTTTCTGCCAAAGGCATGCGTATCATCGACAAGCGCGGCATTGACGTAGTTCTGTCTGAACTGCGCACTCGCGGCGAAAAGGTTTAAGGAGCAAATCATGCGTGAACTGATCCGTTTGGTGTCCAGCGCCGGTACCGGCCACTTCTACACCACCGACAAGAACAAGCGCACCACCCCGGATAAGATCGAAATCAAAAAATTCGATCCGACCATCCGTAAGCACGTGATGTACAAGGAAGCCAAGATCAAGTAATTGATCCGGCTCCTGCGAAAAGAACCCGCCTACTCGGCGGGTTTTTTTTGCCCACTAGAAACTGCAGGCGAAAAAAAGCCCGCGGGACGCGGGCGAGAAGTGACGCA
This sequence comes from Pseudomonas sp., assembly GCA_037994305.1. Classification (GTDB taxonomy): domain Bacteria; phylum Pseudomonadota; class Gammaproteobacteria; order Pseudomonadales; family Pseudomonadaceae; genus Aquipseudomonas. The sequence goes on along the minus strand of JBBNAI010000333.1, from coordinate 14,852 downwards.
GGATAAAACTTGGGCTCAGCCGCCTTGGCGGCTGCAGAGCAGCATCAGGCCTTCTGCTCGAACATCACGTAAACCTTGCGGCAGGGCTCCAGCACTTCCCAGGTACCGCTGTAGCCGGCCGGGATGACAAAGCGGTCGCCGGCGCGCACGGTCTTGGCGGTGCCGTTCAGGTCACGCAGCACCGAGACGCCCTGGAGGATCTCGCAGTACTCGTGTTCGGTGTAGTTGACCGTCCAGTGCCCGATCGCGCCTTCCCAGATGCCGGCATGGAACTGGCTGCACGGGCTGCTGTAGTGGTTGCGCACGCTTTGCTCGGGGTCGCCTTGCAGCACCTTCTCGGCGGCGGGGCGGTAGTGCTCGGCAGCAGTGGTGGCATTGGCGAAGTCGACGATCTGCTCGGTATTCATGGGCTTGTCCATCTGGGTGGGCGGTGGAATGAGCGATTGAGCGGCAGTCTATGTTTGATAAAACGAACATTGCAAGGCGATAAAGCTCAGGTTGTCAAAAATATTGAAAAGCCTAGGGGCTCTGGTTTAGTGTTACGGGCACAAAGGCCGGCAATCGGCCTGGCAGAATAATTGACAGTGCGTGTTGTCGATTTGCGACACGCTTCAGCGAGGATTCACTCCATGACTACCCTGACCCGAGCCGACTGGGAACAGCGCGCCAAGAGCCTGCAGATCGAAGGTCGTGCCTTCATCCATGGCGAATACACCCAGGCTGCCTCCGAAGCCACCTTCGAGTGCATCAGCCCGGTCGATGGCCGTCTGCTGGGCCTGGTAGCCAGTTGTGACCTCGCCGACGCCGAACTGGCGGTCAAGGATGCCCGCGCCACTTTCGACTCCGGTGTGTGGTCGCGCCTGGCGCCGGTCGAGCGCAAGGAAGTGATGATCCGTTTTGCCGACCTGATCGACGCTCATGCCGAAGAACTGGCCCTGCTGGAAACCCTGGACATGGGCAAGCCGATCAGCGATTCGCTGAGCATCGACGTGCCAGCCGCCTCGCGCGCCATCCGCTGGAGCGGCGAAGCGATCGACAAGATCTACGACGAAGTGGCCGCCACCCCGCACAACGAACTGGGCCTGGTCACCCGTGAGCCGATCGGCGTAGTCGCCGCCATCGTGCCGTGGAACTTCCCGCTGCTGATGACCTGCTGGAAGCTCGGCCCGGCGCTGTCCACCGGTAACTCGGTGATCCTCAAGCCGTCCGAGAAGTCCCCGCTGACCGGTATCCGCATTGCCCAGCTGGCCATCGAAGCCGGTATCCCTGCGGGCGTGTTCAACGTCCTGCCGGGCTTCGGCCACACCGTGGGCAAGGCCCTGGCCCTGCACATGGACGTCGACACCCTGGTGTTCACCGGTTCGACCAAGATCGCCAAGCAACTGATGGTCTATGCCGGCGAATCGAACATGAAGCGCGTCTGGCTGGAAGCCGGTGGCAAGAGCCCGAACATTGTCTTCGCCGACGCGCCTGACCTGCAGGCCGCTGCCGAGGGTGCTGCCGGCGCCATCGCTTTCAACCAGGGCGAAGTCTGCACCGCCGGTTCGCGCCTGCTGGTGGAAAACTCGATCAAGGACAAGTTCGTGCCGCTGGTGGTCGAAGCGATCAAGGCCTGGAAGCCGGGCAACCCGCTGGACCCGGCGACCAACGTCGGTGCCCTGGTCGATACCACCCAGCTGAACAACGTGCTGGCCTACATCCAGGCCGGCCACGACGACGGCGCCAAGCTGGTCGCTGGCGGCCAGCGTGTGCTGGAAGAGACCGGCGGCACCTACGTGCAGCCGACCATCTTCGACGGCGTGAACAACGCCATGCGCATCGCCAAGGAAGAGATCTTCGGCCCGGTCCTGTCGGTGATCGGTTTCGACAGCACCGAAGAAGCCGTGGCCATCGCCAACGACACCATCTACGGCCTGGCCGCCGGCATCTGGACCAGCAACCTGTCCAAGGCGCACCTGGTGGCCAAGGCCCTGCGTGCCGGTAGCGTGTGGATCAACCAATACGACATGGGCGACATGACCGCTCCGTTCGGTGGCTTCAAGCAGTCCGGCAACGGCCGCGACAAGTCGCTGCATGCCTTCGACAAGTACACCGAGCTGAAATCCACCTGGATCAAGCTGTAATCATTCTGGGCGACCTCCGGGCCGTCGGCCATGCTGCGTTGCGTCCTCGCTTTAATGCTCACGTACTGCAGTACGCTGCGCTTAAAGCTGCGGCGCGCCTTGCCTGGCCTTAGTCCCGAAGCTCTGGATGGGTGGTGGATTCGGTCGAGGTATGGCTGGATAGCGCTGTAATGAAGGTCCGCTCTTCTTTGAAAAGAGCCGGCTCTAACGAGCCACACCTGCGGCCGGGTTTCCTAGGAAACCCGGCCGTTTTGCATTCTGAAACTCGGCAGGCCAGCACAGGGAGCAATCATGGCTATGCGTTGGGGTACATATTTCGCGGTGTGCGCCGCGGTGATCAGCATCGGCCTGGCCCTCGGGGTGACCATGCCGTTGGTCTCGCTGCGCCTGGAAAGCTGGGGCTATGGCTCCTTCGCCATCGGTGTGATGGCAGCCACGCCGGCGGTTGGCGTGTTGCTCGGCGCTTCGTTGGCCGGGCGCCTGGCAGCCCGCCTGGGAACCACGCGGTTGATGCAGTTGTGCCTGCTGATCGGTGCGCTGTCGGTGGCCACGCTGGCCCTGGTGCAGCACTACGCGGTGTGGCTGGGCCTGCGCCTGTTCATCGGCGTGGCGTTGACCGTGGTGTTCATCCTCGGTGAAAGCTGGATCAACCAGTTGGCTGTGGAGAAGTGGCGTGGGCGCCTGGTGGCGCTGTACGGCACCGGCTATGCGCTGAGCCAACTGGCCGGGCCGTTGCTGCTCAGCCTGCTGGGTACTGGCAACGATTTGGGCTTCTGGGCCGGCACCGGCCTGCTGGTGTTCGGCTCGCTGGTGCTGCTGGGGCGCACCGGCGCGCCGACGGTGGATGCGCACAGCGCCTCGGGCCGGGGCTTGTGGCAGTTCTGCCAACGCCTGCCGACCATTGCCTGGGCGGTGATGCTGTTTGCCGCGTTCGAGGCGATGATGCTGACCCTGCTGCCGATCTACGGCCTGCGCCAGGGCTTCACCACGGAAGTGGCACTGCTGATGGCCAGCGTGGTGGTGGTCGGCGATGCGGCGCTGCAACTGCCGATCGGCTGGCTGGCCGACCGCATGTCACGGCGTACGCTGTTCCGCGCCTGCGGGGTGGTACTGCTGGTGTCCAGCCTGAGTATTCCGCTGGTACTGCATACGCCGCTGATCTGGCCGGTGTGGGTGCTGTTCGGCGCCAGCGCCGGCGGCTTGTTCACCCTCTCGCTGATCCTCATCGGCGAGCGCTACCGTGACGATGAGCTGGTGCGCGCCAACGCGCACATTGCCCAGCTCTGGGGCCTGGGTTGCCTGATCGGGCCACTGAGCACCGGGGCGGTCAGCCAGTGGGTCAGCGGCCATGCGCTGCCGATGCTGATGGCGCTGGGTGCGGCCGGCTTCGTCTGGCTGGCCTGGCGGGCTGACGACGAGATCCTGCGCGCCCGCTAGCGGGCGTTCAGAGGGCCCGTTCGAGGCCGATCCACTCGGCCACCCAAGCGTTGAGGTGGCGCCAGAGGCTGCCCGGTTCCTCGTCGATCACATGCCGGCGGCCCTGGTCCTCGGCGATCCACACCAGCTTGCCGCGGCCCGAGTCCTGCAGGCGCACCTCATAGCTCAGCGCCGGCTGCATGCCCTGCAGGGCCAGTTGGCGGACATACTCGCTGAGCCTGGGGCTGTCGATCAGCACACCGACTTCGGTGTTCCACAGCACCGAACGCGGGTCGACATTCAGCGAGCCGATGAACACCTTGCGCCGGTCGAGAATGATCGCCTTGCTGTGCAGGCTGGAATTGGAGCCGCCGCTGAAGCTGTAAGGCCCGCTGCTGCCGGGCGAGCCACCCGGTTGCCGGCGCAGCTCGAACAGGCGGATGCCGTGCTCCAGCAGTTCGCGTCGATACGGCGCATAGCCGCCGTGCACGGCGGGCACATCGGTGGCTTCCAGCGAATTGGTCAGCAGGCGGATGCTCACGCCGTTGTCCGCGTGCCCGGTGAGGTAGTGCAGGCCTTCCTGGCCCGGCACGAAGTACGCCGAGACCAGCATCAGTTCCTGGCTGACCTGCTCCAGATCGGGTGCCAGCTGGCTGGTCAGCAGCAGCTCCGGATCGGGTTCGCCTTCGCTGAGGACTTTGCTCGGCGCATCCCAGAGTGCCTGGCCGGGCGCCCAGATCAGCTCGCGAAGCCAGGTCTCCAGTTGCGGTGCGTGGCGGTAGGCGAGCAGGCGCTTGTGCAGTGGATTCTGGTCGGCGCGGGCCTGGGCGATCGAGCCGCGCAGGCGTTGCCGAGCCTGCGCCAGGGCCTGCGCGGTGGGCTGGCGCCAGACGAACTGCTGGATCGGTTTGCTCAGCGCACTGTTCCAGTACTGGTCGAAGCTGTGGCCGAGCTGCTCGGCCACCGGGCCAACGGCCAGCAGGTCGATGTCGGTGAAATTCTGCTCGGGCTCGGCATCGAAGTACTCGTCGCCCAGGTTGCGCCCGCCGACGATGGCCGCGCTGTTGTCGGCCAGCCACAGCTTGTTATGCATGCGCCGGTGCTGCTGGCCCAGGTCGAGGAGGCGGCCGATGGTGCGCGTCACACCGGTGCTGCGCCCCAGGTGCAGGGGATTGAACAGGCGCACCTGGATGTTCGGGTGGGCGGTGAGCAGGGCGATCTGCCGGTCCTTGCCGTCGCTGCTGGTGTCGTCCAGCAGCAGGCGCACGCGCACGCCCCGGTCGGCGGCGCTGAGCACTTCATCGAACAGGGTGCGCGTGCTCAGGCCGTCGTGGACGATGTAGTACTGCAGGTCGAGGCTGCTGCGGGCGGCTCGTACCAGTTCCGCACGGGCGGCAAAGGCCTCGTTGCTGGCGGGCAGCAGGCGAAAGCCGGACTGGTTCGGGTGCTGCGCGGCCAGCGCCTGCAGGCGCTGGCCGAAGCTGGACTGGTGGGCGGGGAGTGCCTGGCTGGGCGGAGTCGGCATTACATGGGTACAGGCTGCCAGCGTCAGTAGCAGTCCCAGCAGCAAAGGGCAGCGCACGGCGGCCTCCGGTTACGCATCGTCCTGTAGCAATGGACGTTCGTGCCGGCCAAAAAATTCAGCAAAGCTGCGTCAGCCGCGGGCTAGAGCGTTGTCAGGGCTGCTCGGCGAGTAGCCGGGTGGCCAGCTCGCCCACCGTGCGCACGGCCTGCTCGATCGTTGCGGTGGGCTTGGCCGCGTAGTTCATGCGCAGGCAATTGCGGAACTTGCCCGAGGCGGAAAAGATGCTGCCGGTGGCGATCTGTACGCCATGGGCGCGCAGCTCGCGGTTGAGCCGGTGGCTATCGAAGCCCTCGGGCAGTTCCACCCAGATCATGAAGCTGCCCTGTGGCTGGCTGATCTTCACCGAGGCGGGGAAATAGCGCGTAATCCATTCGATCATCAGGTCGCGGCTGCGCTGGTACTGGGCGCGCATGCGCCGCAGGTGCGGCTCGTAATGGCCGCTGGCGATGAACTCGGCCAGGGCCATCTGCGGCAGTTGCGCGGTGGAGCCGGTGCCCATGTACTTCATGTGCAGCACGCGGTCGCGGTAGCGCCCGGGGGCGATCCAGCCGATGCGCAGGCCCGGCGCCAGGGTCTTGGAGAAGGAGCTGCAGAGCAGCACGCGACCGTCCTCGTCGAACGATTTGATGGTCGGCGGGCGTGGGTAGCGGTAGGCCAGATCGCCGTAGACGTCGTCCTCGATGATCGCCACGTCATAGCGCTGGGCGAGGGTCAGCAGGGCGCGCTTGTTGGCCTCGGGCATGATGTAGCCGAGCGGGTTGTTGCAGGTCGGCGTCAGCTGGATGGCCTTGATCGGCCATTGTTCGAGGGCCAGTTCGAGGGCTTCCAGGCTGATCCCGGTGAGCGGGTCGGTGGGCAGCTCCAGGGCCTTCATGCCGAAGCCCTTGAGGGCCTGCATCACGCCATGGAAGCTCGGCGAGTCGACCGCGACGATGTCGCCTGGCTCGCAGATGGCGCGGATCGCCGCCGACAGCGCTTCATGGCAGCCGGTGGTGATGATGATTTCGTCGGCGGCAATCTGGCAGCCGGAATCCAGCAGCAGGCGCGAGACCTGTTCGCGCAGATTACGGTCGCCGTAGATGCTGCCGTAGGTCAGGCCGCTGAGGTCCTGGCGCCGGCTCAGGCGCGACAGCGAGCGCAGCAGCGGCTTGAGGGTCGGCACGCTGATGTCCGGACGGCCGCGACCGAGCTGGATGGTGCGTTCATCCGGGGCGCTGCTGACCTGTTCCAGCACCTGATCCCACTGCGAGACTTCCACCGGGCGCTGCGCCGTGCGGCTGATCTCGGGCAGGGCCGGCACCTGGCGCGAGGCGGGGACGAAGTAGCCGGATTTCGGCCGGGGCGTGGCCAGGCCCTGGTCTTCCAGGTGCCGATAGGCCTGCTGCACGGTGCTCAGGCTGACCCCGTGCTCCTGGCTGAGTGCGCGAACCGAGGGCAGGCGGTCACCCGGACGGTACAGCCCCTGTTCGATGCGGTCGCCGAGCAATTCGGCCAGGTTCAGGTAGAGGGTCATGACAGTCTCCAACTCGGATACGCAGCAAAGCAGTACAGATGGGCACAAAATAGCCCATTCAGAGGCGATTCTGCGCAATCTGTATGGAGTTAATTCTAATACGTTGAGTCTGTATTGCTCGACCACCGATCCGCATCATGGTCTCCCAAGGGTCAACCGGTGGAGGCTGCGGCCATGCGCGAATTGAGCGATCTGTACGTCACGTTGCGTGAGCACGAGGGGCCGGCTGCGCGGCAGCTCTGGCATTCGTTGAGTGCGCGCTGGTTACGGTTGCGCCGGCGCCTGGCGACGCGCCAGGCGCTGCTGCAGCTGGATGCCCACCTGCTCGACGACATCGGCCTGAGCGCCAAGCAAGCGCGCGAGGAAGCGACGCGGCCGTTCTGGCAGCTGCTGCGCTAGTCAGCGGATCCAGAGCGGCAATCGACTGGTATGAGATGGAAGCTGGAGGGCGGGTGCTGCGGTGGAAAACGCTTCGCGGTTTTCCACCCTACGCGCACTGACATGCTGTGTAGGGTGGATAACGCGGCGCTTATTCGTCAGCGAGCCAAGCGCTGGGTCAGACCAGGCCGACCGCTTCCCTCAGCCGGTACCAGGCCATCCCCAGCGCCAGCAATGGCGAGCGCAGGTGCTTACCGCCGGGGAAGGTCATGTGCGGCACCTGGTTGAACAGCTCGAAGCCGCCACCCTGCTGGCCGCTGATGGCTTCGGCGAGCAGCTTGCCGGCCAGGTGGGTTGCGTTGACGCCGTGGCCGGCATAGGCCTGGGCGTAGAACACGTTGGGCTGGTCCTTGAGCCGACCGATCTGCGGCAGGCGGTTGGCGCCGATGCCGATCATGCCGCCCCACTGGTAGTCGATCTTCACGTCTTTCAGGTGCGGGAACACCTGCAGCATCTTCGGTCGCATGTAGGCGGCGATGTCCACCGGGTCGCGCCCCGAGTAGTGGCAGGCGCCACCGAACAGCAGGCGGTTGTCGGCGGACAGGCGGAAGTAATCCACCGTTACCCGCTGGTCGCACAGCGCCATGTTCTGCGGGATCAGGTTGCGCGCCTGGGCTGGCGACAGCGGCTCGGTGGCGATCACGTAGCTGCCGGCCGGTAGCACCTGGCCGCCGAGCTTGCCGTTGAGGTCGTTGAGGTAGGCGTTGCAGGCCAGGACCAGGGTCTTGGCGCGGACCTGGCCGGTCGCGGTGTGCACCTTCACCTCCGGGCCGTAGTCGATGCCGGTGACTGCCGAGTGCTCGAACAGCCTGACGCCGAGCGAGGCGGCGGCAGCGGCCTCGCCCAGGGCCAGGTTGAGCGGGTGCAGGTGGCCGGAGCCCATGTCGATCATGCCACCGGCATAGCGCTCGGAGCCGACCACCTGGTGCATCTGTTCCGACTGCAGCAGGCGCAGTTCGTGGCGGTAACCGAGGCTTTCCAGTTCGGCCTTGTCTTCGGCGAAGCCGTCCAGGTGCGCGGGCTTGTTGGCCAGGTCGCAGTAGCCCCAGGTCAGGTCGCAGTTGATGTTGAACTGCTCGACACGGCGGCGGACGATTTCCACCGCCTCCAGGCCCATCAGCTTGATCTCGCGCACACCTTCCTGGCCGATCACCGAGGCGAACTGCTCGACACCATGGCCGACGCCACGGATCAGCTGCCCGCCATTGCGCCCGCTGGCGCCCCAGCCAACCTGGTGCGCCTCCAGCAGCACCACCGAGAAGCCCTTCTGGGCCAGCTCGATGGCGGTATTCAGGCCGGAAAACCCGCCACCGACAATGCACACATCAGCCAGCTCCTCACCCGCCAGCGGCGGATAGGCCAGCTGCTGGCTGGCAGTGGCGGCGTAGTAGGAGGGAGCGTGCTGGTCACTGTGCACGGCTGGCTGTTGTGGCTGGTGAACGCGGGCGTTCATGTGCGAAATCCTGTTTGAGGTGTTGTTAAAATTTGACGCAGGATAAGCGCGTGACTCGCCGCTAGCCAAGAGGGGGGCGGTAAAAACTGTTTTTCCCGGCAGCCGACTGTCGCTCGACAGGGAATGCTGGGCGGCGGCGGGTAAACTGCGCGGGTCCATTGCCGAGCGCCGCCGATGAGTTGTACCAACCGCAAGATCGATCACCTGCGTCGGCAGATCCCGAGCTTCGCCTGCGTGCCCGGCTGCCACGATTGCTGTGGCCCGGTCACCGCCTCATCCGAGGAACTGGCGCGCTTGCCGGTGAAGAGCGATGCCGAGCACGATGCCGCGCTGGCCGAGTTCAACTGCGTGCACCTCGGCCCGCAGGGCTGCACGGTGTATGACCAGCGCCCGCTGATCTGCCGCCTGTTCGGCACCACGCCGAGCCTGCCGTGCCCGCGCGGGCAGGGGCCGGAGACGCCGATCGAGCCGCAGGTCGAGCGCCAGGTGCATCAGATGATCGCCAGTACCCGTCAGCGGCTGGTGTGAGGATCTGCTGCGCGTTGGCGATACGGCGTTACTCCGGCACCGGCAGGCTCAGGCTCTCCTTCACCTCTTCCATGACGATGTACGACTTCGACTCGCGCACATGCGGCAGCTTGAGCAGGATGTCGCCGAGCAGCTTGCGGTAGCTGGCCATCTCGTTGATCCGCGCTTTCACCAGATAGTCGAAGTCGCCGCTGACCAGGTGGCACTCCAGCACATGGGGCAGTTTGAGCACGGCGCGGCGGAACTCCTCGAAGGTGTCGCCGGACTTGTAGTCCAGGCTGATCTCGACGAATACCAGCAGGCTGGCCTTGAGCTGCTGCGGGTTGAGCCGCGCGTGGTAGCCGATGATGATCCCCTCGCGCTCCAGGCGGCGCACGCGCTCGGTGCAGGGGGTGGTGGACAGGCCGACCCGCTCGCCGAGTTCGGTGAAGCTGATGCGCCCATCCTCCTGCAGGATGCGCAGGATATTGCGGTCGATCTTATCCAGCTCGCGCCGGCTCTGGTGTTGGGTTCTCATGGGGAATATCTCTGTGAAAGCCGCGAAGGTTCCAGTAATCGTCGGTAAATATAGCGACGAACCCAGCGGAAAACACTGGCCCGGCGAAACGCCTTGATCTTGTCGAGGGCGCCCGCCACCCTGACCGCACAGGACTGTCGCCGAGGATCTCGCGCCATGCCGTCGCGCCACAAGGGAAGCCGCTTACTGGGCAGGTTGCTGCTGGCACTGCTGTTGCTGGTGGCGCTGCTGTGGCTGACCTGGCGCTGGCTGCTGGCGGCGCAGGGCATCAGCCAGCTGGACTGGCAGGGCCTGCAGCTGTCGGGTGCGGGGTTGCAGGTGGACAGCCTGCTGCTGGTGCGTGACGGCGCCGATGGTAGTCGTGTGCAAGTGACCGCCAGCGCGCTGCAACTGGCCTGGCCGCAACGGTTGCAGCAGCGCCTGTATCTGCCCGAACTGCGCAGCCAGGCGCTGCAGCTGAGCTGGCAGGCCGGGCAGGGCGAGAGCGCGGCAGACAGTGAACCGCAGGCGTTGCTCGACAGCCTGGCCTGGTTGCCCCGGCAGCTGGCCGTCGACCAGCTGAGCCTGGAGTTGCCCTGTGCCACCGGCCGCTGCGCGCTGCTCGGCAGCCTGCAGCTGCAACATGGCGGCGCCCTGCAACAGCCGGCCGAGTTGCGCCTGCAGCTGCAGGCGGGTGCGCGCAGCCTCGAGGCGCAGGCGCACCTGGAGCAGCGCGAGGGCCAGTGGCAGTTGCGAGCCGATGCCCAGCTCGACCGCCAACCGCTGCTGACGCTGCGCAGCACATTGCGCGAGGAGGCCGCCGTCAGTCACTGGCAAGGCGAGCTGGAGCTGGTGCAACTGGCCGATAGCCGCGGCCTGTTCGTCTGGTTGCAGCAATGGCAGACCCCCTCCCCGCGCCTGCTCGACACCCAGGCGTCCCTGCGTTTGCAGGCCAGCTGGCAGCTGGCCCTGGCCCCCGGCGCCAGCCTGCTGGATAGGCAGCGCCTGCGCGGCGGCAGCGGCACCTTCAGCGCCGCGCTGCAGCTGAGTAGTCCACTGCTGCACTATGAAAGCCTGCGTGCCGAAGGCTTGGCGCTCGCGCTCAAGGTGGACGCAAAACTCGCCGAGCAGCAGTTGCGGGTCAGCCTGCTGCCTTCGTCCAGCCTGCAGGCCAAGCGCATGCAGCTCGCCGACGGTCTGCGCGTGCAGCAGCTGCAGGCCAGGCTGGCCGGGTTGTCCCTGCAGCTGGGTGCCAGCCCGAGCCTGAGCGGCCCGCTGCAGCTGAGCGTGGGCCAGCTGGAGCAGGCTGAGCTGCTGCCGCAGGCCTGGCAGTTCAGCGGCCAGCTGCAGGCCGATGCCCGGCAGCAGCGCCTGCAGGGCGCCTTGAGCAATGCCGCGGGGCTCAACCTGAGCGTCGACGGCGAGCGCGATGCCCAGGGCGCGCTGCAGTTGTCCGCCAACCTGGCCGAGCTGTTTTTCCGCGCCGGCAATCCTCTGAGCCAGACTTTTCGTGCCTGGCCGGCGCTGCTGCAGATCGGCAATGGGCGTCTGCTCGGCCAGGCCAGCCTGCAGTTGCCGCTCGGCAAGCCGCTGCTGCTGGATCTGGCCCTGCAGTTCCAGGGCCTCGCCGGAATCTATGACCGCAGCGAGCTGAGCGGCCTGGAGGGCCAACTGAGCCTGCAGTTGCAGGGCGATCGGCTGAGCCTGGAGCTGCCGCAGCTGAGCCTGCAGCAGCTCAACTCCGGCTTGTCGATCGGCCCGCTGCAGTTGCAGGGGCGCTATGTCGCCCGTCTGGGCCAGCCGTTGCAGGGCCTGCTGTCCTGGCAGACGGCGCAGGGCACGCTACTGCAGGGTCAGGCCTGGCTGCCCGCCGGGCAGCTGGACCTGGCCCAGCCCAGCCATCGTCTGCACGTGCAGTTCAAGGATGTGCAACTGGAGGAGATCTTCCGGGTCTACCCTGCAGAGGGGTTGGCCGGGCGCGGCAGTTTGCGCGGCGAGCTGCCGCTGCTGCTGGACGCCGCCGGCCTGCGCATCGAGCAGGGCCAGATGGCTGCCCAGGCGCCGGGTTACCTGCAATTCCGTTCGGAGAAGATCCGTGCCCTGGGTCGCAGCAATCCCGGCATGCAGCTGGTGGTAGAGGCCCTCGACGACTTCCACTTCGACCTGCTCGACAGTGCGGTCAGCTATGCTCCCGACGGCAAGTTGCAACTGGCGCTGCGCCTGCAAGGGCGCAACCCGGATGTGGAGAAGGGCCGGCCGATCAACCTCAACGTCAATCTGGAAGAGGACATCCCGGCTTTGCTGACCAGCCTGCAGCTCACCGACCGGGTGAGCGAAACCATCCGCCAGCGTGTGCAGCAACGCCTGCGGCAACGCAATGATCCGCACAAGGAGAACTGACCATGCGCCTGCGCGCCCTGTTGGTCATCCCGTTGCTCGCCGGCCTGAGCGCCGCCTGCACCCCCACGGTGAAGCTGGCCATGCCCGACGAGCCGATCAACATCAACCTCAACGTGAAGATCGAGCACGAGATCTACATCAAGGTCGACAAGGCCCTGGACTCCATCATCAACGAAGACAGTGGCCTGTTCTGAGCCCCTGCAAGGAGCCATTCATGAAGCTGCAACGCACCCTGGCCTGCGGCCTGCTGGCCCTGAGCCTCAGCCTGCCGGCCCTGGCGATGAACCTCAACGAGGCGATGAGCGCCCTCGGCCCGGCCAAGAGCAGCGGCCAACTGGGCGAAAAGCCCGACGGCTACCTCGGCGTGGTCAGCCCCGGCGGTTCGGCCGAGGAGATCGCTAAGCTGATCAACCAGGCGCGCCAGGCCGAATACCAACGCCTGGCCAAGGACAACGGCCTGCAGCTCGGCGATGTGGAAGCCCTGGCCGGGCAGAAGGCGCTGGAGAAGACCCCGTCCGGGCAGTACATCCAGATCAACGGCAAGTGGCTGCGCAAATAGCCAGGGCGATGTTTCGCGTATCTCTGTAAATTATTCCGCTGCGAGACTTTTACCTGCTGTTTTATCGCCAGGGCCCGTTAGGTCGTTGCCTGTCTCTCCGTGAAAGGCTTGTTTACCGGAAATTATCGCCAAATAAGCAATGTTAAACAGTGAATAACACTGCGCTTGTCTTCCTATACTGCGCCCCATCGTGCTCAGTAAAACAAACGCCAGCGAAAGCTCGCGACGAGGGAGGCAATCATGCGTGTTCTGGTTCTTGGCAGCGGTGTGATCGGTACCGCCAGTGCCTACTACCTGGCCCGTGCCGGATTCGAGGTGGTGGTGGTCGACCGCCAGAACGGCCCGGCCCTGGAAACCAGCTTCGCCAACGCCGGCCAGGTCTCCCCCGGTTACGCCTCGCCCTGGGCCGCTCCGGGCGTGCCGCTGAAGGCCATCAAGTGGCTGCTGCAGCAGCACGCGCCGCTGGCGATCAAGGCCACCGCCGATATCGACCAGTACCTGTGGATGGCGCAGATGCTGCGCAACTGTACCGCCGCGCGCTACGCGGTGAACAAGGAGCGCATGGTGCGCCTGTCCGAGTACAGCCGCGACTGCCTCGACGAGCTGCGCGCCGAGACCGGCATCAGCTACGAAGGCCGCCAGCTCGGCACCACCCAGCTGTTCCGCACCCAGGCCCAGGTCGACAGCGCAGCCAAGGACATCGCCGTGCTGGAAGCCTCTGGCGTGCCCTACGAGCTGCTCGATCGCGACGCCATCGCTCGCGTCGAACCGGCCCTGGCCGGGGTCAAGCACAAGCTGGCCGGTGCCCTGCGCCTGCCCAACGACCAGACCGGCGACTGCCAGATGTTCACCACCAAGCTGGCGCAGATGGCCAAGGACCTCGGCGTGGAGTTCCGCTTCGGCCAGGACATCCAGCGCCTCGAGCAGGCCGGTGATCGCATCAATGGCGTGTGGATCGACGGCAAGCTGGAAACCGCCGACCGCTACGTGCTCGCCCTCGGCAGCTACAGCCCGCAGCTGCTCAAGCCGCTGGGCGTACGCGCGCCGGTCTACCCGCTCAAGGGTTACTCGCTGACCGTGCCGATCACCGATGCGGCGATGGCGCCGGCCTCGACCATCCTCGACGAGACCTACAAGGTCGCCATCACCCGTTTCGACAACCGCATCCGCGTCGGCGGCATGGCCGAGATCGCCGGTTTCGACCTCAGCCTCAACCCGAAGCGCCGTGCGACCCTGGAAATGATCACCGCCGATCTCTACCCCCAGGGTGGCGATCTCAAGCAGGCGGAGTTCTGGACCGGCCTGCGCCCGGCGACCCCGGACGGCACGCCGATCGTCGGTGGCACCGCCTATCGCAACCTGTTCCTCAACACCGGACACGGTACCCTTGGCTGGACCATGGCCTGCGGCGCCGGCCGCTTCCTCGCCGACCTGATGGCGAACAAGCGCCCGCAGATCAGCGCCGAAGGCCTGGATATTTCCCGCTACGGCAAGACCAAGGAGACCCCCGAGCATGTCCGTCCAGCGCCTGCGCTCTGAGAAACGCTACAGCGAAATCGTCATCCATAACGGCACCGTCTACCTGGCGGGCCAGCTGGCCGACGACTATGCCGGCGATGTCCGCGAGCAGACCCGCCAGACCCTGGCCAATATCGACCGCCTGCTGGCCGAAGCCGGCAGCGACAAGTCGCACATTCTCTCGGTGACCATCTACCTCAAGGACATGGCCGACTATGCCGGCATGAACCTGGAGTGGGACGCCTGGGTCGCCGAGGGCACCGCGCCCGGCCGCGCCTGCGTCGAGGCCAAGCTGTACGACCCGCGCGTGCGGGTCGAGATGATGGTCGTCGCCGCGCAGATCTAAGCATTTCTGTTTGCCCGGCTGCCCTGCCGGGTTTTTCTAACCCGAAGAAGTTTCAGCCATGCGTCCCGCCCGTGCCCTGATCGATCTGCAAGCCCTGCGCCACAACTACCGTCTGGCCCGCGAAGTCAGCGGGGCGAAAGCCCTGGCGGTGGTCAAGGCCGATGCCTACGGGCATGGCGCGGTGCGCTGCGCCCAGGCCCTGGCGGCGCAGGTCGACGGCTTTGCCGTGGCTTGCATCGAGGAGGCCCTGGAGCTGCGCGCGGCTGGCATCGAGCAACCGATCCTGCTGCTGGAGGGTTTCTTCGAGGCGGCCGAGCTGGCGCTGATCGAGCAGCATGACCTGTGGTGCGTGGTACATGCGGCCTGGCAGGTCGAGGCTATCGAACGCGCGCCGCTGCAGCGGCCGCTGAACGTCTGGCTGAAGCTGGACTCGGGCATGCACCGGGTTGGCCTGCACCCGGCCGAGTACCGCGACGC
>JBBNAI010000332.1:0-8541 GCA_037994305.1 Pseudomonas sp. | reverse complement strand
GGGTGATCTCCCGCGCGTTGCGCGACATGCAGTGGTTGCGCGGGCGCGGCCTGCCGGCGCTGCACATGGCGATCAACCTGTCGTTCCGCCAGTTCCAGGACAGCCAGTTGCTGAGCACCCTGCAGCGCCTGATCGAGGAACGCGGCGTCGATGCGCAGTGGCTCGAATTCGAGCTGACGGAAACCGCCGTGATGCGCCGCAGCGAGCTGGTGCAGCAGACCATGCAGGCCCTCGGCCGGCTGGGTGTGCGCTTCTCGCTGGACGACTTCGGCACCGGGTTTTCCTCCTTCGTGCACCTCAACAGCCTGCCCATTACCCTGCTCAAGATCGACAAGAGCTTTGTCGGCGGCATGGGCGAGCGGGCCGAGAACCGCCAGTTGGTGCGGGCGATGATCAACCTGGCGCACAACCTGCACCTGGAAGTGGTTGCCGAAGGGGTGGAAAACGCCGAGCAACTGGCGCTGCTGCGGCAGTTCGGTTGCGACCAGGTGCAGGGCTACATGATCAGCAAGGCGCTGCCGCTGACCGACCTGGCGCGCTTCCTGGTGTTCGGCGCGCGCCAGCCGCTGCTGACGGCGCTGCCTTCCTAAAGAGTCCCGTCACGACAGGTCGGTTGCCAGCTGCGCCCGTGGTGGCCGCAGCAACCGCGCCGTCTTCCACTCGAAGCCCAGGGTCAGCCCCAGCGCTGCGCAGGCCAGGCCGCCGGCCAGGCCCCACCACACCCCGGCCGCGCCCCAGCCGGCGGGAAACGCCAGGGCCCAGGCCAGCGGCGCACCGATCGCCCAATAACAGACGAGTCCGACCAGCAGGGTGGTCTTGCCATCCTTGAGGCCGCGAATGGCGCCCATGGCGATGGTCTGGATACCGTCGAACAGTTCGAACACGGCGGCTACGGCCAACAGGCTGACGGCCAGGCTGACGATCTCGGCGAATGCGCGGTCGTGGCGGTCGAGGAACAGGCCCACCACCCACTCGGGCGCCAGCCAGAACAGCAGGGCGAAGCCGAGCATGCAGCAGGCGCCGCTGGCGATGCCTAGGCGCCCGGCACGGCGGGCCTCACGAATGCGGCCGGCACCATAGTGCTGGCCGATGCGGAAGGTGGTGGCGTAGGAAATCCCCACCGGCACCATGAAGGCCACGTACACCGACATGATCGCCACTTGGTGCGCGGCCAGCGCGTGGCTGCCGATGGCGCCCATGCACAGGGTGGCGAAGGCGAACATGCCGGACTCCACCGCATAGGTGCCGCCGATTGGCAGGCCGAGGCGCAGCAGTTCCTTGACCTCGGCCAGGCAGGGCTTGAGCAGGCCGTCGCGCAGCCGATAGGCGGCGTAGGCCGGGTGGCGCGTCAGGTGCCAGGCCAGCAGCAGGGCCATGACGTTGCTGACCAGAGCGGTGACCAGGCCGATACCGGCCAGGCCCAGCGCCGGCAAACCTAACCAGCCGTTGATCAGCGCATAGTTGAGGGCGAAGTTGGCCAGGGCGCCGCCAATGCTGATGGCCATCACCGGACCGGGTCGGCCGATGGCCGCGGTGAAGCCACGCAGTGCCATGAAACTGAGGTAGCCGGGCAGGGCGAACACCAGGGTGGAGAGAAACAGCATGGCGCCGGTGATGTTGTGCGGCTCCTGGCCAAAGTGCTGCAAGAGCGGCTGCAGGTTCCACAGCAGCAGGCCGGCGACCAGGGCCAGGCCCCAGGCCAGCCACAGGCCGGTCTGGGTCATGCGGGTAACGCCGGCCGAGTCGCCCGCGCCGTGGCGGATCGCGACCAGGTTGCCGACCGCAGCCAGCACGCCAACGCAGAAGATCGAGACGAATGAATAGCTGGCGGCGCCGAGGCCGCCGGCGGCCAGTTCGGCTGGGCCGAGCTGGCCCATCATCAGGGTATCGGTGAACACCATCAGCACATGGGCCAGCTGGGCGGCGATCAGCGGGCCGGCCAGACGGAAGATGGCGAGGAGTTCGTGGCGAACGGCATATGGCATGAGTCTGGCTCAGTAAACGGACTTGCCCGCCGCGCTTGGACGGCTGGAGAATGTGGCTATTCTCGGCACTCAGTCACGCCGGCACAAAAGGATAAAAGCGATGCCTAGCATGATCAAAACTCATGGATAACTCCCCGTGAGCCGCCACTTGCCGCCGCTGTATGCCCTGCGCGCCTTCGAGGCCGCGGCCCGGCACTCGTCCTTTACCCGAGCAGCTGAAGAACTGGCCATCACCCAGAGCGCGGTGAGTCGGCACATCCGCACCCTGGAAGAGCATTTCGCCTGTCGCCTGTTCGAGCGCAACGGCCGCAACCTGCGTCCGAGCGAAACCGCGCGCCTGCTGCTACCGGGTGTGCGCGAGGGCTTCGATGCGCTGGAGCGGGCCTGCACTGCACTGCGCACCGACGACGCCACCCTGCGCCTGAAGGCGCCTTCGACCCTGACCATGCGCTGGCTGCTGGCGCGGCTGTCGCGCTTTCGCCTGCACAACTCCGACATCGAGGTGCAACTGACCAGCGCCTGGATGGACGTGGACAAGGTCGACTTCCACCATGAGCCCTTCGATTGCGCGGTGCTGCTCAGCAGCAGCGGCAACTTCCCCGCGGAGTGGGAGAGCGTCGAGCTGTTCGCCGAATGGCTGATCCCGGTCTGCGCGCCGGAGGCGGTGGCCGGGCAACCCTGGGACCTGGCGCGCCTGCAGGCCAGCGAGTTGCTGCACCCGACGCCGGATCGGCGTGACTGGCGGCGTTGGTTGCAGGCCATGCAGCTGGGCGAGCAAGTGCCGCTCAAGGGCGGCCAGGTGTTCGACACCCTGGAGCTGGGCATCGTCGCGGCGGCACGTGGCTACGGGGTATCGATCGGCGATTTGGTGATGATTGCCGAGGATGTTGAGCAGGGGCGTCTTGGCCTGCCTTGGCCTTGTGCGGTGGCCAGTGGCGACAGCTATCACTTGGTCTGGCCGCGCGGCCGAAGAGGTGAGGAACGCTTGCGGCGCCTGCGTGACTACCTGCTGGCCGAGGTGGCGCAGATGCGTTTGCCGGCGGTGACGCGCAGCGTGGGTTGATGCAAGGGGCTTGCAGTATTCTGGACGGCTTGCGTAAAAAATAATGGACCATCCGGCCGTGATCAGGCCAGCTTCATGTGGGCTATGCGCCGTTATAAGGCGCGTTCAGCTTTTTAGGTCGATCTGATTCTCGAACGCCATCGAACTGATTTGTTTGACATATTTTACGGCTCAGGCAGACTGTGTTGGCGGTTCCGACTGTTAAGCGGCCGTCGCGGAAGGTTCGTTACCTCCCACTCCCATGCCTCCAGGTGAGGCCCAGCTACGCCGCCGACAGACGGTCCGTGCCAAACAGGTAGTGCGTCGATCTCCCGACCCGCCTGCACAGCAACGGCAGACCGATTCTGCCTCAAGGTGACGTATGTCCAACAACAACAGTGCAAAGAACACTTCTGCCAAGCGCAAACCCGTCGTGTTGATGTCCATGGGCGCCCAAGAGCGCAAGGGCCACGACTATCAGGTAATGACCCACAAATACATCAAGCCACTGGTGGAGATCGCCGGCTGTGTACCCGTGCTGGTCCCAACCTGCTGCGGTATCGAAGACCTCGAGCAATACCTCGACATGGCGGACGGTGTTTATCTCACCGGCGCCGGCTCGAACATCGACCCGACGCTCTACGGCCAGGAAAACCTGACCCCGGAAAAATCCCAGGATCGTGACCGCGATCTGTTCGACCTGCCGCTGATCAAGGCCGCCATTGCCCGTGGCCTGCCGATCTTCGGCATCTGCCGTGGCATGCAGGAAATCAACGTGGCCCTGGGCGGCGACATGTACCAGAAGCTCTACACCGAGCCGGGTTTCAACGACCATCGGGAAAACAACGATGACCCGGTCGAGGTGCAGTACGCCGAGGCGCACAAGGTGCGTCTGCAGCCGAACTCCTGGTTGGCCAAGCTGATGCAGGGTGAGGAAATCGGCGTCAACTCGCTGCATGGCCAGGGCGTGAAGACTCTCGGCAAGGGCTTGGAGCCACTGGCTCGCGCTGAAGACGGCCTGATCGAGGCGTTCCATGCGCCGAGCCTGTCGCCGTTCCTGTTCGCCGTGCAGTGGCACCCGGAATGGCAAGCCGCGCAGAATCCCGACTCGGTGAAGATCTTCCAGGCCTTCGGCGAAGCCTGCCGCGAGCGCGCGGCCGGTCCGGCCTACGAGATGGCCTGCTGATTCAGAGATCGTAAACAGGTTCTCTGGCTGACTCACAGGGGCAGCAACGCCCCTGTTCGCCCTCCGCAGACGGTGTCCGCCCGTTTGCAGCGGCGCATTTTGCACCGCCAAGGTGCATAGCTGACCGTTCGAGCAGTTTTGATCTTTTCCCCCGCTCTCCGCGCTATGCCGCACTAATCTGCTCAAGTACTCTCGCCGCCCGCCGACGTATCGTCTAGCGGCCGCGCCCTCGCGCACCTGACTACTTACCCGGAGAGCTCGCCCCATGTCCCAGCCCAGGTCCCGCATTGCCTGGCAACTCGCCGTTGCTCTGGCCCTGATCCTGATTCTGCTGATCAGCGGCAGCACCCTGTTCGCCCTGCGTTCGCTCGACCAGGCCAACCTGGCGACCCGCGAGGAACACCTGGCCAGCGAGGCCCGTCTGCTGGTCGACCAGCTCAACACCTTCCACGGCAGCCTGCGCGAAAGCACCCAGCGCCTGGCCGGGTTGTTCGAGAAGCGCTTCGCCAGCGGTCTCAGTGTGCATGCCGACGAGCGCCTGCCCGTGGCCGCCCTGACCCCGCCGGCGCTGTACCTGAATGGCCAGGTGCTGAACAACGACTTCGCCCTGGTCGACGAATTCCGCCAGCTGACCGCGGGTGTGGCGACTGTGTTCGTACGTGATGGCGCGGATTTCGTGCGGGTGACCACCTCGCTGAACAAGCAGGACGGCACCCGCGCCATCGGCACCGTGCTCGACCACGCGCACCCGGCCTATCAGCGTCTGCTGGCGGGGCAGAGTTATGTCGGCCGGGCGCTGCTGTTCGACCGCTACTACATGACCCAGTACACCCCGGTGCGTGACCCCGCTGGTGCGGTGATCGCGGTGTTGTTCGTCGGCTTCGACTACACCGACGCGCAGGCTGCGCAGTTCAGCAACCTGCAGCGTTTTCGCATCGGCAAGACCGGCTCCCTGGCGCTGCTCGACGAGCAGGGCAAGTGGCTGGTGCCGCCGGCCGGCATGCGCCAGGCCGATGGGCTGAACGCGGTCATGGCCGAGCTGACCCAGGCGCCGGGACACGGCCATTTCTGGAGCGATGGCACCGAGGAATTCTTCAGCGTGGCCATGCCGTTTGCCGATGGCCCCTGGCAGGTGCTGGCCAATATGCCCAAGGCGGAGATCCGCGAAGTGACCTGGCGCGTTGGCGGGCAACTGGCTTTTGGCAGCGTGCTGGCGATGATCCTGGCGGTTGCGGCGGTCACCTGGCTGTTGCGCCGCCGCCTGCGTCCGCTGGGCGATCTGGTGCGGCAGGCCCAGGCGCTGGGTGCCGGTGATCTGAGCGCACGGCTGAATGTGTCCAGTCAGGACGAGATCGGCGAGTTGGCGCGCAGCTTCAACCAGATGGGCGAAGCGCTGGCGACCATGGTGGCGCACATCCGCAGCGCCGCGCAGCAGGTCAGCAGCCGTTCCCAGGTGCTCAGCGGGCTGTCCAGTGGCGCCTATGAGGGCATCGAGCAGCAGTCCGGCGAGATCGGCAGCATGGCCGGTGCGGTGGAAGAGTTCAGCGCCACCGCCCTGGATATCGCCGACAACATGCGCAGCACCGAGCGCATGGCCAGCGCCAACGCGCAGCAGACGCGCATCGGCCGCAGCTCGATGGACGAGGCCTCGGCGGCGCTGGAGCAGATATCCGCAGCGCTCAATGGCACCGCCACGGTGGTCAACACCCTGGGCCAGCGCTCGCAGGAAATCGGTGGCATCGTCGGGGTAATTACCGCCATTGCCGACCAGACCAACCTGCTGGCCCTGAACGCCGCGATCGAGGCCGCGCGCGCCGGTGAGATGGGCCGTGGTTTTGCCGTGGTAGCCGATGAAGTGCGCAACCTGGCGGCCCGCACCCGCGAGGCGACCACGGAAATCTCCACCATGATTGGCAGCATCCAGAGCGAAACCAGCAGCGCCATCAGCACCATGGAGCAGGGCCAGACGCTGATGCGCAACGGCCTAGACCTCAACGCCAAGGTGGCCGCCGCGCTGGCGCAGATCGCCGAGCAGAGCACCGCCGCCGGTGAGCAGTTCGCCGCGATCACCACCGCGACCCAGGAGCAGAGCAGCACCGCAACGCTGCTCAGCAGCAACCTGCAGAGCATTGCCCTGGCCAACAGCGAGCAGCGCGACGTGGTGGCCAACCTGGCAGAAACCGCTCGCGAGCTGGATCGCCTGGCCGAGGAGCTGCGTCAGGAGGTCGGCCGCTTCCGCTGAGGATGAACAAAGCCCCGATGCCGTGTTGCGGCGTCGGGGCTTTTTTGTGCGTGAAGCTCAGCGCACCACGTGCAGGTAGTGCATGTGCTTCTCGTACTGGTCGAGCAGGTCGCCGATCACTTCGTCCCGGCTCCAGCCCATCACATCGTAGTCCTGCCCGCCTTCGCGCAGGTACACCTCGGCGCGGAAGTACTTGCGTCCTTCCTGGCTGTCGTCGCGCGTGTCGCGGAAGGCGAAGCTGGGCTGGGCAAACGCGCGCGGGCGGATCTGGTAGGAAAAATCGGTTTCCTCGCCATGGGCCACGCTGAGCTGGATGCGCTCATCGTCGCCACGGCTGACCTGCGCGGTGTAGCCCTGCTTGCGCAGCTCTTCGGCTACATCCTCGAAAGCCGGTTGCACCGTCTCGTTGATGAAGCGACCGACATGTGAGCGCCGTGGAAACATCGCCATGTTGCGTAGCCGACGTTGCCAGCCGCCCTGTTGACGCTGCGCCGGGCGCGAGATGTTCAGCGCCTGGTAACGGATGCCGCGCTTGGTGGCATCCAGCCTTAGGGCCTTGAACAGGCCCCAGATCGCCGCCAAGAGCACGATGGAGAAGGGCAGGGCACTGGCGATGGTCGCGGTTTGCAGCGCTTTCAAACCGTCGGCCAGCAGCAGCGCCATGGCTACCACGCCAATCAGAATCGACCAGAACAGGCGTTGCCACAGCGGTGTACGGTCATTACCGCCAGACGCCAGCATGTCGACCACCAGGGCTCCGGAGTCGGCCGAGGTGACGAAGAACACCACCACCATCGCCACGGCAATCAGCGATGACAGGGTGCTGAAGGGGAAGTGTTCGAGGAAGGCGAACAGCGCCAGCGAGCTGTCCGCATTGGCGGTGTCGACCAGGCTTTGTACGCCCTGGTGGAGCGCCAGGTGGATGGCGCTGTCGCCGAACACGGTCATCCACAGCAGGGTGAAGGCCGCCGGCACCAGCAACACGCCGCAGACGAATTCGCGAATGGTGCGCCCGCGCGAGATGCGCGCGATGAACAGCCCGACAAAGGGTGACCAGGACAGCCACCAGCCCCAGTAGAGCAAGGTCCAGCCGCCGATCCAGTCGGTCGCATCATAGGCGTAGAGGTTGAACGTCTTGCTGACGATCTCGGACAGGTAGGCGCCGGTGTTTTGCACGTAGGTCTGCAGCAGGAACACGGTAGGCCCGAGGACCAGCACGAACAGCAGCAGGATCACCGCCAGGCCCAGGTTCAGCTCGGAGAGGATGCGAATGCCCTTGTTCAGGCCGCTGGCGACCGAGAGCGTGGCCAGGGTGCAGGTGACGGCGATCAGGCCGATCTGCACCGGCACGCTGACCGGCACGTCGAACAGGTGGTGCAGGCCGCTGTTGATCTGCAGCACACCGTAACCCAGCGAGGTGGCGACGCCGAACACCGTGCCGAGAATGGCGAAGATATCGACCGCATGGCCGATGGGGCCGTAGATGCGCTCGCCAATCAGCGGATACAGGGCCGAACGCAAGGTCAGCGGCAGGTCGTGGCGGTAGCAGAAGTACGCCAGGATCAGCGCGACGATGGCGTAGATCGCCCAGGCATGCAGGCCCCAGTGGAAGAACGTCAGCTTCATCGCTTCGCGCGCGGCATCCACGGTGCCGGCTGCGCCCACGGGGGGTGAGCTGAAGTGCTGCAGGGGTTCGGCGACGCCGAAGAACATCAGGCCGATGCCCATGCCGGCGCTGAACAGCATGGCGAACCAGGTGCTGTTGCGGTACTCCGGCTGGCTGTGATCGGGACCGAGTTTGATGTCGCCATAGCGGCTGACGGCGAGAAATACCGTGCTGATCAGGATCAGCGCGACGGTCAGCACGTAGAACCAACTGGCGTTGCTGACGATCCAGCCCTGCAGAGCGCTGAACACGGCTTGTGCCTGCTCTTTGAGCAGGACGCTGTACAGCACGAGGGCGACAACGAGAAAGGCGGAGCCGAAAAATACCGGCGGATTGAGGGTGGAACGCGAAGACGAAGATGCCTCCATTGAGCTAGCTCTCCTTATGATCGGATGGCCGCCAAGGGCGGAAGGCGCACTA
>JBBNAI010000331.1:0-1868 GCA_037994305.1 Pseudomonas sp. | reverse complement strand
AACGCATGCACAGGACGTGGTATGGATCAGCACAACCCTTACGCCGCACCCCAGGTCGCCCTGGTCGAGGAATCGTCACCCGCCGAACTGCCAGGCTGGACGCCCAGGCAGTTGCGCCTGCTGGCCTGGGTCAACCTGGCGTCCTTGCTGGGCACCTTGGCGATGCTGGTGCTGGGTTTCATTCCCGGCGAGGAAGGCAAGCAGTACCCGGACTGGCTGAGCGCCGTGCTGATGCTGGTGGGCTGCTATGTGCTGCTGCGCTTTCGCAGCTTTGCCGAGCTGCGTTTTGCTGCCCGTGGGCTGGCCTGGCCGATTTGGCTCAGCGTGGGGCTGAGCCTGCTGCTGGAAGTGCTGCAACTGCTCTGGGGCGACGAGGTGCTGGCCAGTATCAGTGGCAAGTCGCTGGCCTATTTCGGCCTGATCGGACTCTACGGCGCAATTACCCTGTGGCTGGGAATTCGCCTGCTCAAGGTGGACAACGTCTATCCATCCTTTCGCATATTGGCCTGGCTGGAGATCGCCGGCGGGGCGCTGTTGGCCTCGGTGATCCTGTTCATCGTTGGCATGTTGCCGCTGCTGGCTTCGATGTTGGCCATGAGCCTGGTGTTTCTGCGCGGCGCGCGGGAGCTGGAGGACAAACGCCGCGTTTGACCTTAGTTTTCGCCCAGGCCGACCTGGCGCGTGTTGCCCAGCGCCTGATTGATCGCCAGCCAGCCGGCTACGGCGTTCTCGTCGGCTTCGTTGAATACCCGCTCCAGCAATTTCGCCTGCTCGCGGCGCAGCAGTTGCTCCAGCTTGCTACCCTCGCTGGTCAGGCCGAGAGCGCGTTTGCGCTTGTCGTCGGTGGCGGCCACGCTCTCCACCAGGCTCATTTCCAGCAGCTGGCGCAGCGGAATGTTCAGTGCCTGCTTGCTCACACCCAGGTAGCTCAACAGCTGGCTGACGCTCAGGCCGGGGTAACAGGCGATGAAGAACAGGATGCGGTGGTGTACTCGTGACAGGCCGCGCTTGGCCAGGATTTCGTCCGGCTTGGCGGTGAAGGCCTGGTAGCCGAAGAAGAAGGCCTGCATGGCGGCTTGTTGGCTGCTCGTCTTTTTCAGGTCAAACATGTTGACGTATATGTCCTTGCCGTCGTAGTTTCGGTCAACCACTTTGACCCAGTTTGCCTTCTTTTGTCCTGCCTTTGCTACCGGTGATTACCATGGCCTTCTCCGAACGCGTTGCCCGCCTGAAAAGCTCCCTGATCCGCGAAATCCTTGCTGCGGCGCAGCGTCCGGAGGTGATGTCCTTCGCTGGCGGCCTGCCTGCCGAGCCGATGCTGCCCAAGGTGGACTGGAGCGACATGCCGGCGAGCATGGGCCAATACGGTATGAGCGAGGGCGAACCGGCGCTGCGTGAGGCCATCGCGGTCGAGGCCAACAAGCTGGGGGTGAAGTGCGATGCCAGCCAGGTGCTGATCGTCTGCGGTTCGCAGCAAACCCTCGACCTGGCCAGCAAGCTGTTCATCGATCCGGGCACCGAGATCCTGGTAGAGGCGCCGACCTACCTGGCTGCGCTGCAGTCCTTCCAGCTGTTCGGCGCCGATTGCATCACCGTGCCGCAGGAAGCCGACGGCCCTGAGCTGGAGGCCCTGCGCGAGCGCCTTCAGAAGCACAAACCGGCTTTCGCTTACCTGATCCCGACTTTCCAGAACCCGTCCGCCGTGCGCTACAGCGAGGCCAAGCGTGACGCGGTGGCGGCCCTGCTCGACGAGTTCAACGTGACCCTGATCGAGGACGAGCCGTACCGCGAGCTGGTATTCGATGCCGGCAGCGCCACGCCGATCGTCAGCCGCCTCAAGCGCACCAGCTGGATCTACACCGGTACTG
>JBBNAI010000330.1:0-5979 GCA_037994305.1 Pseudomonas sp. | reverse complement strand
GCCAGGTGCCGAACGCGTGCTGCTGTTCTGCTACATGGTGGTGGCGCTGTGCGGGCTGGTGCTGGTGCTGCAGCCCCTTCCGGGGCGCAGCGGCCGCTAAGGTCGGGCGCTGCCGCTATCAGGCCTGCTGGCGGTGGATGTTGGAGAGGATTTTGTTGGCCTTGGGGTTCTTGCGGTAGACCAGGGCCATCTTGCCGATGATCTGCACCAGTTCGCAGCGGCCAACCTTGCCCAGCTCTTCGATCATGGCGCGGCGGTCGTCACGCTCGATGATGCGGAACTGTACTTTGATCAGCTCGTGATCATTCAGTGCGCGCTCCAGCTCGGCCTGTACGCCTTCGGTCAGGCCGTTCTCGGCGACGATCAGCACTGGTTTCAAGTGGTGGCCGATCGATTTGAAATGTTTCTTCTGTTCGTTGGTAAGCGCCATGATCTGATCCTGCGACGGGGAAGCTGCCGGAGACGGATTGCGTTTGCACTGCTTTGGTGAAAGTCGGAAGACCGCATTGCGCAGTTTCTCCAGCCCTTTTGCCAAAACTGGCTCCGCGTACCGAGGCCCCAGATATCTTCTGAACTGTAAAAACGGCGTAGTTTACCCGAGCGTGTCGGGGTGCGCCCAGCTAATCACGACCGGCCGCATGCTGGTGTCGTGGTCCGCTTCAGGCTCAGTCGGCGTTGGCTGATGCCCGTTAGGCCTTGTGATTTTCAATATGGCCCCAATATGTGTGGTGTGAGGCTGGCTTGCAGGTCTGCGCCGCGCGCCGCCGTGAGCTAGTGCTAGGCCTGAAAGAGCTTGATTGCTCGCTGAGTAATGCCTGCTCGCGCGCTCCTGTCGCGAGGCCTAGACTGGAACTGCAGTTGTGCGTTTCGGTCGGATGAGGCGCAACAGGACTCATAAAGGGTTACAGACGGCACCTGCCAGTGGCAGGGTTGTGTAGTAAGTTAGACGGGTATATCTCAAGCCGTTATGCGAAGCGCGTTTCAGGACGAGGCTCGCTTCAGAGGGTAGCTAATTGAACGACATGGCAAAGAACCTGATCCTGTGGCTGATCATCGCGGCCGTCCTGGTCACCGTGATGAACAACTTCTCCAGTCCGAGCGAGTCCGGCAAGCTGAACTATTCCGAGTTCATCCAGCAGGTTCAGCAAGGCAAGGTTAAACAGGTGACCGTGGATGGCTACATCATCAGCGGCAAGAACCTCGATGGCACCGCTTTCGAGACGGTGCGCCCGGCTATCGAAGACCGCGGCCTGATCAAGGATCTGATCGACAACAATGTCGAGATCGTCGGCAAGCAGCCTGAGCGCCAGAGCATCTGGACCCAGTTGCTGGTAGCCAGCTTCCCGATTCTGGTGATCATCGCCGTGTTCATGTTCTTCATGCGCCAGATGCAGGGCGGTGGCGGCGGCAAGGGTGGGCCGATGAGCTTCGGCAAGAGCAAGGCGCGCCTGTTGTCCGAAGATCAGGTGAAAACCACATTGGCTGACGTCGCTGGTTGCGACGAGGCCAAGGAAGAGGTCGGTGAACTGGTCGAATTCCTGCGCGACCCGGGCAAGTTCCAGCGACTGGGTGGTCGCATTCCCCGTGGCGTGCTGATGGTTGGCCCACCGGGTACCGGTAAGACCCTGCTGGCCAAGGCCATTGCGGGTGAGGCCAAGGTACCGTTCTTCACCATTTCCGGTTCTGACTTCGTCGAGATGTTCGTCGGCGTCGGCGCCAGCCGTGTGCGCGACATGTTCGAGCAGGCCAAGAAGCATGCACCCTGCATCATCTTTATCGACGAAATCGACGCTGTCGGTCGCCATCGTGGCGCTGGTCTTGGTGGCGGTCACGACGAGCGTGAACAGACCCTGAACCAGTTACTGGTGGAGATGGATGGCTTCGAAATGAATGACGGCATCATCGTCATCGCCGCCACCAACCGCCCTGATGTGCTTGACCCAGCATTGCTGCGCCCGGGTCGCTTCGACCGTCAGGTGGTCGTTGGGCTGCCGGATATCCGTGGTCGCGAGCAGATTCTCAAGGTGCACATGCGCAAGGTGCCAGTGGGCGATAACGTCGAGCCGGCGGTGATTGCCCGTGGTACTCCGGGCTTCTCCGGCGCGGACCTGGCCAACCTGGTCAACGAGGCTTCGCTGTTCGCGGCGCGTGGTGGCAAGCGCGTGGTCGAGATGAAGGAATTCGAACTGGCCAAGGACAAGATCATGATGGGCGCTGAGCGCAAATCCATGGTCATGTCCGAGAAGGAAAAGCTGAACACTGCCTTCCACGAGGCGGGCCACGCCATCGTTGGTCGCTTGGTGCCTGAGCATGACCCAGTCTACAAGGTGTCGATCATTCCCCGCGGTCGCGCCCTGGGCGTGACTATGTTCCTGCCGGAGGAGGATCGTTACAGTCTGTCCAAGCGCGCACTGGTCAGTCAGATCTGCTCGTTGTTCGGCGGGCGTATCGCTGAGGAAATGACGCTGGGCTTCGATGGGGTTACCACGGGTGCGTCTAACGACATCATGCGTGCCACTCGTCTGGCGCGGAATATGGTGACCAAGTGGGGCCTGTCCGAGAAGTTGGGCCCGCTGATGTATGCGGAGGAAGAGGGTGAAGTGTTCCTTGGTCGCAGCGCCGGCAGCCAACAGGCTAACGTCTCTGGCGAGACCGCCAAGCTGATCGATGACGAGGTGCGCAGCCTGATCGACGGTTGCTACGCGACTGCCAAGCGACTCCTGGAAGACAATCGCGACAAGCTGGATGCCATGGCCGATGCGCTGATGAAGTACGAAACGATCGATGCCGATCAGATCGACGACATCATGGCGGGTCGTACGCCTCGCGAGCCGCGCGACTGGCAGGATGGCTCTGGCACGCCGCCGGCACCCAAAGAGCAGGTCGATCGCCCGGAAGCGCCGATTGGTGGCCCGGCGGGCGAGCACTAAGGTCGCGCATGATTTTCCCGCAGTACCCAGCCCGGCTGCCATGCGGCAGTCGGGTTCTCGATCTTTCCCGTCCGCATGTGATGGGTATTCTCAATGCCACCCCTGACTCTTTTTTCGACGGCGGTCGCTTTGTCGGTCGGGATCAGGCTGTGCGTCATGCGGCTCAGATGCTGGCGGCTGGGGCTACCCTGGTCGATGTCGGGGGGGAGTCGACCCGTCCGGGGGCTCGGCCGGTTTCTCCTCAGGAGGAGCTTGATCGCGTCGCGCCAGTGGTCGAGGCGATAGTTTCCGAGCTCGATGTGGTTATTTCCCTGGATACCTCGACGCCAGCTGTCATGCGTGAAGGGGCTCGTCTCGGTGCGGGGTTGATCAATGACGTGCGCTCCCTGCGGCGTGAAGGTGCATTGCAGGCGGCGGCCGATACGGGTCTGCCGGTGTGCTTGATGCACATGCTGGGCGAGCCGGGAACCATGCAGCGGGATCCTGTTTATCGGGATGTGGTTGCTGAGGTGGCAGATTTCCTCAGGCAGCGTATGGCTGCCTGTGTCCAGGCTGGAATTCCTGTCGAACGGTTGCTGCTTGATCCGGGGTTCGGTTTTGCCAAGACGCTGGCGCATAACCTGAGTCTGTTCAAACATCTGGATGTGCTGCAGGAGTTGGGGCGCCCTCTTCTTGTTGGGGTGTCGCGCAAGAGCATGATTGGTCAGGTGCTGCAGCGTGAAGTGGATGATCGCTTGTCTGGCGGTCTGGCGCTGGCGGCGCTGGCTGTTGCCAAGGGTGCGTGCATACTGCGGGTGCATGACGTGGCGGAGACTGTCGATGCGGTGCGCATGATCGCTGCCGTAAACGCCGCAGAATAAGAAAGCTTGGAGTTTCCATGAGCAGAAAGTATTTCGGTACCGATGGTATTCGTGGCCTTGTAGGTCAGTTCCCGATCACCCCTGACTTCATTCTCAAGTTGGGCTGGGCCGCGGGTATGGCATTTCGCAAGCAGGGCAAGTGCCGCATTCTGATCGGGAAGGACACGCGGATTTCCGGCTACATGTTCGAGTCCGCCCTGGAGGCGGGGTTGGTTGCGGCGGGTGCGGATGTGATGCTGCTCGGGCCTATGCCTACGCCGGCGATTGCCTACCTGACTCGGACTTTCCAGGCGGAGGCGGGCATTGTCATCAGCGCTTCGCACAATCCTCATTACGACAACGGCTTCAAGTTCTTTTCCGGTAAGGGCACCAAATTGCCGGACGAGGTGGAGTTGATGATCGAGGAGTTGCTCGATCAGCCAATGACGGTGGTCGATTCCTCGCAGCTGGGCAAGGTCTCGCGAATCAACGATGCAGCCGGTCGCTATATCGAATTCTGCAAAAGCAGTGTGCCGAGCAGCACCAGCTTTGCCGGGCTCAAGCTGGTAATCGATTGTGCCCATGGCGCGGCTTATAAAGTGGCGCCGAGTGTGTTTCGTGAGCTGGGGGCTCAGGTTTCAGTTCTGTCGGCGCAGCCCAATGGCCTGAACATCAATGACAATTGCGGTTCGACGCATGTCGACACGTTGCAGGCAGAGGTGCTGGCGCAGCAGGCCGATCTCGGTATCGCCTTCGATGGCGATGGTGATCGCGTACTGATGATTGACCATACCGGTGCGGTGGTGGATGGCGACGAGTTGCTCTACATCATTGCGCGTGATCTGCAGGCGCGCGGCAAGCTGCACGGCGGTGTGGTCGGGACCCTGATGAGTAACCTGGGCTTGGAATTAGGGTTGGCCGAGTTAGGGATTCCATTCGTCCGTGCCAAGGTTGGTGATCGGTATGTGATGGCTGAGTTGAGTGAGCGTGACTGGCAATTGGGTGGCGAGAATTCCGGTCATCTGGTGTGTTGCCAGCACACCACCACGGGGGATGCGATCATTGCTGCATTGCAGGTATTGATGGCGCTCAAACGCGGCGAGCAGACCTTGGCGCAGGCTCGTCAGGCGCTGCGTAAGTGTCCGCAGGTTCTGATCAATGTGCGTTTTGCGGGTGGAGTCGACCCTGTCGAACACCCTGCGGTTAAAGAGGCTTGTGCCCGTGTTGCCGAGCGTATGGCGGGTCGTGGTCGCGTGCTGTTGCGCAAGTCTGGTACCGAGCCGTTGGTGCGGGTGATGGTCGAGGGTGAGGATGAGGGGCAGGTCCGCGGTTATGCCGAGGAACTCGCCAAAGTGGTCACTGAAGTTTGCGCCTGATTCGGCTTGCCAGTGAATAATGTCTTGGGTAACATCTGCGCCCACTTTGATCGACGAGGTCTGGCATGCGTCGCCCCTTGGTAGCTGGTAACTGGAAAATGCACGGTACCCGCGCCAGCGTCGCAGAGCTGATTAAAGGTCTTCGTCACTTGGCGTTACCGAACGGTGTCGAGGTGGCAGTTATGCCGCCATGCCTGTACATCAATCAGGTAATTCAGGGGCTGGATGGCAAGTCGATTGCTGTCGGTGCTCAGAATTGCGCGGTTGAGCCGATGCAGGGTGCGTTGACGGGGGAGGTTGCTCCCAGTCAGTTGGCTGATGCTGGTTGTACGCTGGTGTTGGTTGGCCATTCCGAGCGTCGCTTGATTCTGGGTGAGTGTGACGAGTTGCTCAGTCGCAAGTTTGCTGCTGCGCAGTCCTGTGGTCTGGTTCCGGTGCTCTGCATTGGCGAGACGCTGGAGCAGCGTCAGGCGGGCAAGACCCTTGAGGTTGTTGCTGGGCAGCTGGGTAGTGTGATTGAGGAGCTGGGCGTGGGTGCTTTCGCGCAGGCTGTTGTGGCATACGAGCCGGTCTGGGCCATAGGCACTGGATTGACTGCGTCGCCGCAGGAGGCGCAAGAGGTGCACGCCGCTATTCGTGCGCAGTTGGCAGAGGAAAATGCTGAGGTGGCGCGCGGTGTAAGAATTTTGTACGGCGGCAGCGTGAAGGCTGCGAATGCTGCCGAATTGTTCGGGATGCCGGACATCGATGGGGGGCTCATTGGTGGAGCCTCTCTGAATGCGGATGAGTTTGGCGCGATCTGTCGCGCAGCAGGAAACTGAGAAATGTTGGAAA
>JBBNAI010000329.1:0-2388 GCA_037994305.1 Pseudomonas sp. | reverse complement strand
TGATCACCGCCATCGGCGTCGACTACGCCATCCTCATGCGCGAGAACATCGGCGGCCCGGCGGTGAGCCTGCTCGGCACGCTATTCTCGGCGCTGACCAGCTGGCTGTCGTTCGGCCTGCTGCTGCTCAGCCAAACCCCGGCCATCGCCAACTTCGGCCTGGCCATCAGCCTCGGCCTGCTGTTCTGCTTCCTGCTCTCGCCCTGGGCCGGCACCCAGGCCCACAGCGAGGTGCGCCCATGAGCGTGCTGGCGTTCTGGCTGCTAGCCCTGTCGCTCTACGCGCTGGTCGCACTGCTCGGCAGACGCCGGCTGATTCCCATCGTCGGCCAGTTGCTGGTCGCCAGCCTGGCAATTCCCCTCGTGCTGGTGCTGTGGGTCGAACCGCACTGGCAGCTCAGCGCTGCCGAGCTGCTCGCCCCGGCCTGGCTGAACCTGGCCTACGGCCTGTGCTTCGCCCTGCTGCTGGGCTACATCCTCAGCGACGTGATCGACCTGGAACTCGATGCCGCCAGCCTGAAGATTGCCCTGCCGAGCTTTCTCCTGCCGATGCTGGCGGGACTGGCCTGCGCCACCTGGCTGCTGCCCGGCGAACACAGCTGGCTAAGCGCGGTGGGCATCGGCCTGCTGTTTTCGATCACCGCGATCCCGGTGCTCTACCTGTTCCTGCAGAGCATCGGCTACCCGGCCGCGGCAACCAGGCGCCTGCTGCACGCGGCGATCCTCATGGACTTCCTGTGCTGGAGCCTGTTCGGCCTGGCCCAGGGCAGCAGCGATCCGGCCAGCCTGCTCTGGCCACTGCTGGGCGCCGCCCTGCCACTGCTGCTGCACAAGGTGCTGGACCTGCGCCACGGCCTGTTCTACAGCCTGCCGTTCTTCGCCCTGATGCTGCTGTTCCAGCAACTCCAGCTCAATGCGCTGGTGTTCGGCATCGCCTACATGCTGTGCCTGGCCTGGCTCGGCCAACCGTTTCGCCTGCCACTGCCGGAGCGCCACTGGAAGCTGCTGCTCAATGGCCTGGCGGTGCCGCTGATCCTGACGTGCGGCGTGCTGCGCGTGGACTTCCACAACGTCGGCGAGCAGTACGCCTGGCTCGACCTCGGCGCCCTGCTGGTGCTGCCAGTGGCAAGCAAGGTACTCGGCAGCTGGCTCGGCCTGCACTGGGCCGACCCGCTGGCCTCGGCGCGGATCAAGTGGCAGGAGAGCCTGTTCCTGAACATCCGCGGGCTGACCGAGATCGTCTTCCTCAACCTGCTCCTGCAACTGCAACTGATCGATTCGCGGGTGTATTTCGGCTTGCTGCTGATGAGCCTGTTTTCCACGCTGTTGCCGGCCCTGCTCGGCACACGTCCGTCTGCCCACGCCAATAACGAGGCACGAAGCCGCTATGAAGTCTCCTGAAGTCGAACAACGCCAGGTCGTGGTGATTGGCGCCGGCCCCTCCGGCGCCATCGCCGCTGCATTGCTCAAACGCAATGGCCACGACGTGCTGGTCCTGGAGCGCCAGCGCTTCCCGCGCTTCTCCATTGGCGAAAGCCTGCTGTCGCACTGCCTGGACTTCGTCGAGGAAGCCGGGATGCTCGAGGCCGTGCACGCCGCCGGCTTCCAGACCAAGCACGGCGCGGCGTTCGCCTGGGGCGAGCGCTACAGCGAATTCGATTTCCGCGACAAGTTCAGCGCCGGCCAGGGCTCGACCTTCCAGGTGCAGCGCGCGCACTTCGACCAGGTGTTGGCCGATGAGGCCGTGCGCCAGGGCGTGGATATCCGCTTCGAGGAGGAGATCACCGCCGCCGACTTCAGCGGCGACTGCCCGCGCCTGACCGTCAGGCGCCTGGCCGATGGCGCCGAGTACCACGTCGAATGCGCCTTCGTCCTCGACGGCAGCGGTTATGGCCGCGTGCTGCCGCGCCTGCTCGATCTGGACCTGCCGTCCGACTTCCCGGTGCGCCAGGCGGTATTCACCCATATCGAGGACCGCATTGATCCGGCCTCCGGCTTCGACCGCGAGAAAATCCTCGTCACCACCCACGCGACCCTGCGCGATGTGTGGTTCTGGACCATCCCGTTCAGCAATGGCCGCTGCTCGCTGGGCGTGGTCGCCGACGCCAAGCGCTATGAAGGCCGCCCGCTGGACCTCGACGCCTGCCTCAAGCAGTTTGTCGCCGAGACCCCGTCGCTCAGCCGCGTGTTGCAGAACGCCGTGTGGGACACCCCGGCGCGCGCCCTCGGTGGCTACGCGGCCAACGTCAAGCGCCTGCACGGCCCGGGCTTCGCCCTGCTGGGCAACGCCGCCGAGTTCCTCGACCCGGTGTTCAGCTCCGGGGTGACCATCGCCATGCGCTCGGCGAGCATGGCCGCCGGCCTGCTGCACCGCCAGCTGGGCGGCGAGC
>JBBNAI010000328.1:0-1242 GCA_037994305.1 Pseudomonas sp. | reverse complement strand
GCGGTGAACACTTCGTCGACGTACTTCTTCACGGTCCAGGGCGCGCCCATCCACCAACCCGGCATCTGATAGATGATCACATCGGCCCAGAGGAACTTGGCCACCTCTTCATCGATGTCGTAACCGGCGTCGATCTGGGTGGTCTTGAACTCGACCCCGGCGCGGTCGAGAAGGCTGGCGGCCGCATCATGCAGGGTCGCGTTGTAGCGACCATCGGAGTGGGCGAACTGTTTACCACCGTTGAGCAGCAGGACTTTCTTCATGGCTAGGGCCTCGGCAAGGTTTCGATGGCCGGCAGACTACCGGCCACACCCCTGCGGAAAAACCCTGCTCCAGGCAAAGCATACTTGCTGATAAGTCATGAATTGACCGGGCACTGTTGCGATAAGGTTTATCCACTGCCTACTAACCAGTGGATAAACACCATGAGCGACCTGTACGGATTCATCCTGCATGCCCACGTCAAAGCGGAAAAGGCCGAGGCATTCGCCGCGCTGTTCAGCGCCTATGTCGAACCCAGCCGCGCCGAAGCCGGCTGCATCGAATACCACATGCTGCGCGACCGCGCGGACCCGAACCTGTTCGTGTTCTTCGAGGTGTGGCAGTCACGCGAACACCTGGACACCCACTCCGCCCTGCCGCACATGCGCCGCTTCCATGCACAGCGCATGGACTACCTGACCCGCGACTTCGAGATCCGCCCGATCGAGATGCTCAGCCAGTCTTCGGCGCAGCGCGGCTGAGCCCACATGAACGTTTGCGGTGCCCGTCATGGTGGATAAGCACAGAGTTATCCACCACCCGGCACGACGCCTCAGGCCGGCACGGTGCGGGTCAGTTGTTCCAGCAGTTCCAGGTCGGTGTTCATCCCCGAGGTCTCGCGGATGCGCGCGAGGATCTCGCGCTTGAGGCTGAGGAATTCCGCCGAGAGCTTCATGTCCTGGTTGCGTTCGGCCGGCAACGGCACGTCGTAGATGGTGTCGATCCGTCCCGGCCGTGGCGCCATCAGCACCACGCGGCCGCCGAGGTAGATCGCCTCTTCGACGTCGTGGGTGACGACCAAAATCGTGCTCTTCTCCAGTCGGTGCACATGGCGGATCAGGTCGTGCATCACTTCGCGGGTCTGCGCATCGAGGGCGCCGAAGGGTTCGTCCATCAGCAGGATTTCCGGCTTGGGCATCAGCGCGCGGGCGATGGCCACGCGTTGCTGCATGCCGCCGGAGAGCTGGTTGGGGTAGGCCT
>JBBNAI010000327.1:0-2213 GCA_037994305.1 Pseudomonas sp. | reverse complement strand
AAAAGCACGGCATCCTGGAAAAATTCGGTGTGGAAATGATCGGCGCCAATGCCGACACCATCGACAAGGCCGAAGACCGTTCGCGCTTCGACAAGGCGATGAAAGACAT
The DNA here is from genome assembly GCA_037994305.1 of Pseudomonas sp. GTDB lineage: Bacteria > Pseudomonadota > Gammaproteobacteria > Pseudomonadales > Pseudomonadaceae > Aquipseudomonas. The sequence goes on along the minus strand of JBBNAI010000327.1, from coordinate 2,104 downwards.
CGGCCTGGCCTGCCCGGTATCCGGCATCGCCCACAACATGGAAGTGGCCTACGGCGTACTGGAGAAGGTTGGCTTCCCGTGCATCATCCGTCCGTCCTTCACCATGGGCGGTACCGGTGGTGGCATCGCCTACAACCGTGAAGAGTTCGAAGAGATCTGCGCCCGTGGCCTGGACCTGTCGCCGACCAGCGAGCTGCTGATCGACGAATCGCTGATCGGCTGGAAAGAGTACGAGATGGAGGTGGTCCGCGATAAGAAGGACAACTGCATCATCGTCTGCGCCATCGAAAACTTCGACCCGATGGGCGTGCACACCGGTGACTCGATCACCGTGGCGCCGGCCCAGACCCTGACCGACAAGGAATACCAGATCCTGCGTAACGCCTCCCTGGCGGTGCTGCGTGAGATCGGTGTGGAAACCGGCGGCTCCAACGTGCAGTTCGGCATCTGCCCGAACACTGGGCGCATGGTGGTGATCGAGATGAACCCGCGCGTGTCGCGTTCCTCGGCGCTGGCCTCCAAGGCCACTGGCTTCCCGATCGCCAAGATCGCCGCCAAGCTGGCTGTCGGCTACACCCTGGACGAGCTGAGCAACGACATCACCGGCGGTCGCACGCCTGCGTCGTTCGAGCCGGCCATCGACTACGTCGTCACCAAGATCCCGCGTTTCGCCTTCGAGAAGTTCCCGAAAGCCGACGCCCGCCTGACCACCCAGATGAAGTCTGTGGGTGAAGTCATGGCCATCGGTCGCACTTTCCAGGAGTCCCTGCAGAAAGCCCTGCGCGGTCTGGAAGTCGGCGTCGCCGGTTTCGATCCGAAACTCGACCTGACCGACCCGGAAGCCGAGAGCATCCTGCGGCGCGAGCTGACTGTGCCGAGCGCCGACCGCATCTGGTACGTCGCCGATGCTTTCCGTGCCGGCAAGAGCGTCGCGGAAATCTTCGAGCTGACCAACATCGACGAATGGTTCCTGGTGCAGATCGAGGACCTGATCAAGGACGAGGAGCGCATCAAGACCCTCGGCCTCGCTTCGATCGATCGCGACCTGATGTACAAGCTCAAGCGCAAGGGCTTCTCCGACTCGCGCCTGGCCAAGTTGCTCGGTGTTACCGAGAAGAACCTGCGTAGTCACCGGCACAAGCTGAAAGTGCTGCCGGTGTACAAGCGCGTCGACACCTGCGCCGCCGAGTTCGCCACCGACACCGCCTACATGTATTCGACCTACGAGGAAGAGTGCGAGGCCAATCCGTCGAGTCGTGACAAGATCATGATCCTCGGCGGCGGCCCCAACCGTATCGGCCAGGGCATCGAGTTCGACTACTGCTGCGTGCACGCGGCACTGGCGCTGCGTGAAGACGGTTACGAGACCATCATGGTCAACTGCAACCCGGAAACCGTTTCCACCGACTACGACACCTCCGATCGCCTGTACTTCGAGCCGGTAACCCTGGAAGACGTGCTGGAAATCGTCCGTGTCGAGCAGCCGAAAGGCGTGATCGTGCAGTACGGCGGTCAGACGCCACTGAAGATCTGCCGCGCCCTGGAAGAAGCGGGCGTACCGATCATCGGTACCTCGCCTGACGCCATCGATCGCGCCGAAGATCGCGAGCGCTTCCAGCAGATGGTCCAGCGCCTCGGCCTGCGTCAGCCGGCCAACGCCACCGCGCGCAGCGAAGACGAAGCCCTGGCCCACTCCAAGGTCATCGGCTACCCGCTAGTGGTGCGCCCGTCCTACGTGCTGGGCGGCCGTGCGATGGAAATCGTCTATCAGGAAGACGAGCTCAAGCGCTACATGCGCGAAGCAGTGAAGGTTTCCAACGACAGTCCGGTGCTGCTCGACCACTTCCTCAACTGCGCCATCGAAGTCGACATCGATGCGGTGTGCGACGGCGAGACCGTGGTAATCGGCGCAATCATGCAGCACATCGAGCAGGCCGGCGTGCACTCCGGTGACTCGGCGTGCTCGCTGCCGCCGTTCTCGCTGCCGATGCATATCCAGGACGAGATCCGCGAGCAGGTCAAGAAAATGGCCCTGGAACTCGGTGTGGTTGGCCTGATGAACGTGCAGATGGCCGTGCAGGGCGAGGACATCTTCGTCATCGAA
>JBBNAI010000326.1:0-1296 GCA_037994305.1 Pseudomonas sp. | reverse complement strand
TGCGACCAGAGCAACACGCCGATCCTGTTCTTCCACAACACCACCGGTTTCATGGTCGGCACCGAGTCCGAGCAGAACGGCGTGATCAAGCACGGTTCCAAGCTGATCCAGGCGGTGGCCAATGCCCGCGTGCCGAAGCTGACCATCGTCGTTGGCGGCTCCTACGGCGCCGGCAACTACGCCATGTGCGGCCGCGGCCTCGACCCCCGTTTCATCTTCGCCTGGCCCAATAGCAAGACCGCCGTCATGGGCGGCGCCCAGGCTGGCAAGGTGCTGCGTATCGTCACCGAGGACAAGCACCGCAAGGAAGGCAAGGAGGCCGACCCGAAGATGCTCGACATGCTGGAAATGGCCACCGCGCAGAAGCTCGACAGCCAGTCCACCGCGCTGTACGGCACCGCCAGCCTGTGGGACGACGGCCTGATCGACCCACGTGACACGCGCAAGCTGCTCGGCTTCCTGCTGGATATCTGCGCAGAGGCCGAAGTACGCCCCCTCAAATCCAACTCGTTCGGCGTCGCCCGCCTGTAACCCTTCGGAGAACAATAAAAATGATCTTCACCCAAGAACACGAAGAGCTTCGCCGCACCGTCCGCAACTTCGTCGACAAGGAAATCAACCCGCACGTCGACGAGTGGGAAAAGGCCGGCGGCTTCCCCATGCACGAGATCTTCAAGAAGGCCGGCGACCTCGGCCTGCTCGGTATCTCCAAGCCGGAGAAGTTCGGCGGCATGGGCCTCGACTACAGCTACTCGGTGGTCGCCGCCGAAGAGTTCGGCACCATCCACTGCGGCGGCATCCCCATGGCCATCGGCGTGCAGACCGACATGTGCACCCCGGCCCTGGCCCGCTTCGGCTCCGATGAGCTGCGCGAAGAATTCCTCCGCCCCGCCATCGCCGGTGAGATGGTCGGCTGCATCGGCGTTTCCGAAGTCGGCGCCGGCTCCGACGTGGCCGGGCTGAAGACCACTGCACGCAAGGACGGCGACGACTACGTGATCAATGGCGCGAAAATGTGGATCACCAACTCGCCGTCTGCCGACTTTATCTGCCTGCTGGCCAATACCAGCGACGACAAGCCCCACGTCAACAAGTCGCTGATCGTGGTGCCGATGAACACCCCGGGCATCAGCCTCAGCCCGCACCTGGACAAGCTCGGCATGCGCAGCTCGGAGACCGCCCAGGTGTTCTTCGACAACGTGCGCGTACCGCAGCGCAACCGCATCGGCCACGAAGGCGCCGGCTTCATGATGCAGATGCTGCAGTTCCAGGAAGAACGCATGTTCGGCGCGGCCA
>JBBNAI010000325.1:0-15753 GCA_037994305.1 Pseudomonas sp. | reverse complement strand
CCGGCGGCATACACCAGGGTATCGGCCGGTAGTTTCAGACCTGGCAACTCACAGATGGGACTGGCCTGCTTGAGCACGTTCTGCGGCACCGAGACCTGGAACGGCACCAGTTCTGGCGGGCTGTCAGCGGAGAGCGCCTGGATGCGCTTGCGGTAAAGATCGATCAGGCAATCGCGGTCATCCACCGGGCACAGCTCGGTGCGCGAGGACAGCCAGCCGCGCTGCACCTTCAGCGCGGCTTTGCGCTGATCCTCATCCAGTTTTTTCTGCTGCTCGCTGAAGCGCCGCCCGAGCAGCCCATCCAACCGATCCAGCTCCTGATAGGCGCAGATCGTGCGTTCGATGGGTTGCTGCGCCTTGGCACAGTTGAAACTCGCAGCGATTGCCGACTCAGATGCGAGCAGCACGCCGATACAACAGAACAGCAACCGCATGAAACCTCCTTGTTCAAGATGGGCGAAGCGACCCCACGCGGGGGCTATGGGCGGTACTTCGGGTAGCAAGGCAGATCGTCGTTGATCGGCCACCAGTTGGCCTTGCTGGCAACAAAACTGTGGGCATCAGGACGAGTGGCCAGTTCACCGTCCAGCGTGCCGGCGCGAATGCGCAGCACGCCCGGCAGTTTCTCCGTGTGGCTATAGAGGGGGGAACCGCAGTTGCCGCAGAACACGCGCTGCTTGCCGGGCGAAGACTCGAAAGCGCGTAGCTGGTCGCTGCCGCTGAGTAACTCGAAGGCACTCTGCGCCACCGGGATATTGCTGGCGAACGGCCCGCCCTGGGCCTTACGGCACTGGCTGCAATGACAGATCTGGATCGGCGCCAGCTCGCCCTGAATACGAAACTGCACCGCGCCACACAAACAACTTCCCTGGTACATGTATTGCCCTCCTTGCTGCCTTCCCGCCGATTACGTGTTCTGCCCACCCCAGCCCAGCGGGTACAGCAGTTCTTCCTTGTAGCCTGCCCACACGCGCAACGCGCCTGGAAAGCTCTCGTCCAGCGCCGGATCACCGCTGTCCACCAGCAGCGGACGACCTTCGAGCGTCGCCAGTTTACGCTTGGTCGCCACCACCCGCAGGTGCTCCAGGCCGATGGCGCGCAACACCCGCGGGCTGATCTGCTGGTTGCCGCGCCCGATGATATGGCCCTGGCCACCAATGGCCGTGACCAGCAGCCGCGTCGGCTGGCCATCGACCAGCTCGAACAGTTGTGCCTCGGTGACATCCCGGGCGATCACCACACCGTTCTCGATCACATCGACGCCCAGCAACGTGGTATCCAGTCGCAGATTGGCCGCCAGGCCGTGCAGCGTGGAGCCGGGGCCGAACACGTAGCGCACCCCGTCCTCCCAGCTTTCCTGCAGCCAGTCGGCGAGGTCAACCAGTACCAGCTCCTCGGACTCCATGCCGGCCTGCTTCACATGCTGCATGAACTCACCTTCCACCGGTACGCACAGCTCGCCGTACCAGCGTGCGCTGACTTTGCCATCGCGCAGCGCAGCTTCGTCGATATCACGCACCTCGCCACTGGCCAGGCGCACCAGGCCGCCTTCCACCAGGCGCCGGGCCATTTCCCCGGCCGCACGCGGACTGATGGCATAGACCCCGGAGTGAATCTTCACCCCGGCCGGAATGCCCAGCACCGGCTGATCCTCGCGCGCCACACTGCAGACATCCCGTGCGGTGCCATCACCGCCGGCAAACAGGATCAATGCGCAACCGGCTTCCTGCAGCAATTGCACGGCCTGCCGGGTGTGCTCGGCACAGGTCGGGCCCTCACCGGCGCTGCCCAAGACGCGGTGGGCGTAGCCCAGTTCGGCCAGCACGTCGGCACCCATCGGCCCGGCAAACGTGAGGAACTGCAGGCGCTCCGCCACCGGGCGCAAGCACTCCAGGGCAATGCGCGTGCGCTCGGCCGCGCGTGGCGTGGCGCCCAGGGCCAGTGCCTCGGCGGCAACACCATCACTGCCCTTGAGCGCCGCTGGTCCGCCAAGACCAGCCAGTGGGTTGATGATCAGCCCCAGGTGGAACAAGCTCATTCACTCTCCGATACGTAGATGACGGGTCTAAGGCGAATTGTGCCCAAGCCCGCTCGTGGCGACTATAAGTCTGAATAAGTTCGAACCTCGCCGCCAACAAGGGGGGCAACCCCCTCAAAAAGCCCATACAGGGACTGCCGTTTACCCTGTTTTAGCGCTCCTTTTAGCGCTTTCTACTGTCACCGCGCGTTCATCTGACCGACCTAGACTGCGCGCATCACTGGATGAGGAGACAGACCATGAACCTGAACGACAACCGCTCTACCCCACGCCCTGCCCGCCAGGCCCAGCAGCAGACCGTTGGCGGTGCCATCATCGACGCCCAGGGCCGCGAAGTGCCGATTACCGAGCTGATGATCCAGCAAGCCTGCCGCGAGCTGGAAAAGAACTACCCGCAAACAGCCCAGCGAGGCTGACTGGCCGGCATCTGCCAACGACACCCGAGCCGATCACGGCAGGGTGTCGTTGCCGCTTTTATCTAACTAACCCACCGTTCGCTCAGAGCAGCGTGCCACCCAGGGCGCGCACTCGCGCGGCCAACTCTGGCGCCTCGCCTTGTATCCGCACCTGCAACCCGTCGATCTCGCGACGCGGCGGGTAGTGCTTGCGTAGCGCATCGAAGGCCGCGCGGCGCTGGGCTTCATCCCCGAGCAGCGTGCGGCGAAAGTCGGCATCGTCGCGACGCGGGTCGTACACCGCGCGGCAGAGCATCGCCAGGGCCCAGTCCGCAGCTGTGCTGGCGTGCAGGTCAAGAGGCCCCAGCCAGGTCGGCGGCAGCAGGTCGGCCAGTTGCACCTGCTCCAGCAGATTGCTGGCGGCGCAGAAGGCCTGGTAGATCTGCGCGGTGCCGCGCAATTTGCCGTCCAGGCTGTAACCGGCGATGTGCGGCGTGGCGATATGGCACAGCTGGGCCAGATCGCGACTGGCCAGCGGCTCACCTTCCCAGACATCCAGCGCCACCTGCAGCTCGGCACCACCGCGCAGATGAGCCAGCAGCGCCTGGTTATCCACCACCGCCCCGCGGCTGGCGTTGATCAGCCAACTGCCCGCACTCAACTGGGCCAGTTCGGCAGCACCGAGCAGATGGCGCGTGTCGTCATCCAGCGGGGTGTGCAGGCTGATTACATCGCACTCGCGCAGGATGGTCGGCAGATCGACGAAATCACCACCTTCCAACACCTGCCGTGGTGGGTCACAGACCAGCACCTGCCAGCCCAGCCCACGCAACACCTGGACCAGACGTGCGCCGACCTGGCCCGCGCCAACCACGCCATAGCGGCGCTCGGCCAGCGGCTTGCCGGTTTTCTCGGCCAGCGACAGCAGGCAACCCAGCACGTAATCCACCACGCCACGGGCATTGCAGCCGGGCGCACTGGACCAGGCGATGCCGGCTTCCTTGAAGTAGTCGAGGTCGAGGTGATCGGTGCCGATGGTACAGGTGCCGACAAAGCGTACCTGGCTGCCCGCCAGCAACGCCCGGTCGACCCGGGTCACCGAGCGCACCAACAGGACCTCGGCATCGCCGACGGCAGCGCGGTCGATGCTGCGCCCCGGATAACGGCTGATGCTGCCGAAACCGGCAAAGAATTCGTCGAGCAGCGGGATGTTTTCGTCGGCAACTAGGCGCATGCGGCACTCCTGGATCGAGGCGCCATTCTAGGCGTAACCCGCTGGCCTGGGTATGCCGTGCTTTTCTGACCGGATGGACAGGGCTAGACTGTGCCGCCTTGCGCTACACCCGCCGGATATCCCCATGCCCGCCCTCTCCCGCCTTGTCCGCATCCGCACCGAACTGCGTGCCCTGCTGGCATTGGCCATGCCGATCATCATTGCCCAACTGGCGTACACCTCCATGGGCTTCGTCGACACCGTCATGGCCGGCCGCGTCAGCCCCCATGACCTGGCGGCCGTGGCCCTGGGCAACTCGCTATGGGTGCCGGTATTCCTGCTGATGAACGGCATCCTGCTGGCCACCACGCCCAAAGTGGCGCAACGCTTCGGCGCTGGACAGCAAGAACTGATCGGCCCGCTGGTACGCCAGGCGCTTTGGCTGGCCCTGGCCGTGGGCTTTGCCTGTGCGGCACTGTTGTGGAATGCCGAGCCGATTCTGCACCTGATGCAGGTCGAGCCACTTCTCAGTGAAAAAGCCATGGGCTACCTGCGCGGTATCGCCTGCGGCTTCCCGGCTGTGGCGCTGTACCACGTGCTGCGCTGCTTCAGCGACGGCCTCGGGCATACCCGACCGAGCATGATGCTCGGCATCGGCGGCTTGCTGCTGAACATCCCGCTCAACTATGTGCTGATCTACGGCCACCTGGGCTTCCCGGCCATGGGCGGCGTGGGCTGCGGCTGGGCCAGCGGCGCAGTGATGTGGTGCATGTTGCTGGGCATGCTGTGGTGGGTGAATAGCGCGCGTTACTACCGGCCGAGCCAGCTGTTCAGCCACTTCGAGTGGCCGCAATGGGCGGTGATTCGTCGCTTGCTCAGTGTCGGCGTGCCGATTGGCGTGGCGGTGTTCGCCGAGTCCAGCATCTTCTCGGTGATTGCCCTGCTGATCGGCGGCCTCGGCGCCACGGTGGTGGCCGGGCACCAGATCGCCCTGAACTTCAGCTCGATGATTTTCATGATCCCCTACTCCCTGGCGATGGCCGTGACCGTGCGCGTCGGCCAGGCCCTGGGCCGTGGCGAGCCGCGGGAAGCGCGCTTCGCCGCCGGTATCGGCATGGGCAGCGCGCTGGCTTATGCCTGCCTGTCCGCCGGCCTGGTGCTACTGCTGCGTGAACAGATCGCGATGATCTACAGCCCCGACCCGACGGTGATCGCCGTGGCCGCCACCCTGCTGGTGTACTCGGCGCTGTTCCAGTTCTCCGATGCCGTGCAGGTCACGGCGGCCGGCGCACTACGGGGTTATCAGGACACCCGCGCGACCATGCTGATCACCCTGTTCGCCTATTGGGGTATCGGCCTGCCGGTGGGCTACAGCCTGGGTCTGGCGGACTGGTTCGGTGAACCTTCCGGACCCAGTGGCTTGTGGCAAGGCCTGGTGGTGGGCCTGACCTGCGCCGCCCTGATGCTCGGCGTGCGCCTGGCGCGCAGCGCGCGCCGACGCATCCGCAGCCAGGTTCAGTCGTCGAGAGAAGCCGTGGCGGCCAGCGCCGCCCAGTAATCCGTCGACAGGTAGTCGCGCCCCGCCAGCAAATGCGCCAGGTAGGCGCGACTGGGCGCCAGCCCCTCGCTGCGCCAGGCCGGATTGGCCACATAGACCCAGGCCGGAATCAGCCCCAGCGCGGTATGCACCACCATGCGCTCGCGACTGTAGTAAACCGGCGTGCCTTCGAAAGGGTCCATCTTGAGGATTTCGCTGTCCGCAGCCAGGCGATAGAGCACGCCCTCCACCACCGCGCCACGCTGATGGCGGATATTGGCGTAGGCGTGACCTGGATGATCCTGGGCGCGCTTGTTGAAGCACAGGGCAAAACCCGGCAACTGCCCGGCCATGGCTTCTTCCACCAACAGTCCGCGCGCCTGCATGCGCAGCGGGTTCATGTTGGAGCCATAGGCAAAGTAATACGGCATATAGGACCTACACAGGATCTCGCAAGCTAGAGCCAGACAAGGCGCAACGAGCAACGGGCATGACACCCACGCACAGCAGTTCCTCAGCCGAGCTTCTTGCGAATCCAGTACAGGTAGGTGCCACCCTCTTCGCTCTGCTCGACCAGTTCATGGTCGAGAAACATGCAGAACTTGGGAATATCGCGGCGGGTCGAGGGATCCGTGGCAATCACCTTGAGCAGGCCACCGGCCGGCAGATCGCGCACCTTGTTGTGCAGCATCATCACCGGCTCGGGGCAGTTCAGGCCACTGGCATCAAGAATGGCATCGGGTTGCAGGGACATCGTCAGGCTCCAGGAACGGCCAGCTATTGTCGCGCAAAGCCTGGCCTGCGGTCACCCAAACAGGCTCAGATCCAGATAATCAGCGCCACCAACAGCGCCAGCAGCAGCCACTGCAGGCCGTAGTACGCCACACGACTGCGTTTTTTCAGGGCCTTGGCGCGCAGGCGGACCTTGTACAGGTAGTGGAACGCGCGGTTGATACCGCCGGTGGCGTCCTGGTCGTCATTGGGCGAGCTGGCAGCCGCCATCACCTTGCGGCTGAACCAGCGATTGAGCGACTCGGCCCAGCGGTACTTGAGTGGCCGCTCGATGTCACAGAACAGGATCAGGCGATCCTTGTCGGTGGTGTTCTCGGCGTAGTGGATAAAGGTTTCGTCGAACACCACCCCCTCGCCGTCACGCCAGAAATAGCGTTCGCCATCCACTTCGATGAAGCAGTCCGGCGAATTCGGCGTCACCAGGCCCAGGTGATAGCGCATCGAGCCGGCGTAGGGGTCGCGGTGGCGAACCAGGCGCGCACCAGGCGGCAGCTCGGCGAACATGGCGGCCTTGATCTGCGGAATGCTGCGCACCAGCTCGGTCGTGCGTGGGCACAGGGTTTCAGCGGAAGGATGGCTGTCGCCGTACCACTTCAGGTAGAAGCGCTTCCAGCCAGTCTTGAAGAACGAGTTGAAACCGGCGTCGTTGTGGCCGTCGGCCTTCTTGATCCGACCCAGCTCCCACAGGTGCAGCCCTTCGGAGCGGATCACTTCCCAGTTGTCTTCGATGACCTTCAGTTCGGGGAACACTTCCGGCTTGTGAAAGGGAGTGCCTGGCAGCTTGGAGGTCAGGTAGAGGATCGAGTTGATCGGGGCCAGGAAAGTCGAGTGCTCCTTCAACTGGCGGCCGATCTTGTGCCGTACACGCCCACGAAAATGGACATGCGCCACACTGGCGAAAAACAGCAGCAACAGAGCGATTTTCAAGAGGTTCTTCCTCGGAATTGCATCAAGCCGGAAATAATCGCGCCACTATAACGTCAAGCCGATATCACTCAAAGCCCGAAGGACGGCTCCTGCACGCACCTCGAAACCTCTCAACGATCCAGGCGGCGCAGGTGGCAGGTGACCTCCTCGCGGTCGTGATAGAGCTGCTTGCAAGCGATGGAAACCTTGATCTTGCGCGCGGCAAAGGCCTCTTCCAGGCGTTGTAACAGGCGAGCCACCTCGGCATAACGCTGCTTCATCGGTAATTTGAGGTTGACCACCGCTTCGCGGCACAGGCCGTCACCGATCCAGGTCTCCAGCAGCGCGGCGTTACGCGCCGGCTTCTCGACGATATCGCAGACCATCCAGTCCACCGGCTGCTTGGGTTTCCAGGTGAAGCCATCGACCATCAGGTGCTGCACCAGACCGGTATCCATCAGGCTCTCGGCCATGGGGCCGTTGTCGATGGCGGTGACCAGCATGCCGCGTTTGACCAGTTGATAGGTCCAGCCGCCCGGCGATGCGCCAAGGTCAACGCCGGTCATCTCGTCCGACAGGCGCGTGTCCCATTGTTCACGTGGAATAAAGGTGTGCCACGCCTCCTCCAGCTTCAGCGTGGAACGACTCGGCGCCTCACGCGGGAATTTCAAGCGCGGAATCCCCATCGGCCACAGGGCCTGGTTATTCGCCTCGGCCAGGCCGAGAAACACCTCACGACCACTCTTGAATGTCAGCAACAGGCGCGGCTTGTGCGGGTCGTCGACCAGCTTGCCGGCTGCACTCAGGGCCTTGCGCAGCGGGGCCTCGAACTTCTTGCAGAAGTTCGACAGCTCCTTGCCGTCGTTGGTATCGAAAACTTCCAGCCACAGGCTGCCACACACCGGATACGCGGCCAGGCTGGCCAGCAGCACGCTGATGCGGTCGGTTTCCGGCAATTGCACATAACTGCCGCGCGCCCATTGGCGCGGGAAGATCAATTTATTGAACCGCAGGCCACGCATCAGCCTCTCAGCACCATCGGCCTCGCTGCAGACGAACTCGGCATGGGCGCTACTGGCCTTGCCCTTGGCATAGCCGGCCACCTCCAGGCGCGCGGCGTGTTCGCTGATCTCGGAACAGACTTCACCTTCGAAGCCCGGGCGGCAGTGCAGTAGCAGGGTATTCATCGCAGTTCTCCTCAAGCGGCGCATGATAGCCGAGTCGACCCGCCGCAGCGCGTCCGCCATACCCGCCAGACTGGCAGGAGCTGACAGGGCGGACTAGTTTCACTAGTTCCGCCGCCGCGGGACCTGACCGTGCAGGAGATACAAGATGCCCTCTCTAGATAGCCTGAATTGCCAGCGCAGCCTGGAAATCGACGGCAAGACCTACCAGTACTTCAGCCTCACAGCCGCCGCCAGCAGTCTGGGCGCCCTCGACCGGCTCCCCATGTCGCTGAAAGTGCTGCTGGAAAACCTGCTGCGCTTCGAGGACAACACCACCGTCAGCGCCTATGACATCAAGGCCATGATCGACTGGCAGCAACAGCGCCGCTCCGATCATGAAATCCAGTACCGCCCCGCGCGCGTATTGATGCAGGACTTCACCGGCGTGCCGGCGGTGGTCGACCTGGCCGCCATGCGCGCGGCCATGGCCAAGGCCGGTGGCGACCCGCAGAAGATCAACCCGCTGTCACCGGTGGATCTGGTCATCGATCACTCGGTGATGGTCGACAAGTACGCCTCCTCTGCCGCCTTCAGCGAAAACGTCGACATCGAGATGCAACGCAACGGCGAGCGCTACGCCTTCCTGCGCTGGGGCCAGAGCGCCTTCGACAACTTCGCCGTGGTACCGCCGGGCACCGGCATCTGCCATCAAGTCAACCTGGAGTACCTGGCGCGCACCGTCTGGACCAAGGAGGAAGACGGCCAGACCTTCGCCTTCCCCGACACCCTGGTCGGCACCGACTCGCACACCACCATGGTCAATGGCCTCGGCGTACTCGGCTGGGGTGTCGGCGGGATCGAGGCGGAAGCGGCAATGCTCGGCCAGCCGGTGTCGATGCTGATTCCCGAGGTGATCGGCTTCAAGCTCAGCGGCAAGCTCAAGCCCGGCATTACTGCCACCGACCTGGTGCTGACGGTGACGCAGATGCTGCGCAAGAAAGGCGTGGTGGGAAAATTCGTCGAGTTCTATGGCGATGGCCTGGCCGACCTGCCGCTGGCCGACCGCGCCACCATCGCCAACATGGCGCCGGAGTATGGCGCGACCTGCGGCTTCTTCCCGGTGGACGCCATCACCCTCGGCTACCTGCGCCTGTCCGGCCGCCCGGAAGCCACGGTGAAACTGGTCGAGGCCTACAGCAAGGCCCAGGGCCTGTGGCGTGAACCCGGCCATGAGCCGCTGTTCAGTGACAGCCTGGAGCTGGACATGGACAGTGTCGAAGCCAGCCTTGCCGGCCCTCGCCGCCCGCAGGACCGCGTGGCGCTGCCAGATGTGGGCAAGGCCTTCGACGAGCTGCTAGGGCTACAGCTCAAGCCCGACAGCAAGGAAGAAGGTCGCCTGCTCAGCGAAGGCGGTGGCGGTACCGCCGTCGGCGCCAGCGCCAGTAGCGGTGAGATCGACTATGCCGACGCCGGCCAGTCCCATCGCCTGAAGAATGGCGCGGTGGTGATCGCCGCCATTACCTCCTGCACCAACACCTCCAACCCCAGCGTAATGATGGCCGCCGGCCTGCTGGCGAAGAAGGCCGTGGAGAAAGGCCTGCAGCGCAAGCCCTGGGTGAAGAGCTCATTGGCCCCCGGCTCCAAGGTAGTCACCGAATACTTCGCCGCCGCCGGCCTGACCCGCTACCTGGATGAACTGGGCTTCGACCTGGTCGGTTATGGCTGCACCACCTGCATCGGCAACTCGGGGCCGCTGCTCGAACCCATCGAGCAGGCGATCCAGAAGGCCGACCTCACCGTTTCCGCCGTGCTGTCCGGCAACCGCAACTTCGAAGGACGCGTGCATCCGCTGGTCAAGGCTAACTGGCTGGCCTCACCGCCGCTGGTGGTGGCCTATGCCCTGGCCGGCAACGTGCGCATCGATATCAGCCGCGAACCACTGGGCACCGGCAAGGATGGCCAGCCGGTGTACCTGCGCGACATCTGGCCGAGCCAGGAGGAAATCAGCCAGGCCATCGCCAAGGTGGACACGGCCATGTTTCGCAAGGAGTACGCCGAAGTCTTCAGTGGCGATGCGCAGTGGCAAGCCATCGAGGTGCCGCAGGCTGCCACCTATGTCTGGCAGCCCGACTCCACCTATATCCGCCACCCGCCGTTTTTCGAAGGCATCGCCGATGCGCCACCGCATATTGGCAATATCCACGGCACGCGCATCCTCGCACTGCTCGGCGACTCGGTGACCACCGACCATATTTCCCCCGCCGGCAACATCAAGAAAGACAGCCCGGCAGGGCGCTACCTCAGCGAGCACGGGGTGGATTACCAGGACTTCAACTCCTACGGCTCGCGCCGGGGCAACCATGAAGTGATGATGCGCGGCACCTTCGCCAACATCCGCATCCGCAATGAAATGCTCGGCGGCGAGGAAGGCGGCAATACCCTGCACATCCCGACGGGCGAGAAGCTGGCGATCTATGACGCGGCCATGCGCTACCAGAGCGAAGGCACACCCCTAGTGATTTTCGCCGGCAAGGAATATGGCACCGGCTCATCCCGCGACTGGGCGGCCAAGGGCACCAACTTGCTGGGCGTCAAGGCGGTGATTGCCGAGAGTTTCGAGCGAATCCACCGCTCCAACCTGGTGGGCATGGGCGTGCTGCCGCTGCAGTTCGGCGGGGAGCAGACCCGCAAGACGCTGGGCCTGACCGGCCAGGAAAGCATCGATATCAGTGGCCTCGACGGCATCAGCCTGCGCCCGCAGATGAACCTGACGCTGACCATTACCCGCGCCGATGGCAGCCGGGAACAGATCGAAGTGCTGTGCCGCATCGACACGCAGAACGAGGTGGAATACTTCAAGGCAGGCGGCATCCTGCACTACGTGTTGCGCCAGTTGCTCGCCGCATAAGCGATACCGGCGGCGGCTTGCCCGCCGCCGGTTGGCTTTCCTGCTCTATCAGTTACTCAGCACGGCCACCACCGGCGTGCGCCCATAGACATCTTCCAGGCGCTCGATATCGTCCTCGCCCAGGTAGCTGCCGGACTGCACCTCGATGATCTCCAGGGGGATCTTGCCGGGGTTCATCAGGCGGTGTACCGACGCGATGGGGATATAGGTCGACTGGTTTTCGGTGAGCAGGAACACCTTGTCGTCGCAGGTCACCTGGGCCGTACCCGATACCACGATCCAGTGCTCGGCGCGGTGGTGGTGCATCTGCAGCGAGAGCTGCGCGCCGGGTTTGACGGTGATGTGCTTGACCTGGTGACGGGTGCCGTTGTCCACCGAGTCGTAGCTACCCCAAGGCCGGTACACGGCGCAGTGGCTCTGGGTTTCCGGACGGCCGAGGGAATCCAGCACGCCGACCAGCTTCTTCACATCCTGTACCGAATCCTTGTGCGCGATCATCACCGCGTCCTTGGTTTCCACCACCACCACATCGTCCATGCCAATCAGGGTGACCAGCTTGGACGTGCCATGCACGAAGCTGTTGTGGCTGCTGTGGGTGACCACATCGCCCTTGAGCACGTTGCCGTCACTGTCTTTCTCGTGCACATCCCACAACGAGGACCAGGAACCGACATCGTTCCAGCCCGCCGACAGCGGCACCACGCAGGCCCGCGAAGTTTTCTCCATCACCGCGTAGTCGATGGAGTTGTCCGGGCAGCACTCAAAGGTGCCAGCATCGATGACCACAACGCCCGCAGCGGCCTTGCTGCGCTCCAGCGCCAGGACACAGGTGTCGTAGATGTCCGGCTCATGGCTGCGCAACTCGTCCAGATAACGGCTGGCGCGGAACAGGAACATGCCGCTGTTCCAGAAGTAGCAGCCGCTGCGGACGAACTCAGCAGCACGCGCATGATCGGGCTTTTCGACGAACTGCATGACGCGGTGCGCGCCAGGGATCAGCGAATCGCCCTCCTCGCTGCGGCCGACCTTGATGTAGCCAAAACCGGTTTCCGGGGTCTGCGCGGGGATGCCGAACAGCACCATCTCGCCCTCTTCCGCCGCGATGCGCGCCAGCTCCAGGGAACGGCGCAGGTTCAATTCATCGGTAATCACATGATCGGCCGGCAGTACCAGCATCAGTTCGTCACGCCCCTCACCCAGCAGGTGCAGTGCCGCCATGGCCACGGCCGGAGCGGTATTGCGGCCGAAGGGCTCGAGCAGCATGGACTGCGGCGTAACGCCGATCTGCGCCAGTTGCTCGTTGACGATGAAACGGTGTTCCAGGTTGCACACCACCAGCGGTTTCTGCATGCCGTCGAAGGACAGGCGCTGCAGGGTCTGCTGGAACAGCGACTTATCGCTGGTCAGGGGCAGGAACTGCTTGGGATACAACTTGCGCGACAAAGGCCACAGGCGAGAGCCGCTACCACCAGAAAGGATTACCGGGATCATTGGGTCAGTCTCCATTCAATATCCGTTTAAACCGCCATCCGCTAAATGCGGTGGCAGGACTACCTCAAGGCAGGTGCCGGGAAAACAACTGGGTCATATCACCACCGAGCCGATAGGTGCCCAATGGTTCTATGGAACGCCGCCACGCTTGCGTGCTCTCCGAGCACGGGTACAGCGCGCAGTAAGGCTCCAGCCAGGCAAAACGGTTTTTCTCCTGCAGGTCCTCAAGGGTCTGCGGGTAACCGGTTTTTTCTTGGAATATCTTTGGGTCGCGCAAACCGGACTCCATCCGCTGCGCCAAGCGCTGCAGGGCTCCGGAATTTTCCTTGCGCAGATCCAGGCCATTGGCCTGGGCGAAAGCGGCGATCATCAGCAGCGGCCCCATGCTGTAGTTGTGGTACGCCAGCGCGCGAGTCTGCCGGGACAGCTCAAGTGGCAAGTAACCCTCAGCGTCGACCTGTTGCATGCCGTGCCGGTACTGCGCCACGGACCAGTCAAACAAGTCGTGTCGATCAAGCACTACAGCAGTGGCCATCACCGACCAGGCCGCCCAGTACTGGTGGTTGTTGCGCCGATCCAACGGCTGGGCGTTCCAGTCGACCACCACCTGGTCGGCCAACTCACCCAGCCATTCTTCGATGCGTTCAGCCTCGTCGGCATGCCCCTTGAGCGGCTGGGAGCGGGAAAATTTCAAGCGCAGGTAGGCACCCGACACGCTCCCCAAAGCCCATTTGCGCACCGACTTGCCGGTGTGGTTGTAGCGCTCGCTGAGCAGCGCATCGGCGTCGGCCCAGCTATGCAGCCAGGTCAGCACGCAATCGGCATAAGCCTGCTGGCCTGTTTCGAGGTAACGGGCTACCAGCCGATTGCTGCCGTTCTCCAGCAGGCGCACATCGTCGGTGAGTTGCGCATAGCGGGCGGCTGCCTCGCTATTGACCTTGTCGCGCGCAGCACCAGAGCCGGAATACTTGCTCGGGAAATACAGCTCCCCGGTATAGGGCGTCGGCACTGGCGGGCAACTCCGGGGCTTGCCCTGGGGCTCAGCCGCGCTCAGCAGATAACCCCCGGGCGGCACCAGCGTAGCGCGGCCGTCATGCTCCCAGGAGCACCCCTGACCGAGCCCCAGCAACACCGCCAAGCCGATTACCTGCAATACGCGCATGCTCGCCTCTCAGTTGGCCGCGACCGGGCGCTTGACCCAGACCGGGGAAAGTTTGTCGGCCGAGCCCGTTACGTAAAGACAAGCCACCTCGCCGCGCTCCAGCACCAGCGGGCTGAGGTCGCTGATCTTGCGCTCACCGGAAAACAGCGCCAGACGCACCTTGACCGGATTGATCTCGCGCTCCCCGCTGGACTTGCCGGATACCGCCTTGATCACCTCGGTCTTGCCATCGGCGGTCCTCAGGGTCAACGGACTGTCCGAGAGGTTTTGTAGGCGCACCAGGGCTTTCTGACGATTCTTGAACACCGGTTCATCAACCAGGCTGAGCGAGCCACCCGGTAGTTTGACCAAGGTGTAGTACTGGTTCTGCTGCAGCTTTACCGGCAGGCTCTGCGCGCCAGCGGCCACGCTGTAGCTGCCAGCAGGCAGGAAGGAGAAGTCGCTGCTGTTCTTCGGCGCAATATCGTTGAGCACGACACTGCCGACGCTCAGGTCCAGGCTTTCGCTGCCTGCGTTGTAGCCACGAATGAAGGCCGAGCCTGGAGGGGCTGTCGGACCATACAAGGCGGCCTCATCAGCCTGGGCTTGGGTTAGGGCGAAACTTAGCAACAGGCCGCCAAGGATCAGGGAACGTTTGATAGGCATGGTTGACTCTCCAGTTGGGCAGGACGGGCTTAGGGCCGCGTCACATTTTTAAGGCATCAGTTGCAGCCAGCTGCTCACTCGCACGCAGCCGATCAAGCCAGGCGCGGTCGAAACCAGATAGGTCGCTGGGCATCATCAGGTAGCGCTCCGGCACCTCCCACACCACGAAGCGCAGCCCGGCGGTTTCCGCTTCGCCCTTGCTCAGCAGGCGCAGCATCGGCACCAGCGGGCCATGGCCGTCCTCGGCGTAGTTGAGCAAGTCGCTACCCAGCGCCTGCTTCAGCGCGCCGGCGAAATTCCACTTGGGGTTGGCGCTGTAGCTGGTGCCAACCAGCGCCAGTTGCGGTTGCTCGCTGCCGAACAGGTCACCCGACTCTTCGCCACTGGTTTCCTGCACTTCGGTGCTGCGTGGCTGCAGGCTTTCGGCTGGTGGCTGCAAGCCGCTGAAGTACGGGTCCATCGGCAGGAAGCTCAGCAGGTCGCCCTTGTGGGGCTGGCTGGCAGCGGTCTCGGTCACAAATTGCTGGCTACCGGGCGCCCAGCCAGGCTGTGCACTCAGGTAGGTGGCCAGGCTGCGCGCCACCACCTCGGCGCCATAGGGCGTCCAGTGGGTGTCGGTCCGCAGGAACACCGGTTCCTGGCGCTTGGCCTGCTGCAACGCCGGCAGCAGATCCGGACCTGCCACCTGCTGGGCCTGCATCAGTTGATGCACGCGGGCATACAGCTCTTGCTGGGCAGCAACCGGCTTGTCCTCGCCAAACTGCTCCGGATACAGGCGCGCCTTGGCCGGCAGCAACGCCAGTACCAGTTCGATATTGCGGCGCTTGAATTCCTGCTGCACCGCGCCGATCAGCGCCCAGTTGTCCTGCAACTGTTGCGGATTACTGGCGGGTTTGAACTCTTCATCGGTGAACAACCAGTCGCCAGTGCCGACCACCACACCCGGGCGCCCCTCGCCGAACAGGCTGTAGTCCAGTGCAGCCCAAGCGTTGGTGCCGAACTCCTTGACCGGGAAGTTCTTGTCGTAATGCTTTTCGATGGCATGGGTCAGCTTGCCGTTGAGCACGGTCGTTTCGCTGGCGGTGGAGAAGCTCAGCAGCGCCGGTACCGACGCCAGCGACAAGGCCAGCATCAGGCCGATAAAGACCAGGCTGTAAAGGATATTAAGGGTACGTGTCATGTCGGCTCCTCCTCAGAATTGGAAATACAGGAAGGGTGAAAAGCTTTGCGCCGACAGCTTGAGTACAGAGGCGACAAACAACAGCAGAACCAGGGTCCGTCCAATCAGCACGGCATAGGCCGGGGTGATCGACAGCGCCGTGCCGGAGGCCGAAAGCGCAATACCGCCCTCCTCGGCTGCCTTGGCCTTGGGCGCGCCGCCCAGCGGGTCGGCAAAGAACTGGCGAATGCCGAAGATCGCCAGCACCGCGTAGGCCAGCAGCAGGGTGTAGATCTGCAGGCTGGTCAGCGAGGCGGAAGCCAGCTCGGAGAGGCGCCAGT
>JBBNAI010000324.1:0-2142 GCA_037994305.1 Pseudomonas sp. | reverse complement strand
TCACCAGTGGCAGCTTCTCGCCGACCTTGGGCAAATCCATCGCCCTGGCCCGCGTGCCAGCCGCCACCGGCGAGCGCGCCGAGGTGGAAATTCGCGGCAAGTGGTACCCGGTGCGAGTGGTACAAGCGAATTTCGTCCGCAACGGCAAGGCCGTGATCTGACAAATAACAGCAGACTGCTAAATTTTCCGGGCGGGTTACCCGCCACCTGATCTTGAGGACATCCTGATGAGCACTATCCCCGCCGATCTGCGTTACGCCGCCAGCCACGAGTGGGCCCGCCTGGAAGCCGACGGTAGCGTCACCGTGGGCATCTCCGACCACGCGCAGGAAGCCCTGGGCGACGTGGTCTACGTCGAGCTGCCGGAAGTCGGCAAGCAACTGGCCGCTGGCCAGGAAGCCGGTGTGGTGGAGTCGGTGAAGGCCGCTTCGGACATCTACGCCCCAGTTGCCGGCGAAGTGATCGCAGTCAACGAGGCCCTGTCCGACAGCCCTGAACTGGTCAACGGCGAGCCCTACAGCGCCTGGTTCTTCAAGCTCAAGCCGAACAATGCCGCCGACCTCGACGGCCTGCTCGACGCTGGCGCCTATAAAGCCGCCAGTTCCGCCGACGCCTGAGTTCAAGCGCCGCGCGTGTTGCACGGCCTGACGATTTCCGCTGTCGAGCCTCGCTAGTCGAGGCTCTGTCATTTTTCGAGAGCCCCGCCATGTCCCAGACGCCCAGTCTTGCCCAGCTGCACCAGCCCGATGCCTTCCTGCGTCGTCACCTCGGCCCGGATGCCGGCGAACAGCAGGCCATGCTGTCCGCCCTCGGTGTAGCCAGCCGCGACGAGCTGATCGTGCAGACCGTGCCGCCGGCCATTCGCCTGAATCGCCCGCTGGACCTGCCGGTGGCGCTGGACGAGCGTGCGGCCCTGGCCAAGCTCAAGGGCTATGCCGAGCAGAACCAGCAGTGGACCAGCCTGATCGGCATGGGCTACCACGGTACCCTGACCCCGGCGGTGATCCTGCGCAACGTGCTGGAGAACCCGGGCTGGTACACCGCCTACACCCCGTACCAGCCGGAAATCGCCCAGGGCCGCCTGGAGGCGCTGCTGAACTTCCAGCAACTGACCATCGACCTCACCGGCCTGGATCTGGCCAGCGCCTCGCTGCTCGACGAAGCCACTGCCGCCGGCGAGGCCATGGGCCTGGCCAAGCGCGTGGCGAAGTCGAAGAGCAACCTGTTCTTCGTCGACGAGAACTGCCACCCGCAGACTATCTCCGTGGTCCAGACCCGTGCCGAGGGCTTCGGTCTCGAGGTCGTGGTCGGCCCGCTCGACGAGCTGAGCCAGCACCAGGTGTTCGGCGCGCTGCTGCAATACCCGGACACCCACGGCGAGATCCGCGACCTGCGTCCGCTGATCCAGCAGCTGCACGATCAGAACGCCCTGGCCTGCGTCGCCGCCGACCTGCTGTCGCTGCTGCTGCTGACCCCGCCGGGTGAGCTGGGTGCCGACGTGGTGTTCGGCTCCGCGCAGCGCTTCGGCGTGCCGATGGGTTACGGCGGCCCGCACGCGGCGTTCTTCGCCACCAGCGACGCCTACAAGCGCGCCATGCCTGGGCGCATCATCGGCGTGTCCAAGGACACCCGTGGCAACACCGCACTGCGCATGGCCCTGCAGACCCGCGAGCAACACATCCGCCGCGAGAAGGCCAACTCCAATATCTGCACCTCGCAGGTGCTGCTGGCCAACATGGCCAGCTGCTACGCCGTCTACCACGGCCCGCAAGGCCTCAAACGCATCGCCCAGCGTGTACACCGACTGACCGCGATCCTCGCCGCCGGCCTCGAGCAGAAAGGCATCAAGCGCGACAACCAACACTTCTTCGACACCCTGACCCTCGACGTCGGTGGCATCCAGACCGCCATCATCGAGTCGGCCAAGGCCGCGCAGATCAACCTGCGCATCCTCGGCCGCGGCAAGCTGGGTGTGAGCCTGGACGAGACCTGCAGCGAGCAGACCGTCGAGCAGCTGCTGGCGATCTTCCTCGGCGCCGACCACGGCCTGTCGATTGCCGAGCTGGATGCCGGTGAGCTGCCCCAGGGCATCCCCACCGCGCTGCTGCGCAGTTCCAGCTACCTGAGCCACCCGGTGTTCAA
>JBBNAI010000323.1:0-1006 GCA_037994305.1 Pseudomonas sp. | reverse complement strand
CGCGCCCAATCCCGGCCGCGTCGCCGAGCGCCTGCGCCTGGACTTCGGCCAGCGCTACGCCGGCGGTGAAAGCGCACGGGCGATCAAGTCCGACCCGCGCTTCATCGAAACCCGCGAATACGTGCTGGCCCAAGTGTTCGCCGAACGCCAGAGGAGACAGGCATGAGCAGTCTGCAGGTACCGATCGCACAACGCCTCGGCGTAACCCCACGCCCGGTCGCGCGCAAAGCTGAGTTCAGCCTGGCACTGATCAGCAGCCTGACCCTCGCCAGCCTGTTGCTGGTGTGGTGGGCGGTGACCACTGCCGGGCTGATCGAGCCGCTGTTCCTGCCCAGCCCGCAGGCCGTGGCCAAGCGCGGCTGGCAGTTGCTCACCGTCGGCTACATGGATTCCAGCCTGTGGCAGCACCTCGGCGCCAGCCTCGGACGCATCGGCCTGGGTCTGCTCGCCGCCGTGCTGACAGCGATTCCGCTGGGAGTGGCCATCGGCCGCAACCGCATCGCGCGCGGCATCTTCGACCCGCTGATCGAGTTCTACCGACCGATCCCGCCGCTGGCCTACCTGCCGCTGATCGTCATCTGGTGCGGCATCGGCGAGCTGTCCAAGGTGTTGCTGATCTTCCTCGCCATCTTCGCCCCCATCGCCATCGCCACCGCCACCGGCGTGCGCAATGTCGACCCGGCCAAGCTGCGCGCGGCGCAGTCGCTCGGCGCCACCCAGGCACAGCTGATCCGCCACGTGATCCTGCCCGGCGCGCTGCCGGAGATCCTCACCGGGGTGCGCATCGGCCTCGGCGTCGGCTGGTCGACCCTGGTCGCCGCGGAACTGATCGCCGCCACCAGCGGCCTGGGTTTCATGGTGCAGTCGGCCGCACAGTTCCTGGTCACCGACGTGGTGGTCCTCGGCATCCTGGTCATCGCCCTGATCGCCTTCGCCCTGGAACTCGGCCTGCGCGCCCTGCAACGCAAGCTGGTGCCCTGGCACGGGCAAAGCCACTGACCCGCCC
>JBBNAI010000322.1:0-1827 GCA_037994305.1 Pseudomonas sp. | reverse complement strand
ACTTCGCCGTCGATGGAAATGCCGTTGTCGTCGTAGAAGGCGATCAGCTTGCCCAGGCCCAGGGTGCCGGCCAGCGAGCAGACTTCATGGCTGATGCCTTCCATCATGCAACCGTCGCCGAGGAAGGCGTAGGTGTAATGGTCGACCACTTTATGGCTGTCGCGGTTGAACTGCGCGGCCAGCACTTTTTCGGCGATGGCGAAGCCGACGGCGTTGGCGATGCCCTGGCCCAGCGGGCCGGTGGTGGTCTCGACGCCCGGGGTGTAGCCGTATTCCGGGTGGCCCGGGGTGCGGCTGTGCAGTTGGCGGAACTGCTTGAGGTCGTCGATGCCCAGGTCGTAACCGGTCAGGTGCAGCAGCGAGTAGATCAGCATCGAGCCGTGGCCGTTGGACAGCACGAAGCGGTCGCGGTCGGCCCAGTTCGGGTTGCTCGGGTTGTGCTGCAGGTAGTCGCGCCACAGCACTTCGGCGATGTCCGCCATGCCCATGGGGGCACCCGGGTGGCCGCTGTTGGCTTTCTGCACGGCATCCATGCTGAGGGCACGAATGGCATTGGCACGCTCACGACGGCTGGGCATCGCTGAATCTCCTGCGGGGCTGCTTCTGAAACGAAGGGGGGCGAAAAAGGCGGGCATTTTCGCCCAGCCAGGCGCTGCGGGGCAATGAAAGATCGACGAAAGCTGCGCGCCAACTCGCTCAGAGCCGAGCAAAGCACCCCCTATCCGCCCGAAATGGCGCCCACCGAAGCCCCACCACTCAATATCAAAACTTTTTGATATTGATATTGCTGGATGAAAAATGACCGACTAGACTGCGGCCCTTATGAATATGCGCGTGCCCCAGCTCCGCTTCGAGCCAGCCGATGAACTGGCCGCCCTGTGCAAGGCCGGCGGTGATCCGCTGCGCCTGAACGTGCTGCGCGCGCTGGCCAACGACTCATTCGGCGTGCTGGAACTGGCGCAGATCTTCGCCATCGGCCAGTCCGGCATCAGCCACCACCTCAAGGTGCTGGCCCAGGCCGGCCTGGTGGCCACGCGCCGCGAAGGCAACGCGATCTTCTATCGCCGCGCCCTGCCCCACAGCGAATTGCTCGGCGGCACCCTGCACGGCGCATTGCTGGCAGAAGTCGACGAGCTGCAGCTGCCGGCCGAAGTCGAGGCACGTATCGCCGCCGTGCATGCGCAACGCGCCGCCGCCAGCCGCGACTTCTTCGCCAAGACGGCGGACAAGTTCCAGGCCCAACAGGACCTGATCGCCGGCCTGCCGCAGTACCGCGACAGCGTGCTGGCCCTGCTCGATGCGCTGGGCTTTGCCGCCGGCAGCACGGCACTGGAGGTTGGCCCCGGCGACGGTGGCTTCCTGCCGGAGCTGGCCCGGCGCTTTGCCCAGGTCACCGCCCTGGACAACAGCACGGCGATGCTCGAACTGGCTCGCCAGCGTTGCGACGAAGAACAACTGGGCAATGTCGAGCTGCTGCTCGCCGATGCCCTGAACGACGAGATTGGCGCCGCCGACTGCGTGGTGGTGAACATGGTCCTGCACCATTTCGCCGCACCGGCCGAAGCGCTGAAACAGCTGGCACGCCTGGTCAAACCGAGCGGCAGCCTGCTGGTCACCGAGTTATGCAGCCACGACCAGAGTTGGGCCAGGACGGCCTGCGGCGATCTCTGGTTGGGCTTCGAGCAGGAAGATTTGGCCCGCTGGGCCGATGCCGCGGGGCTCACGCCCGGCGAGAGCCTCTATGTGGGCCTCAAGAACGGCTTTCAGATTCAGGTACGGCACTTTGCCAAGCCGGATGCGAAGCAAACCCAGGTATGAATAGGATTT
>JBBNAI010000321.1:0-3276 GCA_037994305.1 Pseudomonas sp. | reverse complement strand
GCCGAGGCCTTCTTCCTGTGGCGCGGCGTGCGTCCGGACAGCGCGCCGGTACTGGCCGAACTGCGTCGCCAGTTGGCCTGAGCCGTCGATGCGTTATCTGCTGATCGTCACCGGACTCTGGGCATTCTCCTTCAGCCTGATCGGCGAATACCTGGCCGGGCGGGTCGACAGCGATTTCGCCGTGCTCGCGCGGGTGTTGATTGCCGCTTTGGTCTTCCTGCCCTTCACCCTCTGGCGCGGTTTGCCACGTGGCCTGCTGGCCGGGTTCTGGCTGGCCGGGGCGCTGCAGTTCGGCGTCACCTACCTGTGCCTGTATCGCAGCTTTCAGGTGCTCACGGTGCCGGAGGTGCTGCTGTTCACCGTGCTCACGCCGATCTACGTGACCCTGCTCGACGACGCGCTGGCCCGACGCTTCAGCCCCTTGGCGCTGCTCGCCGCGCTGGTGGCGGTGGTCGGTGGAGTGATCATTCGCTTCGACCGCCTCGAAGGCGATTACCTGCTGGGCTTCCTCCTGCTGCAGCTGGCCAACCTCACCTTCGCCGCCGGCCAGGTGCTGTGCCGCCGCCTGCTGCTGCGCTATCCGGTGGAGCAGCCGTTGCACCGTTTCTTCGGTCATTTCTTCCTCGGCGCGTTGCTGCTGGCGCTGCCCGCCTTCCTGCTGTTCGGCAACCCGGACAAGCTGCCGCAGACCGCCGTGCAATGGGGCGTGCTGGCCTGGATGGGGCTGTTCGCCACAGCCCTGGGCATGTTCTGGTGGGTCAAGGGCAGCACCCGGGTGGACGCCGGCACCCTGGCGGTGATGAACGAGCTGCATGTGCCGGCCGGCCTGCTGGTCAACCTGCTGATCTGGAACCGCGACTTCGACCTGCCGCGCCTGGCAGCCGGTGGCGTGGTGATCCTCCTGGCCATGGGTCTGCTGCATCTGGGCCGCCGTAGAGCGCCTGCGCTCGCCTGATAGGCGGCGGCCACTTATACTTTCGCCACTCGCCGGCACGGACCGCCCAGGCACCACATTGATCTGCGCGGACCGTACTCGTGAAAAGAGCCTTTCCCCTTGCCGGCCTGCTGCTGGCCTGCCTGACCCTCGTTGCCACCCCTGCCCTGCAGGCGGCGGCCAAGACCCAGGAACTGGCCTCCGGTAGCGCCCTGCTGGTCGACCTGAACACCAACCAGGTGCTCTATTCCAGCAACCCCGACCTGCAGGTGCCGATCGCCTCGGTGACCAAGCTGATGACCGCCATGGTCACTCTCGATGCCAAGCTGCCGCTGGACCAGCAACTGCCGATCGTGATCAAGGACGTACCGGAAATGCGCGGCATCTACTCGCGCGTACGCCTGGGCAGCCAGTTGAGCCGTCGTGACATGCTCCTGCTGACCCTGATGAGTTCGGAGAACCGCGCCGCCTCCAGCCTGGCACAGCATTATCCGGGCGGCGTGCCGGCCTTCATCACGGCGATGAACGCCAAGGCCCGCGCCCTGGGCATGACGCGCACCCGCTACCGCGACCCCACGGGCCTGTCCGAGGGCAACGTCTCCACCGCCAACGACCTGGTCAAGCTGATCAAGGCCGCCGGCCAGTACCCGCTGATTGGCCAGTTCAGCAGCACCCGCGAGCATGTCCAGCAATTCGCCAAGCCGAGCTACAGCCTGGGCTTTCGCAACACCAACGGCCTGGTGCACAAGCCCAACTGGAGCATCCAGCTGACCAAGACCGGCTTCACCAACGCCGCTGGCCATTGCCTGGTGATGCGCACCCAGATGGGCGGCAAGCCGGTGGCCTTCGTGGTGCTGGATGCCTTCGGCAAGTACACCCACATGGCCGACGCCAGCCGCCTGAAAAAATGGGTCGAGACCGGTCGTGTCCAGCCGGTGGCCCCGGCGGCCCTTGCGTACAAGAAACAACGCCAGCAGGAGCGCGCGCGCACCATGCAGGCTTCGCAGTAAGCGGGTGTAACCCGTATAAAAAAGCCCGGCTAGAGCCGGGCTTTTTTGTGGGCTGGATTTACCGTGCCACAGGATGGGAGTGCGGAGCTGTGCTTTTCACCGCATCCTCCACGCTCACAAACTTGATGTCTTGGTGCCGGAGACAGGAATCGAACCTGCGACCTTCGCGTTACGAGTGCGCTGCTCTACCGACTGAGCTACACCGGCCTGGAGCGCAACTTATCAGCTGGCCGCAAGCCGATCAATTGCGCCGCCCAGCGGCGTTTACAGGAACCAGCGATATTCCCGCGCGCTGACTTCGTTGAGGAAGTCCAGGTGGTCCTGGCGCTTGTTCTCGCCGTAGACGAAGACGAATTCGCTGCCGAGCTTGTCCCTGACCACCTCGTGGGACGCCATCGCCGCCACGGCGGTGAGCATGTCCTTGGGGAAGTCGATGCCGCTGCTGCGGTCGTCGTTGAGCGAGGGGATCGGCTCGCGGGCCTGGTCCAGGCCGTGCTCCATGCCGCTGAGGATGGCCGCCAGCACCAGGTAGGGGTTGGCGTCTGCGCCGGCCAGGCGGTGTTCGATGCGCAGGTTCCTGCCGTCCGACTCGGGGATGCGGATGCACGCATCGCGGTCTTCGAAACCCCAGCTGGCCTTGCTCGCCGAGTTGACCATGGCGCCGTAGCGGCGGAAGGCGTTGTGGTTGGCGGCGAAGATCGGCATGCAGTGCGGCAGCAGCTCCAGGCAGCCGGCCACGGCGTGGCGCAGCGGACGCTGGCCGTCGCCATCGAGCAGGTTGTTGCCGGCCTCGTCGTACAGGCTGACATGCACGTGCATGCCGCTGCCCGGTGCCTGCAGGTAGGGTTTGCTCATGAAGCTGGCGCGGTGGCCGTGCTGCATGGCCACGCCACGGGTGCTGCGGGTGAACAGCGCGGCCCAGTCGGCGGCCTGCAGGCCGTCCTCGCAGTGGGCGAAGTTGATCTCGAACTGGCCGGGGCCTAGTTCAGCGGTGATCACGTTGGCTTCCACGCCCTGTTCCTGGGCGGTTTCGACCATGTCGTGGAGCACTTCGGAGAAACGCGTCAGGCGCTCGATGTGCATGTTCGGCTGGTCGTCGGCGTCGCCGGTCAGCGGGTCGCGGGGGAACTGCGGCAGGCCGTTTTCCAGTTTGCGGTCGAACAGGTAGAACTCCAGCTCGAAGGCCACCACCGGGCGGATGCCACGGGCCTGCAGGCGCTTGAGCACGCGGGCCAGCACTTCGCGCGGTTCGAATTCGATCGGTGCCTCGGTGCCGTCGGAGCTGATCAGCATCTGCCCCATCGGCTGCTTCTCCCAGCGCACCGGCTTGAG
>JBBNAI010000320.1:0-9551 GCA_037994305.1 Pseudomonas sp. | reverse complement strand
CCGCATCCTCAAATGCGCCAATACCCTCATCGCCAACAACCCCCACGCCTTCGAGAAGCAGCTGTGGTCGGATATGGGCATGGGCGACGAGATCCGCGTGATCCGCACCCGCAACGAGGACGCCGAGTGCGAGCGGGTGGCCCTGGAGATCCTCACCGAGCACCTGCGCACCCAGCGCCCGTACAGCGACTTCGCCATCCTCGACCGGGGCAACTACCAGGCCAAGCTGATGGAGCTGAAGCTGCAGCACCACCAGATTCCCTATCGCCTGAGTGGCGGCACCAGCTTCTTCGCCCGCCAGGAGGTGAAGGATCTGATGAGCTACTTCCGCCTGCTGGTCAACCCGGACGACGACAACGCCTTCCTGCGGGTGATCAACGTGCCGCGCCGCGAGATCGGCTCGACCACCCTGGAAAAGCTCGGCAACTACGCCACCGAACGCAAGATCAGCATGTACGCCGCCAGCGACGAGATAGGCCTCGGCGAGCACCTCGACAGCCGCTACACCGAGCGCCTGTCACGCTTCAAGCGCTACATGGACAAGATCCGCGAGCTGTGTGCCGGCAACGACCCGATCGGCGCCATCCGCAGCATGGTGATGGACATCGACTACGAGAACTGGCTGCGGCAGAACGCCTCCAGCGACAAGGTCGCCGATGCGCGCATGGGTAACGTCTGGTTCCTGGTCGAGGCGCTGAAGAACACCCTGGACAAGGACGAAGACGGCGACATGACCGTCGAGGATGCCATCGGCAAGCTGGTGTTGCGCGACATGCTCGAACGTCAGCAGGAAGAAGAGGAAGGTGCCGACGGCGTGCAGATGATGACCATGCACGCCTCCAAGGGCCTGGAATTCCCCTCGGTGTACATCATCGGCTTCGAGGAAGAGATCCTCCCGCACCGCTCCAGCATCGAATCCGACACCATCGAGGAAGAGCGTCGCCTGGCCTACGTCGGCATCACCCGCGCCAAGCGCAACCTGGCGCTGACCTATGCGGCCAAGCGCAAGCAGTACGGTGAGATCATCGACTGCTCGCCGAGCCGTTTTCTCGACGAATTGCCGCAGGAAGATCTGGTCTGGGAAGGCCAGGAAGACGCGCCGGTGGAGGTCAAGGCCGCGCGCGGCAACGACGCTCTGGCGAACATGCGTGCCATGCTGAAAAAATCCTGACAGCCACTGCTGGCAACTACCAACACACGTGAGGGCAAGGGCGTGGAAGCACTGAAACTGAAGATTCGCGAACAAGGCCTGGTGCTGTCAGATCAGGTACTCAAGGTCGACGCCTTTCTCAACCACCAGATCGACCCGCGCCTGATGCAGCAGATCGGCCACGCATTCGCCGAGCGCTTCGCCGGCCTGGGCATCACCAAGATCGTCACCATCGAGGCCTCGGGCATCGCCCCGGCGGTAATGGCCGGCCTCGAACTGGGCGTGCCGGTGATCTTCGCCCGCAAGTACCAGTCGCTGACGCTCAAGGACAACCTCTACATTTCCAGCGTGTTCTCCTTCACCAAGCAGACCGAGAGCACCCTGGCCATCTCGGCCAAGCACCTGGGCGCCGACGACCATGTGCTGATGATCGACGACTTCCTCGCCAACGGTCATGCCGCCCGGGCGCTGATCGACCTGATCGGCCAGTCCGGGGCGAGCATCGCCGGCATCGGCGTGGTCATCGAGAAGTCCTTCCAGCGCGGCCGCGCCGAGCTCGATGCGCAGGGCTACCGGGTCGAGTCCCTGGCGCGCATCGCATCGCT
Organism: Pseudomonas sp.; assembly: GCA_037994305.1. Lineage (GTDB taxonomy): Bacteria > Pseudomonadota > Gammaproteobacteria > Pseudomonadales > Pseudomonadaceae > Aquipseudomonas. The sequence continues at coordinate 7,796 of JBBNAI010000320.1, read as the reverse complement.
GGAAGGCGGCCAGGTGCGCTTCCTCGAATAAGAGCCTCAGCCGCCTTCTGCGGCCTTCAACCCGGCCAACACCAGCTTCTGGTAGAGCTGCTCGCGCAGGCCGCCGGGATCGCCCAGGCCCATGCGTTCAAGGTGCACGGCGTAATGCGCCGGCTCGGGCAGATCGAACAGGGTGGCGCGGCCCAGTTCGAGAATCTCGCTGAGCTTGAGCTTGCTCTTCAGCCAGCGCAGGGCCCGCAGCAGGTCACGCTCCTCGCGGGTGAAATCGCAGCCCAGCGGGTATTCGATGAACAACTGGGGAAACTCATCCTGCAGGGCCAGCAGGCGCCAGGGTGTGTTCTGCCGATATTCCGCCGCGAGGACGAAGTCTTCCGGCAACTTGCCGGCCTTCTGCGCCTGGCCGATCAGCTCATCCTGGAAGCGCGCATCGGCGATCCGCAGCAGCGCTTCGATCACCTGCGCATCGTTCTTGCCACGCAGGTCGGCGATGCCATATTCGGTCACCACCAGGTCACGCAGGTGCCGCGGGATGGTGGCGTGGCCGTAGTGCCAGACAATGTTCGAGGTCACCTCGCCGGCCGTTTCGCGCCAGCTGCGCAGCATCAGGATCGAGCGCGCGCCTTCCAGCTCATGGGCCTGGGCGACGAAGTCGTACTGACCGCCCACACCGCTGAGCACCCGGCCATCCTCCAGCTGGTCGGCCGCACTGGCGCCGAGCAGGGTGATGCAGAAACAGCTGTTGATGAACCGTGCATCGCGCCGCTGCAGGCGCTTCAGCGCTTCGTCGCCGTACAACCGGTTGATGTAGCTGATCGCGGTCATGCCGATGCGCTGGCGCTGCGCCTCGCTCAATTCGCGCAGGCGCTCGTAGAACGCCTGCGGACCGAGGAAGAAACCACCGTGCACCAGCACCCCACCCAGGGCGCTGCCCAGATAAGGCCGGATCGCCTCTGCCGTGGCAGGGTCGGCCAGGTCGCAGGACAGGCTCTGGCCATCCGGCAACAGTAGCTGCCGCCCTTCCAGGCCGATCTCCCGGGCCAGCAGGCCATGACGCTGCAACCAGGCCAGGGTGTTGCCATCCAGCACATGGGGAATGCCGGCCTGGCGCAGCGCACCGGCATCGAGCAGGCGCTCCTGCTCGTCCAGGCCGCCCTGGTTGGCCAGGCGCTGCAGGTGCACATCGGGGTAGGCCGGGCGGCGCACCACACCAGCCTCGACCAGCACCAGCAGGCCGAGCAGGAACATCTCGCTGCAGCCATACAGGCCGGTGGCAAATGGGCCGAGACCGCCCTCATGCCGGATCAGCTCGCCCCAGCGCTGCGGCACGCGCATGGCATCCAGCACCGCGCGGTAGCTGGCGTTATCCGCCTGGCGGGCGATCAGCGCCGCCGTCACCGCATCGGCCATGGCGCCGATACCGAGCTGGAGGGTGCCGCCATCGCGCACCAGGGTACTGGCGTGCAAGCCAATGGCGTGGTCCTGCAGGCTTACCGGCATGTTCGGCGTGGAAAACAGGGTGGTCCGTTCGGGTCGTTCCAGCAGCAAGTCGAACTGGTTGCGTTCGATTTCCGCGGCACCGCCCATGTAGGGCAGGTCGCGGTGCGCCTGGGCCAGATAGAGGATCGGCTCCCCGGCATCACGGCGCGCCTGCAGCAAGGCCATCAGGTCGAGGGTGATGTCCGGGTTGCAGCTCAGGCTGAGGTGGTCGGGCCGCTCGGCATCGACGGCGACCAGCTGGGCAATCAGGTTGACGCCCTTGCGCTCGAGGTCGCGGGCCACCTGGCTGTAGTTGAGGCTGATGTAGCGCTGTTGCGCCTGCGGATTGTGCAGCTGGCTGCCCGGCTGCAGATAGAACTCCTCGACCTGGACATTGGCCGGCAGCTCGCCACAGCGCAGGTCGCCGAGGTAATCCAGCTCGACATAGTCGCCGTACACCCGGCGCAGAAACGGTCCGCTGAAACGCTGCTCCAGCTCGCTGCCGGCCTGGGGCTTGGCCAGGGACAGCGCGGTGTACAGGGTCAGCGAACGCTGCGGCAACTCCTTGAAGCGCTGATACAGCGCGTTGACGAACTGGTTGGGCTTGCCCAACCCGAGTGGCAAAGCCAGGCGGATGGGCCCGTCGATGCGTTCCAGCACCTCTTCCACAGCCTGTTCCAGCGAGCAGATATGCACCTGGTGTTCTCCTCGGCACAAAAGCGTCGAAGGTTGGACAGGCACTTGCGCCGCTTTACTCCCGCAGAAACGACAAAGCCGCCCGAAGGCGGCTTTGCAGAGGTCAGCAGCGTCTGAAAATCAGAGGCCGGACATCTTCTTGATGGTGGCTTTCAGCTCATCATCCGAGCAATCAGCGCAGGTGCCTTTCGGCGGCATGGCGTTGATACCGGAGATCGCCTTGGCCAGCAGACCGTCGAGGCCGCCCTGGTGATCAGCGCGCTCCTTCCAGGCTGCGGTATCGCCGATTTTCGGTGCGCCCAGCACGCCAGCGGTGTGGCAGGCGCCACAATGCCCAGCGATGATGTCGTCCGGCGTCTTCGCGCCGCCACCGGCAGAAGCGGCAACCGCTTCAATGCCTTTGCACTCTTGGCCCTGGACGCAGACTTCGCCGACCGGCTTGATGCGCTCGGCGATATCGTCGTTGGTCGCAGCCTGAGCGCTAACAGCCCACAGGGCCAATACGGCAGCGTTGGCTACCAGCATCTTCTTGATCAGGTTCACGGTACACCCTCATTGTGGCTAGTCACGCCCGCGGCCACGGTTTCGCGAGCGGGCGCAGTATAGCGGTTAGACCCGCCGGCCGGAACAACCCAACTTGTCGCAGGGGCATTGGACTTCAGGACCAGTCCTGAAGTCTGCCTTCTGGACCCGCTAGCGGGTCTTGCGCTCGGTGTCGCCTGGCCGACGCAGCAGATCGTGGACAGCAGCTTAGAAGTTGGCCGGGGTGGTGGCACTGATCAAGCGGGCTGGCCGGTCGAACGGATTGCGGAAGCGGTGTGGCTTGGTGCTGTCGAAATAGTAGCTGTCGCCCGGCTCGAGGATGAACACCTCGCCGGAAACACTCAGCTCGAGGCGCCCGTCGACCAGCATGCCGGCTTCTTCGCCGTCGTGGTTGAGCATCTCGTCCCCGGTGTCGGAGCCTGGCGGATAGATTTCGTCGAGGAAGGTGATCGCGCGGCTGGGATGTGCCTTGCCGATCAGCTTCATGGTCACGGCGCCGCTGGAAAGGTCGGTCAGTTCGTCGGCCCGGTACACCACCTGTGCGTGGTTGTCCTGCTCCATATCGAGGGAGAAGAACTCCACCAGCGACATGGGGATGCCAGCCAACACCTTTTTCAACGAACTGATCGAAGGGCTTACGCTGTTCTTCTCGATCATCGAAATGGTGCTGTTGGTGACGCCCGCGCGCTTGGCGAGTTCACGCTGGGAAAGGCCCTTGAGTTTACGAATGGATTGCAGTCGAACACCGACGTCCAATGCTGGAGTCCTCCTTGGGGAGCAGATACGGAAATGTGGCCGTATCATGGCAACAGTGTTCAGTATTTACAACACTGTGACCGCAATTACCCCGAGCACCCCGTATCAACCCCCGGAATAGAGCCTCGGCACCCGCTTCAGGTTGCAGAACAACTGGTACGGAATGCTGCCACACGCCTGGGCCAGGTCACTGGCGAGGACATTGCGCCCCCACAATTCGACCCGACTCCCCAGCCCCGCGCCGGGCACATCGGTCAGGTCGACACTGAGCATGTCCATCGACACCCGGCCGATCAGGCGAGTCAGCTGCCCGTCGACCATTACCGGCGTACCGGTCGGCGCATGCCGCGGGTAGCCGTCGGCATAGCCCATGGCGACGATGCCGACACGGGTCGGCCGCTCGCTGACGAAGCGCGCACCGTAACCCACCGGTTCGCCGGCCGGCAGTTCGCGCACGCTGATGATCTTCGATTCCAGGGTCATCACCGGGTGCAGGCGCGCGGCCTGCTCCTGCGCCTGGTCGAACGGGCTGGCGCCGTAGAGCATGATGCCGGGACGCACCCAGTCGCTGGGCACGGATGGCCAGCCGAGAATGGCCGGCGAATTACGCAGGCTGACTTCAGCCTGCAGATCGCCACGGGCCTGCTCGAACACCACCACTTGCTCGGCGCTGCGCGGGCAATCCAGCTCGTCGGCACGGGCGAAGTGGCTCATCAGCACGACTTTCTCCACCTTGCCGCTGCTCAGCAGGCGCTGGTAGGCGTCGCGGTACTCGGCCGGGTGCAGCCCGACCCGGTGCATGCCCGAGTCCAGCTTGAGCCAGATCGTCAGCGGCTTGCTCAGCGCGCTGCGCTCGATGGCCTCGACCTGCCAGGCCGAATGCACCACGCACCACAGGCGATGCTGTTCGATCAGCGCCAGTTCGGAGGCTTCGAAGAAGCCTTCCAGCAGCAGAATTGGCCGGCTGATACCGGCCGCGCGCAGTTCCAGCGCCTCCTCGATGCAGGCCACGGCGAACCCGTCGGCTTCGCCTTCCAGCGCCTGGGCGCAACGCGTCGCGCCATGCCCGTAGGCATCGGCCTTGACCACAGCCAGCGCCTTGGCGCCGCTCAGTTCGCGGGCCAGACGGTAGTTGTGGCGCAGGGCATTGAGGTCGATCAGGGCACGGGCGGGACGCATGCGGCTCTCGGCTTGGGCAATCGCCGGTTGGCGCGCACGCCAGCCGGTCAGGAATAAAAAGACCCGGCGGGGGCGCCGGGCAAGAACGGGAAATCAGGCCTGTGCGGCAATCACCATCATTTCCACCAGCACACGCGGGTCATACAGGGCCGCTTCGACACAGGCGCGGCCAGGTGCGGCACCTTCGGCGACCCAGGTATCCCACACCTCGTTGAGGCCGGCGTAATCGGCGGCCATGTCCTTGAGGTAGATGGTCACCGAGAGGATCTTCGACTTGTCGCTGCCGGCCTCGGCCAGGAAACGGTCGACATTGGCCAGGGTCTGGCGGGTCTGCTCGCGGATATCGCCGGCATAGTCGTCAGCCAGTTGGCCCGCCAGGTAGACGGTGCCGTTGTGGATGACGATTTCGCTGTAGCGTTTCTCAGTGCGCAGGCGCTGGATGGACATGCTTGTGGGTCTCCTTGGTGTTGCCATAGCGGGAAATATCCAGGCCTTCGCCGCTGATCTGCGGACGCTTGTTCGCGATCAGGTCGGCGAGGAAGCGGCCGGAGCCGCAGGCCATGGTCCAGCCAAGGGTACCGTGTCCGGTGTTGAGGAACAGGTTACGGAAGGCGGTGGCGCCGACGATCGGGGTGCCGTCCGGGGTGGTCGGGCGCAGGCCGGTCCAGAACTCGGCCTGGGCCAGATCGCCACCCTGCGGGTACAGGTCGGCGGTAATCATTTCCAGGGTTTCGCGGCGACGCGGGTTGAGGCTCAGGTCGAAACCGGCGATCTCGGCCATGCCGCCGACGCGGATGCGATTGTCGAAACGGGTGATGGCGACCTTGTAGGTCTCGTCGAGGATGGTCGACGCCGGCGCCATGGCCGCGTTGGTGATCGGCACGGTCAGCGAGTAACCCTTGAGCGGGTAGACCGGCGCCTTGATGCCCAGCGGCTTGAGCAGCTGCGGGCTGTAGCTGCCGAGGGCGAGCACGTAGCGGTCGGCGGTTTCCAGCTTGCCGTCGATCCACACACCGTTGATACGGTCACCGGCGTGGTCCAGGCGTTCGATGTTGCAGCCGAAGCGAAATTGCACACCCAGCGCCACAGCCATCTCGGCCAGCTTGCGGGTGAACATCTGGCAGTCGCCGGTCTGGTCATTGGGCAGGCGCAGGGCACCCGCCAGCTTGTCGGTGACATTCGCCAGGGCCGGTTCGACACGGGCGATGCCGGCACGGTCGAGCAGCTCGTACGGCACGCCCGAGGCTTCCAGTACGGCGATGTCCTTGGCGGCGTTGTCGAGCTGAGCCTGAGTACGGAACAGCTGGGTGGTGCCCAGTTGGCGGCCTTCGTAGCTGATCCCGGTCTCGGCGCGCAGCTCGTCGAGGCAGTCGCGGCTGTACTCGGACAGACGCACCATGCGCTCCTTGTTCACCGCATAGCGGGCCGCGGTGCAGTTGCGCAGCATCTGCGCCATCCACAGGTACTGGTCGATATCGGCGGTGGCCTTGATCGCCAGCGGCGCGTGCTTCTGCAGCAGCCACTTGATGGCTTTCAGCGGCACGCCCGGGGCGGCCCAGGGCGAGGCATAGCCGGGGGAGACCTGGCCGGCGTTGGCGAAGCTGGTTTCCAGGGCCGGGCCGTTCTGGCGGTCGACCACGACCACCTCGAATCCGGCACGGGCCAGGTAGTAGGCGCTGGCGGTACCGATCACACCGCTGCCAAGAACCAGAACACGCATGATTGTCTCCCTCGTCGCGAGCTTTTGCTGGCGTTTGTTTTACTGAGCACGATTGAGCGCAGTATAGGAAGACAACAGCAGTGTTATTCACTGTTTAGAATGGCTTATTTGGCGATAAATTCTGGCTAATCCGCCTTTTTCGGAGAGACGAACAACCTGTTAAAGGGCTTTATCGCTAAAACAGCAGGTAAAACTCTCGCCACGGAATATTTTACAGACGCAGGCCCGGCGCCTGCTCCAGGCTATTTGCGCAGCCACTTGCCGTTGACCTGGATGTATTGCCCGGACGGGGTCTTTTCCAGCGCCTTCTGCCCGGCCAGGGCCTCCACATCGCCAAGCTGCAGGCCGTTGTCCCTGGCCAGGCGCTGGTATTCGGCCTGACGCGCCTGGTTGATCAGCTTGGCGATTTCCGCAGCCGAACCGCCCGGACTGACCACGCCGAGATAACCGTCGGGTTGTTCGCCCAGCTGACCGCTGCTCTTGGCCGTGCCAAGGGCGCTCATCGCTTCGTTGAGGTTCATGGCCAGGGCCGGCAGGCTGAGGCTCAGGGCCAGCAGGCCGCAAGCCAGGGTGCGATGCAGTTTCATGAATGGCTCCTTGCAGGGCTCAGAACAGGCCGCTGTCTTCATTGATGATGGAGTCCAGGGCCTTGTCGACCTTGATGTAGATTTCGTGCTCGATCTTCACGTTGAGATTGATGTTGATCGGCTCGCTGGGCATGGCCAGCTGTACCGTGGGGGTACAGGCGGCGCTCAGGCCGCCGAACCACAGGACGACCAGCAGGGCGCGCAGGCGCATGGCGATTTCTCCTCGCTCAGGGGGCAGGGGCATGGCGTTGCCGCAGGCGCTGCTGCACGCGCTGGCGGATGGTTTCGCTCACCCGGTCGGTGAGTTGCAGGCTGGTCAGCAAGGCCGGGATGTCCTCTTCAAGGTTGACGTTGAGATTGATCGGCCGGCCCTTTTCCACATCCGGGTTGCGCCCTTGCAGGCGCAGGGCCAGTTGCAACTTGCCGTCGGCAGCATAGCTAACCGCGCTGTCGAGCAGGTCGAAATGGAAGTCGTCGAGGGCATCCACCACCAGCTGCATGCCCGGATTGCTGCGGCCCAGGGTGCGGATCTTCTCCGAGCGAAACTGCAGGTAACCCGGCGCCTGGGCGGCCATCTGCCCCTGCTCGATGCGCAGGCCGGCAGCATCCAGCAGCAGCGGCAACTCGCCGCGCAAGCTGCCGTGCCCGGCCAGCCCCTCTGCTGGATAGACCCGGAAGATCTCCTCCAGTTGCACGTCCTTGAACTGCAACTGCAGGCGCTGGCCGGGCTGGCCCAGGTCGACCTGCCCGGCTGGCAACCAGGCCTGGCCGTTGAACAAACCGCTCTGTGCGGTCTGCCAGGACAGCAGCCCCCGCAACGGCTGGCCCAGACGAGCGAC
>JBBNAI010000319.1:0-9346 GCA_037994305.1 Pseudomonas sp. | reverse complement strand
TGGGCAGGGTCGGCATGGTGCGCGTCACGCGGTTCTGCACCTGCACCTGGGCGTTGTCCAGGTCGGTGCCGAGGGCGAAGGTGATGGTCAGGGTCAGCTTGCCGTCGGCGGTGCCCTGGGAGGACATATACAGCATGCCCTCGACCCCGGTGATCGCCTGTTCCAGCGGCGAGGCGACGGTTTCGCCGATCACCTTGGGGTTGGCGCCGGGGAAGTTGGCGCGCACCACCACGGTGGGCGGCACCACTTCCGGGTATTCGCTGATCGGCAACTGGAACAGCGAGATGGCGCCGCCGATCAGGATCAGCAGCGACAGCACGGCGGCGAAGATCGGCCGCTGGATGAAGAATTGCGAGAAATTCATGACAGTCCTCGGGCTCTGGCGCGTTATGCACGCCAGGCTTTCGTCATTCGTAGGGCGGGGGTGTCCCGCGTATTCCGTGAGGCGCGGGTTTCACCCGCCCTACGTTTGGCTCAGCCGCGCGGCGAGCGGGAAGGTTGGGCGTTCTTTTCCGCTACGCGGGGCTGTTGGCGGGCATCCACCACGTCGCGCTGCTGGGCGAGGGCGGCCAGGGTCTTGTCGTCAGCCATAGGTACGGCTTGCGGGTCGACGGTGGCGCCTGGCATGGCGCGTTGCAGGCCGTTGACCACGATCTGCTCGCCCTTGGCCAGGCCGTTGCGCACGATGCGCAGGCCCTCGACCTTGGGGCCCAGCTCGATGGCGCGGTACTGCACTGTGTTGTCCTTGCCGAGGACCAGGACGAACTTCTTGCCCAGGTCGGTGCCGACCGCTTCGTCCTTGATCAGCGCTGCCGAGTAGGTGCCGCTGCCGACCAGTTTCAGCCGCGCATACAGGCCGGGGGTGAACTGGCCGTCACGGTTGTCGAACACGGCGCGGCCACGGATGGTGCCGGTCTTCGGGTTGACCTGGTTGTCGAGGAAGTCCAGCTGGCCCAGGTGCGGGTTGCCGTCCTCGCTGGACAGGCCGAGGTACACCGGGCTGGCGTCGCGGGTTTGCGAGCCGGACTTGCGGGCCAGTTCGACGTACTTGAGGAATACGCGCTCGTCGGCGTCGAAGTAGGCGTAGACCTTGTCGGTGGACACCACGGTGGTCAGCAGCGACTGGCCGGCGCCCACCAGGTTGCCCTCGGTGATCTCGGCCCGGCTGACGCGACCGTCGATAGGCGCGGTGATGCGGGTAAAGCTGAGGTTGAGCGCGGCGTTGTCCAGTTCGGCCTGGGCGGCGGCGACGGCGGCCTGGGCTTCCAGCGCGGTGCTGGCACGGGCATCGGCCAGCTCGGCGGAAATCGCGTTGCTCTGGCGCAGGCGCTCACCACGGCGGGCTTCGTTGGCGGTGCGGGTCTGGCTGGCCCGCGCTTGCTGCACTTGCGCTTGCAGGCGCTTGACCTCCGCCTCGAACGGGCGCGGGTCGATCTGGAACAGCAGGTCGCCTTTCTTCACCAGGCTACCTTCGCGGAACGCCACGCGATCGATATAGCCGGAGACGCGCGGGCGGACTTCTACCGATTCCGGAGCTTCCAGGCGACCGGTGAACTCGTCCCATTCGTTGATTGGCTGCTGAATGACTTCAGCGACGCTGACTTTGGCGGCAGGGTGCTGCGCTGCGTTTTCCGGGGCTTTGCCGCATGCGCTGAGCACCAGGATGGCTGCCAGGGCAAGGGGAAAACGCCAGGTAAGAGGGATGGACCGTTCCATGTGTGACTCCGCCAGGATGTATTGAGAATGGGCGGAGTCTGCTAGCGGTCGTGCGAGCGGACGAATCGAACGGGCACATTTTGATTATCACGCGAAGTGATAAAAGCCTTTGCGGATCACGTACAAAAGGCTGGGGCGCGCCCCGCGCTGATAAGCAAGCTAGAGCGGTCGCAGCGGGTTACGCGGTTGTTGCATCGAGAGCGGTCACTCCAGGCTGTCGGGGTCACCGCAGAACATCTGGATGCGCGAACGCAGCCAGCGCTCGGCCGGGTCGTTGTCCTGTGCGCCGCGCCAGGCCATGTGCAGCTCGAAGGGCTGGATATCGATGGGCAGCTCTTCGGCGCGCAAGCCACCGGCGGCGGTCAGCGCAGTTGCCGTGTAATCCGGCACCGTGGCAACGATATCGGTGCCGGCGAGCAGGGTTGCCAGGCCGTTGAACTGCGGTACGGCCAGTACGACGTTGCGCTTGCGCTCGATCTTTTCCAGCTCGCCGTCGACAAAGCCGCTGAGGTCGCCCGCATAGGAAACCAGCGCATGGGGGCGCGCGCAGAAGTCATCCACACTGAGGGCGCCCGGCACGCTGTCGGCACGCAGCAGCTTCGAACGGCTACGGCGCAGGACTTTGCGCTTGGCGTTGGCGGGCAGGTCATCGGTGTAGGCAACCCCGACGGAAATTTCACCAGAGGCCAGCAGACCCGGCATCAATAGATAGTTGGCGCGTCGCACCACCAGCACCACGCCCGGGGCTTCGCCACGCAGACGGCGCAGGAGGGGCGGCAGCAGGGCGAATTCGACGTCATCGGACAGGCCGATGCGAAACACCGCCTTGCTCGTGGCTGGCTCGAAATCGGTGGCACGGCTGACGGCGGTGGAAATCGAATCCAGCGCGGGGGAGAGCAGGGCGAAGATCTCGCCAGCCCGGGCGGTCGGCTCCATGCTGCGCCCGGTGCGCACGAACAGTGGGTCGTCGAACAGGCTGCGCAGGCGCGAGAGGGCGGCGCTGATCGCGGGCTGGCCGAGAAACAGCTTTTCCGCCGCACGAGTGACGCTGCGCTCATGCATCAACGTCTCGAAAACGATCAACAGGTTGAGGTCAACGCGACGCAGGTCGTTGCGATTCATAGCCATCTTCCGGGTGAAGTGTGTGAAAGGTGCGGCCCCGGCACGCAGACGTCAAGCATGCAACCTGCAGTGCGGCAAAGAGTCTCAAGAAAGACCCTGACGATCATCCGCGTTTATGGTGACTATCAATGTGCGCGGGTGGTGTTGATAGGAAAGCCCGTATAGAGTCCGTGGCCATAGAGAGTCTATGGCGAGGTGTGTGATGTCCCGCATGATCCGTTTTCATCAGTTTGGCGACGCCAGCGTATTGCGCCTGGAAGAGTTGCCGACCCCGCAACCCGGTCCTGGCCAGGTGCTGATTCGTACCCAAGCAGTCGGTGTGAACTGGCGTGATGTGCTGTGGCGGCAGAACCTGGCCCCAGAACAGGCCAACCTGCCTGCAGGTCTCGGCTCCGAACTGGCCGGTGTGGTGGAAGCTGTTGGCGAAGGCGTCGACGACCTCGCACCCGGCGTTGCAGTTGCCAGTTTCCCGGCGTTCAGTCCGAACCAGTATCAATCCTGGGGCGATCTGGTGCTGATGCCGCGCCTGGCGCTGACCCGTTATCCCGATGTGCTGTCGGCCACCGAAGCGGCCGTGCATTACACCGGCGCCCTGTCTGCATACTTTGCCTTGGTCGAACTGGCGAATGTCCAACCAGGCCAGCACGTGCTGATCACCGAAGCCGCCCATTGCCATGCACCGCAAGCGGTGCAGATGGCCAAGGCACTGGGTGCCAAGGTCATTGCGGCAACCAGTGAAAGCGAGAGCCGCGCGTTCCTGCGTGAGCTGGGCGCGGACAAGATCATCGCCACCGAAGAGCAGGACCTGGTGCTGGAAGTCGAGCGCTATACCGACGGCAAGGGTGTCGAAGTGGTGCTCGATCAATGCGCTGGCCCGCAGATGAAGCTGCTCGGCGACGTCGCGGCCACCCGCGGCAAGCTGATCATCTATGGCATCAACGGCGGCAACGATGCATCTTTCCCGGCCTGCGCGGCATTCAAGAAGCACCTGCAATTCTTCCGGCATTGCGTGCTGGACTTCACCGGCCAACCGGAAATAGGCCTGGAGCACAATGAAGCCGCCGTGCACAAGGCACTGACGCTGGTTAACCAGCTGACGGCAGATCGCCTGCTCAAGCCCAGCATCAGCAAGGTGTTCGACTTCAACGATTTCGTCGCGGCCAACCAGTTCATGGAAACCTGTCCGGCCAACGGCCGGGTGGTCATGACTCTCAGCGAATAAGCCCTCCGCGCCGCCCGTCCTGGGCGGCGCAGTGTTTCTCCTGCCAATTCCCCTCGTTATCAGTTCCGCTCCCGGTGCACGCCAGTGTGCGACCTGTTGTCCGGACTTTGCGCTGGTGCGCATTTTTTAGATTGTAATGATAAGGATTATCATTAAGATGCGCACCACAGCATGCCGAGGACCAGGCAATGGGAAATGTATTCACGCTGAAGGAACAGAACGCTGTGCCAGTACCACTGGCCGAAGTGCGTCAGAACTTGGCCCTGGAAGGGCTCTACACCGGCAACCGCCGCTCTCTGGTCGACTCCGCCCAAGCCGTGCTCGGCTGTCGTGCGCGAGCCGAAGATGTGGTTCAGGACGCCTTCCTGAAGCTCTGGGAGAGTGGCGGCGAGCACGCCATTCAGGAGCCACTGCGCTACCTGTTCCGCATGGTGCGAAACCTGTCCATCGACCGCCTGCGCCGTATGGCGCTGGAAGGACGCTATCGCGCCGATGACGACCTGCTTGATGAACTGCCAGCCCTGCAATCCACCCCGGAGCAACGCGCCATCGGCCAGCTGGAGTGGCAACGTATGCAGCTAGCTATCGCCGAACTGCCCGAGCGTACCCGCACCGTCTTCACCATGAGCCAGCTGGAAGGCTTTAGCCAACGCGAAGTCGCCACCCACCTGAACGCCTCACCCACCCTGGTGCATTTCCTCCTGCGCGATGCGCTGGTGCATTGCCGCAGCCGCTTGGGTTGTGAAGCTGCCTGATCCCGTCATCACCGTTCTGCGATCTGGAATCGATTCGATGAAACTGCTCAATCTGCTGTTCCGCGACAACCGCTTGCCCTTCGCCGGGATCGTTCTGCTGAGCCTGTGCAGCGCACTGCTCAGCATCGGCGTGATCGCCTTCATCAACTGGCGCCTGATCGGCCTGCAAGGTGAGTTGCTCAGTACCTTGGCGACTTTCCTCGGCCTGCTGGTGGCGCTGCTGATCTGCGCCGCAGCAGGGCAGGTGGCGCTGCACAGCATCGGCCACTCGTTTGTCTACCGCCTGCGCCGCAGCCTGGTGCGCCGGGTGATGAACACCGATATCGAGCGTCTGGAACACATCGGCGGCGCGCGCATCCTGGCCAGCCTGGCCAGCGACATCCGCAATATCACTATCGCTTTCGTGCATCTACCGGAGCTGGTCTACGGCCTGATTCTCAGCCTGGCGGCCTTTGCTTACCTGGCCTGGCTGTCGCCTTCGTTGTTCGGCATCACCGTCAGTTGGCTGACGCTGACGCTGGCGGTCGGCTGGGTGCTGGTGGGCAAGGTCAACCGGCATATCCGCCTGCTGCGTGAAGCCGAGGACAACCTGTACCAGGACTACCAGGCGATTATCGATGGTCGCAAGGAGCTGGCCCTCAACCGCGACCGCGCGCGCCTGCTGTTCGACGAAGAGTTCGACCGCGATGCGCGGGCCTACCGCGACCACGTGACCCGTGCCGACATCTACAACGGCCTGGCCGGCAACTGGGCCAACTGCATGGTGCTGGGCAGCATCGGCCTGGTGTTCTTCTGCGCCAATGGCTTGGGGTGGGCGGCAACGCCGGTGGCGGCGACCTTCGCCCTGACTGTGCTGTTCCTGCGTGCACCTCTGGTGGCCAGTGTGGCGGCGCTGCCCAGCCTGCTGGCGGCACGCATTTCGCTGGACAAGCTCGAGTCGCTGGAACTGGCTCCCGAGCAGGCCAGCGAGCAGTTCAACTCGCTGGGTGACTGGCAGAACCTGCAGCTGTCCGGCCTGGAGTACCGTTACCCGGGCGAAGGCGGCGAGCAGGGCTTCGATGTCGGCCCGATCGACCTGCAGCTGCGCCGCGGCGAACTGGTATTCCTGGTTGGCGGCAACGGCAGCGGCAAATCGACCCTGGCACGCCTGCTGACCGGCCTGCATCGTCCGGCAGCGGGGGAAATCCGCCTGGATGGCCACGTGCTCACGGCTGAGCAATGGCCGGCCTATCGCCAGCTGTTTGCCAGCGTATTCACCGACTTCCACCTGTTCGCCCGTTTGCTCGGCCCGCAGGGTAGCGAAGTGGCGGAGCCGTTCGTAGCTGCATGGCTGGATCGCCTGCGCCTGGCGCACAAGGTGCGCTTCGGCAGGGGCCGGCTGGCGGACACGCGCTTCTCCCAGGGCCAGCGCAAGCGCCTCGCGCTGCTGCTGGCGATGCTGGAAGGGCGCGACATCCTGGTGCTCGACGAATGGGCTGCCGACCAGGACCCGTTGTTCCGGCGCCTGTTCTACCGCGAGCTGTTGCCGCAGCTCAAAGCCGCCGGCAAGACGGTCATCGCCATCACCCATGACGACCACTATTTCGACCAGGCCGACCGCCTGCTGAAAATGGACGGTGGGCGCCTGAGCGAGCTCACCGGGCAGGCCCGTGAGCGTGCCACGCAGGACGCTGTACGCGAGATCGGCGGCGCCCCGCATACCGCTTCCACTGCTGCAGTAATTTGACCTAGGCCTGTTTCGCCCACCTGGGCGGGGCAGGCGCACGCCCGCAAATAGCAGTTAAATGAAAATTATTCGCAAAAATAAGCGTCTTTAAAGCGAGCCGTTTCGATCGGCATCTGCGAGGTAGCAAGAATGAGCCTGGATAATCCGCAAACCACCTTCCTGGTGGTGATCAACGACGAACAGCAATACGCCATCTGGCCCGCCTACAAGGCAGTCCCTGCCGGTTGGCAGGAAATCGGCGTGCGCGGTGATCGCGCCACCTGCCTGGAACACATTGGCAAGGTCTGGACCGACATGCGCCCACGCAGCCTGCGCGAGGCCATGGGCGCCTGATGCAGCTGTTCTGCCTGGCCCATGCAGGCGCCAGCGCCATGTCCTACGCGCGTTGGCGTCGGCGCCTGCCGCAGTGGCTGGAGGTGTGCCCGCTGGAGCTGCCTGGCCGCGGCGCACGGCTGCAGGAGCCGCTGAGCCAGGATCTGCCGGCCATGCTGGCTGACCTGATGCACAGCTGGCGTCGCGAGTGCAGCGGCCCTTATGTGCTGTGGGGCCACAGCCTGGGCGGCCTGCTCGCCTATGAGCTGGCGCAGGCGCTGATCGCGGCCGGGCAGGGTGCACCGCTGGCGCTGTTTGCCTCGGCGTCGCGTGCACCGTCGCGCAGAGCTTTGGCGCCGCGACTTACCCTGCGCAGCGACGGCGAGTTGCTGTCCAGCCTGGATGGCTTCGCTCGTGTACCGCGCGAGCTGCTGGCCGACCCGGTATTTCGCGATGAAATGCTGCCGGTGCTGCGCAGCGATTTCGCCCTGGCCGAAGGCTATTGCTACCAGCGGCGCGCGCCCTTGCCCTGCGCCCTGCATGTGATCGGCGCACGCCGCGATCACCTGAGTGAAGAAGACCTGCGTGCCTGGCGTCGCGAAACCCGCGGCCCTTTTACCCTGGAATGGCTGGACGGCGATCACGCCTACCTGCGCCCCCAGGAAGACGAATTGCTGTCCCTGATCGAATTCCATGCCTTGCGCCTGCTACGGCGCGAGGCGGCCGGGGCGCCCCTGAGCGCCTAGGCCATTGCCTGCGAGGTAGTGTTGATGAACGCGCAAACCGAGTGCCAGCCCGTTGCCGCCCTGGAATGGACGCCGCTGTCCTTTGCCCAGCAACGCCTGTGGTTCTTCAACCGCCTGGAAAGCGGTAGCAACGCCTACAACCTTGGCGGCCTGCTGTGGTTCGACGGTGAACTGGATCTGGATTGCCTGCGCCATGGCCTGAATCAGGTGGTGGCGCGGCATGCTGCCTTGCGCACCATCTTCAGCGAGCGCGACGGTGTTGCGCTGCAGGCCGTGCTGCCAGCGATGCCAATGCCACTGGAAGAGATCGACCTGAGCGATCTGTCCCCGGAGCAGCAGCACAAGCAGGTACGCGAGTTGGCGCGGGACTTCGTCGAGCGCCAATTCGACCTGGCTATCGGCCCGCAGATCCGTTGCGCCCTGCTGCGCCTGGATGCACAGCGCCATGCCTTTGTCGTCGGCATGCACCACATCGTTTCCGATGCCTGGTCGGTGCGCGTGCTGGTCGAGGAAATGGCCGAGTTCTACCGCGCCCGCTTGCAGCAGCGCGAACCATTCATGACCCCGCAACCGGTGCAGTACAGCGAATACGCAGCGCGCCAGCGCGAATGGCTGAATGCCGATGCCGGCCGCCAGCAGATGGACTACTGGCGCGAACAACTGGGCAGCGAGCAACCGCCGCTGAGCCTGGCGCCAGACTTCCCGCACAGCGCCCAGGCTGCCCGGCGTGCGGCCTATCGCACACTGCAGATCGACCCTGCGCTGGTGGCGCGTCTCAGCGACCTGGCCAAGGCCAGCGGCGCAACCCTTTTCACGGTGCTGTTGGCAGCGCTGCAGGTGCAGCTTGGCCGCTTGTCCGGTCAGCGCGAAGTGCGTATTGGTGTACCGGTAACCGGTCGTGCCAAAGGCTATGAGCGGCTGGTGGGCTTCTTCGTCAACACCTTGGTACTCAAGGCCGAGCCACGCCCTGATAGTTCCGTCAGCGCCTGGCTGGCACAGACCCGTCGAGGCCTGAAAGAAGCGCAGGCCCACCAGGACATTCCCTTCGAACATCTGGTCGAGGAACTGGCGCCGAGCCGCAGCCTGGGCCAGCAACCGTTGTTCCAGGTAGCGTTCAACTATCGCCGCCAGCACCCACTGCCCGCCAACTGGTTGCCGGGTATCGAAACCCGTCTGGAGGAACTGCCGTCCCGGCAGATCCCCTTCGACCTGGCCCTGGATGCGGTGCGCGATCGTGGCAACGACCTGTCGATCACCTTCGCCTATGCCGCCGACCTGTTCGCCGCCAGCAGCATCGAACGGCTGATCGCGGGGTTGCTGGAGTTGCTCGATGGTTTTGCCTCTCACCCGCAAGCGGCACTGGCCGATCTGGCCCTGGTTACTGCGGCAGAAACCGAGCAGTTGGACGCGTGGAATAGCCCGCGTCAGGACTTCGATGCGACCCGTCTGCTGCCCGAGTTGATTTCCGAACAAGCGCGTCTGCGTCCGCAGGCCATTGCCCTGGTGCATGGCGGCGAGCGCATTGCCTTTGCCGAGCTGGAGGCCCGCGCCAATCGTCTGGCCCAGTTGCTGGTGGAGCAGGGCGTCCGTGCCGAATCCTGCGTTGGCGTCTCGCTGCAGCGCGGCAACGCGATGATCGTGGCCATGCTGGCGGTGCTGAAATCCGGCGGCGCCTTTGTGCCGCTCGACCCGGATTACCCGCGTGAGCGCCTGAGCTATATGGTCGAGGACTCGGGCCTGAAGTGGC
>JBBNAI010000318.1:0-6013 GCA_037994305.1 Pseudomonas sp. | reverse complement strand
GTGGCCTGGGACCTCGGCCTGCCGCGCGACCTGGTGCCGCTGTGCCAGGACGGCCGCGACTACTACGCCGTGGATGTGGAAGGCCAGGTGGTGCTGTGGGATGGCGACGAGTGCGAAATGACTGACGAAGTCTGGGACTCGGTCTGGCACTGGGCGCGGGACGTCTGGCTGGAAAGCTGAGTTCGAACAGCCCAGGACGGGGCAACCTGCGTCGGTTATCTACGCGGGTTGCACCCGCCCTACGGCTGCACGCAGCCGCCGGACTTAGTGATGCGGCTGATC
This sequence comes from Pseudomonas sp., assembly GCA_037994305.1. Classification (GTDB taxonomy): domain Bacteria; phylum Pseudomonadota; class Gammaproteobacteria; order Pseudomonadales; family Pseudomonadaceae; genus Aquipseudomonas. The sequence continues at coordinate 5,731 of JBBNAI010000318.1, read as the reverse complement.
CTGGCTGTGCTCCAGGGTTTCCATCAGGGCGATCTGCAGCCGTGAGTGCAGGCGGATCAGCCAGCGCCACAGCACCACGATGACCACCGCAGCCACCAGGCCGATCACCAGCAGCAGCTCGCCGGTCGGCAGGATGCTCGCCGACAGCACCATCAGCAGCAGCATGATGCCCACCAGGGCCAGCAACGGAATCAGCTCGGAGATCACTCGCCGCGCACGTACCGTGTGGCGCCCGGCTTTCTCCGGGCTCACCGCCATTTCCGCCAGGAGCATGGCCAGGGCCTTGAGCTTGCGGTAGGCGGCGATCAGGAACGGCAGCGACAGCAACAGCGCACCGCCCCAGATCAGCGCCTTCTGCAGATTCTCCTGCGTCACCCAAGGCGTCATGTAGCCGGCCAGGTTCGCAGCGAAGTAGGCACCGCCGAAGAAGATCGCCACCACCAGCGCCAGGTTGACCAGCACCTGCAGCAGGATCTTGCGGATCATTGCCATCAGCAGCGCACTCTGGCCCTGCGGCTGGATGCTGCGCAGCCAGTCGCCATACATCGCGAAGACCCGCGCAACGCGCACCGGCATCCAGCCGGCGAGGCGCTGCGACAGCGGGTCGGCGACGCGAATCAGGTACGGCGTGCTCAGCGTGGTAAGGGCCGACACGGCCACCGCCACCGGGTAGAGGAAATCACTGGTGACCTGCAGGGTCATGCCTAGCGCGGCGATGATGAAAGAGAACTCGCCAATCTGCGACAGGCCCATGCCGACGCGCAGCGAAGTGCGCCCGTCGTTGCCGGCGATAAAGGCACCGAGGCTGCAGGAGATCACCTTGCCGACGATCACCGCGGCGGCGATGACGAAGATCGGCACGGCGTATTCGACCAGCACCGTAGGGTCGATCAGCAGGCCGATAGTGACGAAGAAGATCGCGCTGAACAGGTCGCGCACCGGCTCCATCAGCCGCTCGATCTGCACCAGCTGGCGCGACTCGGCCATGATCGCGCCGATCAGGAAGGCGCCCAGCACCATGCTGTATTCCAGCTTGGCCACCAGCAGGCAGAAGCCGAAGCACAGCCCAAGCACGGTGACCAGGAGCATCTCGTTGCTCTCGAACTTGGCCACGTAGGCGAGCAGGCGCGGCACCAGGAGGATGCCGATCACCAGCGCGACGACCATGAACAGGCTGAGCTTGCCCACCGTGGAGAACACCTGGCCGGTTTCCACCGAGCCGCTCAGGGCGATGCCCGACAGCAGGGCGATGATGCCGATGCCGAGGATGTCCTCGACGATCAGCACACCGAAGATCAGCTGGGCGAAGCGCTCGTTCTTCATCTTCAGGTCGCTCAGCGCCTTGATGATGATGGTGGTCGAGGAGATCGCCAGGATGCCGCCGAGGAACAGCGAATCCATGTTGCTCCAGCCGAAGAACTGACCGATTTCGTAGCCGATCCACAGCATCAGGGCGATTTCCAGCCCGGCCGCGATGAAGGCCGTGGCGCCGACGCTGAACAGCTTGCGCAGGCTGAACTCCAGGCCCAGACAGAACATCAGGAAGATCACCCCCAGCTCGGCGAGGATCTTGATCGTTTCTTCGTCGTGGATCAGGCCGAACGGCGGGGTGTGCGGGCCGATGATGAAGCCGGCGAGGATGTAGCCGAGCACGACCGGCTGCTTGAAGCGATGGAACAGTACCGTGACCACCCCGGCCACCAACATGAGCACGGCCAGATCCTGAATGAAACTGATGGCATGCATGGCCTGGGGTCTCCTTGTCTTGCTGAGCGTTGAATCGTTACGAGCACTCGCTTGGCTACGCTGAGCCGGCTGGCCATGGGGGAGAAAGCCCACCTGCGTGGGCTTTTCGGGCCTAGGTTAACAGCTGCGAATGCGCCGACCGGGCGCCAGCAATATCGGGAAACAGTTAGCGCTGCAGACGCGCTTCGCCGGCCTCCAGATCCAGCAGCGTGAGGAGGAACTGGGCGAAATAGATCAGGTCCTGTTCCATGGCCTGGCGTGCGCCCTTGGCATCGCCGGCTTCGATGGCGGCAAAGGCGTCCTCGTGGAAATCGTTGAGGCGCAGCGACAGGTCCGCCCCGGTGAACAGGCGGTTGAAGAACGGCCCGACCTGCAGCCACAGCGACTCGATCGAGCGCAGCAGCACCGGGTTGCCGCACGCGCGGTAGAGGTGCAGGTGGAACTGGCTGTTGGCGCCGAGGTAATCCTGCACCTGGCGCTGCTCGATGGCGGTTTCCATGCGCGCCACCAGGGCGCGCAGCAGGTCGAGGTCCTGCGGGCCGAGGTGCGGGGTGGCCAGCTCGACGGCCAGGCCTTCCAGACTCAGGCGTACCTGGAAAATCTGCTGGTAGCGGGTGCGGGTCATGGGCGGCACGCGCACCGAGCGCTGCGGCTCGCCTTCCAGCGCGCCTTCAGCCACCAGGCGTTGTAGCGCGGCGCGTACCGGCATCGGGCTGGTGCCCCACTCGGCGGCCAGGTCGCGGATCTTCAGCCGCTCGCCAGGCTGGAAGCGCCCGGCCAGCAGGCCTTCACGAATTCGTTGGTAGAGCTGTTCCTGCAGATTGTCGGCCATGGTCGTTCAGCCCCGTAGCGGTGGCGCAGGCAGTTGGGCGAGGGTCAGCGAGCAGTTGCGCATGGAGTTCTCCGAAGTTTGGGGCTGAATCTGAACGAGCGAGCTAGAGCCGGGCAAGGCGAAAACGGGTGAGGACGCGGAGTTTACGAGGTGTAAATGAGCAGTACTCGTTTCACTCCCCCTTCGGGCCGCGCTAAAGCGCGTTAGCCGCAAGCGGCTTTCCGAGCCCGTTTTCAACGCCGCCAGGCCGACGCGCAGCCGTTCAGCAGGGGGCTTTGTTCTCTATGAGGCAGTTACCGCCATCCACGACGAGCACTTCGCCGGTGATGTAGCTGGCTTCGCGGGACGCCAGGAAGGCCACCGCGGCGGCCACCTCATCGGGGTGTCCGGCCCGGCCCATGGGCGTGTACTCGGCCGCATGGCGCTCCTCCTCGGTGCTTGAGCCGGTGGCGATCCAGCCCGGCGCCACGCTGTTGACCGTGATGCCCTGTTTGGCCACCTCCAGCGCCAGGCCCATGCTCATCCCCAGCATGCCGGCCTTGGCCGCGCTGTAGGCCGCTTCGCCGGGGTTGCTGCCGCGGGTGCCGGTGGTCGAGCTGATATTGACGATGCGCCCGTAGCCGCGCGCCTGCATGCCCGGCAACACCGCGCGGGTGAGCAGGAAGGCCGTGCCGAGGTTGCGCGCGATGGACAGGTTCCAGGTCGCCAGGTCCATGCTCACCAGGCTGGCGAACGGCTCCGGGCTGCCTTGCATGGCCATGCCGGCGTTGTTCACCAGAATGTCGATCGGCCCCCATTGCGCCTGCGCCCAGGCGACCAGTTCGGCGACTTGCTGCTCATCGGTCAGGTCGGCAGGGTAGGCACGTGCTTGAATACCTTCAGCGCAAAGTTCCGCCGCGCGCGTTTCGACCCGCGTACTGCTGGCCGTGAGCAGCACGCGAATGCCCTGGCGCCCCAGGCGGCGGGCGATGGCCATGCCAATGCCGCTGTCGCTGCCCGCACCGCTGATCAGGGCGATTTGCTGCAGATTGTCCATTACACATGCCACCTGTGATCACAAATTAAGGAAAATCTACCTGAATGCCGCCTATAAGGCATCACTTGACTTATTTGTGATCACAAAAGAGCATGTGCAGAAATTCGAACGAGGTGTTCAACATGACTGCCAGTGGCATCAGCCCATCCGCCGTAGCAACGCTTGCCAGCCGCGAGCGGGAGCGTTTCATCGCGCGCAACCCCAAATCCGTGGCCCTGGCCGAGCGTGCGCGTAACTCGCTGTACGGCGGCGTGCCGATGCACTGGATGGCCGACTGGTCGACCCCCGTACCGCTGTTCGTCGAACGGGCCAAGGGCGCGCGCTTCTATGACGTCGACGGCCACGAGTACATCGACTTCTGCCTGGGCGACACCGGCACCATGTTCGGCCACTCGCCGGACCCGATCGCCAAGGCCATCGCCGAACAGGGCAACAACGGCCTGACCACCATGCTGCCCGGCGAGGACGCGGTGGTCTGCGGCGAACTGCTGGCTGCGCGCTTCGGCCTGCCGTTCTGGCAGGTCACCGCCACTGCCACCGATTCCAACCGCTACGTGCTGCGCTGGGCGCGCGCGATCACCGAGCGCAAGACCCTGCTGGTGTTCGACGGCTGCTACCACGGCACCGTGGACGACGTGATGGTGCGCTGCATCGACGGCGAAACCGTGCCGCGCTCCGGCCTGGTCGGCCAGGCCTACGACCTGACCCAGTACAGCCGCTCGATCCCGTTCAACGATGTCGCCGCGCTCGAAGCCGCACTGGCCCAAGGCGACGTCTGCGCCCTGCTCTGCGAGCCGGCGATGACCAACATCGGCATGGTCCTGCCCGAGCCGGGCTTTATGCAGAAATGCCGCGAGCTGACGAAGAAATACGGCGCGCTGCTGATCATCGACGAGACCCACACCATCTCCACCGATATCGGCGGCTGCACCCAGCTGTGGGACCTCGACCCGGACTTCTTCGTGGTCGGCAAGCCGATCGCCGGCGGCGTGCCATGCGGCATCTTCGGTTGCAGCGCAGAGATGGCAGGCGCCATGACTGCAGCCCGCCAACGCGCCAGCGAAGGCAGCCACGGCCACGGTCACAGCGGCATGGGCACCACCCTGTCGGCCAACGCCCTGGCCATGCACTGCATGCGCGCCAACCTGGAACAGGTGATGACCCCGGCCGCCTACGCGCACATGCTGCCGCTGGCCAAACGCCTGGCCGACGGCTTCCGCACGCTGATCGGCAAGCACGACCTCAAGTGGTCGGTGACCGAGCTGGGCGCACGCAGCGAGTTCCAGTTCTGCCCGGTATCGCCGAAAACCGGCGCCGAGGCCGAAGCGGCCTTCCACGACGAACTGCAGATGGCCCTGCACCTGTACCTGATCAACCGCGGCATTCTGATCACCCCGTTCCACAACATGACCCTGTGCTGCCCGAGCACCACGGCGGACGATGTGGATCAGCTGATCGGCATGCTCGACCAGGCCCTGAACGAGCTGCTGGCCATCCCCGGCGCGCGTGAATAACCGATGATCGCTCCCACGCCTTGCGTGGGAGTGCAGCCGCAGGGGGGATGACGCTCTTTTCATCCACCAACAGGCCATACCGACAATCGATACACCCGGCGGATGGATAAAACACCATCCACCCTACAGAGACAGCCACCATGAACTTCGCCGATATCCAGGAAGCCCGCGACTTCCTCGCCACTCACCCGGAAGTGCGCAGCATCGAGCTGATGCTGATCGACGCCAACGGTATTCCGCGCGGCAAGCTGCTGCATCGCGACGAGCTGCTGGCCATCTACGAGAACGGCCGGCCGCTGCCCAGCTCTATCCTGGCGCTGACCATCCAGGGCGAGGACGTGGAAGAAAGCGGCCTGGTCTGGGAAGTCGCCGACGCCGACTGCTGGACCTACCCGCTGCCCGGCAGCCTGACCCTGCAACCCTGGCGCGCCACACCTACCGGCCAGATGCAGGTGAGCATGCACCCGACCCAGGGCTTGCCAGCCGCCCCGGCCGACCCGCGCCATGCCCTGGTGCGAGTGATCGATCAGCTCAAGGCCGACGGTTACCACCCGGTGATGGCGGTGGAGCTGGAGTTCTACCTGCTGGATAAGCAGCGCGACG
>JBBNAI010000317.1:0-13565 GCA_037994305.1 Pseudomonas sp. | reverse complement strand
GTGCCCATGAACGTGGCGCCCACCAGCACGGCGCTGCCCAGGCAGGCCCAGGGGGCGTGGCTGAACACCGGCAGGGCCACGCCCAGCGCCTGCGTCAGCAGGTTCAGCGCCAGGCTGCGCGGCGTGCCCAGGCGTTGCTGCAGGGCATGCCAGAGAAAGCAGGACGGTATCGCGCCGAGGCCGAAGGCGGCCCAGATCTGCAGAGGGTCGATGGTGCCGAGGCTGCCTTGCAGCAACAGCGGCAGGTAGGTGGCAGTGACGATGTAGCCGAAGCCGGCCAGGCCGTAGATCAGCACCAGGCGGCGTGCGCCAAGGCGGTCGGGAACGCTGGCTGCCAGAGCGTCATGGGCTGCGCTGGGCGTGGGTTGCCGGCGCAGCTGCAGCCAGGCGGGTACGCCCAGCAGCAGGGCGCCGAGCGCCAGGACCAGCCATAGGGCTTGGCTGTGCAGGCCAGCGGCATGCCCGGCGGCGATCAGTTGCGCCGACAGCAGGATGCCCAGGCCGACCCCGGCGAACAGCAAGGGCGCGCGGCGCGCCTGGCCGCTGGCGTGCAGCAACCAGAGCGAGGCGCCGACCAGGGCCATGGCGCTGAACAGGCCGGCCGCGAAGCGAGTCAGCACGATCAGCCACGGCTGGCTGATGCAGGCCATCGCCGCCAGACTCAGCAGGGTGCCCGCCAGCGCCCACTGGCACAGCCGCGACGCCTGCTCATCGGTGCTGCGTGCCAGCAGCAGGGCGCCGATCAGGTAGCCAGCGTAGTTGGCCGAGGCGGCCAGCGATCCGGCGTGCAGGCTGAGCAGGCCATCGTCGAGCATCAGCGGATAGAGGCCGGTGAAGGCGAAGCGGCCGAAGCCCATGCCGATCGCCAGCAGCAGGGCAGCGGCTAGCGGCGCGGCCAGTGTTCTGCGCATCAGGGCGCCTGCAGCAGCTCGCGCCACTGCTCGAAGGCGGCACTGCGGTAGTCATTACGCCAGACCAGCAGGGTGTCCACGCTGAGTAGCGGCACGCACTGCACGGCGGGTGGCTCGCGCAGCAGGTCGAGCAGCGAGCGCGGCACGATGCCAACGCAGGCGCCGGCCGCCACACAGGCGAGAATCGCGTGGTAGGAGCCTACTTCCTGCACGCGCACCGGACTGCCGGCGCTGTTCAACCAGCTCTGCGCAATCTGCCGGTAGGTGCAGCCCTGGGCGAAGCCGGCCAGGGTGCGCAGCTGTACGTCTCCGGGGCCGCTGACCGGAGGGTGGTCGATCGGCAGGAGCAGCAGCAGTTCTTCTTGGAGCACCGCCTGGCTATGCAGGCCCTTGTCCAGATCCTCGACCACCCAGCGCTTGCCAACCCGGCTGGTCGGCGCCGCGATCAGGGCGCAATCCAGGCGCCGCGCCAGTACCGCCTCGAGCAGTGGCTGGCTGGGCCCGGTGCTGACTTCCAGGCTGACCTGTGGAAACGCGCGGTGAAAGCGCGCCAGCGGCGTGGGCAGGCGGCTGGCGGCGGTGCTTTCCATGCTGCCCAGACGCAGGGTGCCGCCTGGCTGCTGCGGGTGCATGGCCTGGCGCGCCTCGTCGGCCAGGGCCAGCAGGCGTTCGGCGTAGGCGAGGAACTCGCGGCCCTGCTCGGTCAGGCTCATACGCTTGCCTTCACGCAGGAACAGTTGCACGCCGAGGTCATCTTCCAGCTGGCGAATGCGCGTGGTCACGTTGGATTGCACGCGCTCCAGGCGCTGGGCGGCGCGGGTGATGCTCTGCTCCAGAGCCACGGTACGAAAGATGGTCAGCGTCGAGAGATCCATGGGCTTCCAATAATCTCTTAAAAAGAATAATGTTTTATTAAGAATCTCTTTTAGAGATTGATTGGTCAAGCCAAACCGATACGGGAGTTGAGCTCATGGCAGCGCAGCGCATCACCGAACTGCTCACGATCGAACAACCGATCATCCAGGCGCCGATGCTCGGTGTGTCCACCCCGAAACTGGCCGCTGCGGTATCCAATGCCGGCGGCCTTGGGTCGATCAGTGTGGCGGCGAGTACGGCGCAGCAGGCGCGGGCGGCGATTGTCGAGCTGCGCGGACTGACCGCCCGCCCGTTCAACATCAACCTGTTCTGTCATCGCCCCAGCCCCGTCGATACCCAGGCGCAAGCCGTGTGGCTGGAGCACCTGCGGCCGTTCTTCGCCGAGTTCGATGCTGAACCACCGACCGAGCTGCGCGATATCTACCGCAGCTTCGTCAGCGACCCCGAGATGCAGGCGATGCTGCTGGAAGAGCGCCCTGCGGTGGTCAGCTTCCATTTCGGCCTGCCCGACAAGGCTTGGATCGAGGCGCTGCAGCAGGCCGGAATTCGTGTGCTGGCCTGTGTCACCACCCCAGCCGAGGCCGGGCTGGCCGAGGCGGCGGGTGTGGATGCACTGGTGGCGCAGGGCGTCGAAGCGGGCGGCCATCGCGGCCTGTTCACGCCCGAGCAGGGTGACCTGGGTATCGGCACCCTGAGCCTGGTGCGCCAGTTGGTCAGCCGTGGGCGACTGCCGGTGATCGCCGCCGGCGGCATCATGGATGGCGCCGGAATCAACGCCGCCCTGGCGTTGGGCGCGGCGGGCGTACAGATGGGTACGGCCTTCGTGCTGTGCCCGGAGTCGCTGGCCAACGAGGCCTACCGCGCGGCGCTCAAGGGCGAGAAGGCGCAGCGCACGCAGATCACCGCGGCGATGTCCGGACGTCCGGCGCGCGGCTTGCCCAACCGGGTGTTCAGCGAAATTGGCAGAGCGGGAGCGCCGGCCTTGCCGGGCTACTCCTACACCTACGATGCGACCAAGGTGCTGCAGGCCGCCGCTGTTGCCCGTGGCTGCCATGACTTCGCCGCGCAATGGGCGGGGCAGGGCGCACCATTGGCGCGTGAGCTGCCGGCGGCGGAGCTGTTGCGGGTGCTGGTGGCGGAGCAGGCTGCGGCGGGTTGAGAAATCGCGGGAAATAAAAAAGCCGACGGGTCACCCCGTCGGCTTTTTCGTTACCGCGCCCGGCAATCAGGGCAGGGTGAACAGCACCTTGACCTGGTCGGTCACGGCGGCCTTGTCGACGTAGCCGATGGCATCGGCTTCGGCGGCGACCTTGGCCACCACGTCGGCATCACCCGCTACGCTCGGCAGCGGTTGGCCCTTGCCGGTGAACACCAGGCCGGACCAGTAGGACTTCAGTTGAGCTTCGTTCTTGTTGGCAACCCCGGCGTAGAACTTCTCCTTGGTCGGGTTCCAGTCTTTCTGGTCGACGCCTTTCAGCGACTTGTTCTTGCCCAGGAAGATGTTGGCCACGTCGGCTTGCGACGGGGCGGCACTGGCGCCAGCGTTGACGATCACAGCGACCTCGGCCTGGGCCAGGGCGGCGGCGCCCAGGCTGACGGCGGCGAGGAGAATGCGAATGGACAGCTTCATGTGCATGCTCCTCAGAATACGAAGTCGACGCCGGCGCTGATGATATCGCCGTCGTAGTTGCGGGCCGGAACGCCGAGCAGGCCGTTGGTGCGGTCGTAAACGGTGTTGTCGTACAGCTCCTGCGCTTTACGTACGAATACGCCGTCGTAGCCACCGCTGGTGTCCACGCGCTTGTACTCGCCTTTCAGCACCACGGTGGGCGTCAGGCTGTAGTTCAGGCCGAGGGTCCAGGAATTCTGACGACCTTCATCCTCGTCCAGTTGGGCGTAGGTGATGTGCGGCAGGAAGTCGCCGAAACGACGGCCGCCCATCAGGTAGAAGGAGTCGGTGCTGGCGCTGCCGTCGTTTTCGATCACGCGGCTGGTCCACTCGTTGGCGGTCAGCCAGGTACCGTTGTCGTACTGGTAGCCGATGGAGGTGAACTTGCCCTTGTCCTTGTCCAGCGACAGCAGGGCGGCCGAGCTCGGGTTGCCGAACACGTCGATGAAGCTACCGGAGATCTCGGTCTCGATATCGGCTTCGGCATAGCCGATGCGCACGGTGCCGAAGTCATTGGTGGCCAGGCTGACGCTGGCGCCGAAGACCTTGGAGTAGTCGATGTCGAACTGGTCGTCGTACAGGTAGTAGTCGCGGTTCTTGGCGACACCACCGGCCAGCTGGAACGAGGCGGTACCGAAGGACAGCGGCAGGTTGTAGACGGCGTCTGCGCCCTCGTAGTTGGACAACTGGACCTGGCTGTAAACCTCGTCCGGCAGACGCAGCCACGGGTAGGCGAAGCCCACGTCGATGCTCTCGGAGTACATGTACACCGGGGTGCGCAGGCGGCCGAAGCGCAGCATCAGGTTGTCGGTGCTCTGCCAGGACAGGTAGGCCCACTCGACGTCGGCTTTCCACTCGTCGGCGTACGCCTTGGCAGTGGCCTGCACGGTCACGCCGACGGTGTCGGTGAGGCCGTAGGACAGCTGGCCGCCGAACTTGCTCAGCTGGTCGCCACGCCAGGAGTCGTTGGTCTGGCCGGAGATGCCGTAGCTGCGGCCGTCATCTTCACCGCCCAGGTGGGTGATGCCGACGGTGCCGAAGCCGTTGAGGGTGTGTTCGCCCTGCTCCAGCGCGAACGCTGGGCTGCTGGCCAGGCAGATGGCGGCCAGCCCGAAGACGCGTGCAGTTGTCATGCGGTGATGCTCCGTTAAAAAGTTAAACGCGGAATTGGGCCGTTGCCGCACGTAGGTGATCCCCTGTGCTGACCAACTGCTCGCCCAGGCGGGCAGTGGCTTCGGCGCCGTTGGCGGTTGCTTGTGCGTCCTGCTGCAACACTTGGGTGTCTTGCTGGATGGAACTGGACAGGCCGATCTGCTCCTGGGTGAGCTGGGCGATACCGGCGTTCAATTCATCGATCTGGCCCACCGCAGCGGCGATGGACTCGAGCATGTGGGTGGCTTCGACCGAGCGTTCGATGCTGGCCTGGGCCTTGTCGCCGTTGGCGGTCATCACGTTGAGCACGCCGTTGGCGCTGTTCTGCAGGCGCTGAATGATCTGCTGGATTTCCGCGGTGGAGGCGGCGGTCTTCTGCGCCAGGTTGCGCACTTCATCGGCGACCACGGCAAAGCCGCGGCCCTGCTCGCCGGCCCGCGCGGCCTCGATGGCGGCGTTGAGCGCCAGCAGGTTGGTCTGCTCGGCGATGCTGCGGATCACGGTGAGTACCGAGCCGACTTGCTGGGTTTCTTCTTCCAGCTGCTGCATGGCCTGCACGGCGCCCATCACGCTGCTGCCCAGGTCGCTGATGCTGGTGGACAGGCTGCCGATGTTGGTGCGCGCGGCGGCCGCCTGGCGCGAGGCATCACCGGCACCGGTGGAGGCCTGCTGCGAGCGCTGGGCGACTTCCTGGATGCTGCTGGTCATGGTCTGGATGTCGCGGCCGATGGAGTCGGTGTGGCCCTGCTGCGACTTGGCGTTCTCTTCCGAACCTTGGGTCAGGCGGTACAGCTCCTGGGACATCTGGCCCAGTGGGCTGGCCGCGTCGATGATCTGGTGAATGGTGCCCTGCAGCTTGTCGAGGAAGCCGTTGAACAGCTGGATCATCACGCCGATCTCGTCGTTGGAGTCGACGTTGACCCGGCGGGTCAGGTCGCCGTCGCCACGGGCGATGGCTTTCAGCGAGTCGATCACGCCATGCACGTTGCCCATGATGCCGCGGATGATCACCCAGGCGCCGAGGCCGACCAGGCCGACCAGCAGCGCGGTGAGGATAAAGCCGACGCGGGTGGTGGTGGCGTTGTCGGTGCGGGTCTGCGCGAGGGCGGCCTGGAAGTCTTCATAGGCATGGCCGCGGAAGCTGCTGGCGATCTTCTGGGCGCTGCTCAGGTCGCTGGCCATGCGGTCGAGATTGGGGCGCAGGTCTTCGAAGGTGGCGCTGCCCTTGATCAGTTGCTCGGAGGCGGAGAGGGCGTTGTCGGCGTAGTGCTGGATGGCGCTGCGCCAGTCGCCCAGCTCGGCCTCACGTTGCGGGTTGTCGCGGGCCAGGGTTTGCAGCTCCTGCTGCTTGCTGGCGATCTCGGTGAGTACCTTGCGCGCCTCATCCAGGGTTTCCAGCTCACCGGCAGCCACGGCGCTGTTGAGCAGACCGGGCAGGCGCGAGAACTGGAAGATCACCGCGTCGGCTTTTTCCAGGGTAGGAAAGCTGTGGGTTTCCAGATTCACCAGACGCGAGTCGTTGGCCGACAGTTGCAGCGAGGTATAGCCCACAAACAGCAGCAAGCCGAGCAAGGCCACGGCAGGCAGGAGGGACAGCTTCAGAGTCAGCGACAGGTTCTTCATGGCAGATACCCAAATCGGGGGGCGCGGAGTGTAACGGAAACCAAACAGTGGCTAAAGGCCACCTATCGGTCACAGTGTGACCACTTGTTGTGAGTTATGGCCTATCAGGGGTTTCGGCAGCGCGCCTTATTGCTATAGCCAGAAAATAGCCGCCGTGCCTGGCTGAGCAGGAAAAGGCTGATGGTTGTAGGGGGCTTTCTAGTGCTCTGCGTGGCGCCTGTACAGGCTTTGTCGAAGAATGCCGAGAGGCTGCGGGCCATGGGAAAAGCGCGGGGCGCCACGGTTGGCGTTCGTTGCGGGAGTCGCTGGAATGGCGCGGCGAGTCGGCTCGCCGGCGAGGGAGGGTGTGGCGGTGTGCCCTGCAGTTTACCGACCAACGGTCGCTAGTCTGGGTGGTACCTGTCATCAACAAACCGGCCGGCGCAGGGCGCAGACCGGTCTGTACGAGCGCTGGCCTAGCTGGCCAGGCCCTGCAGGGTCAGTTGCAGCACCTCGCGGGCCTGCTCCAGCACGCGACGTTTCCAGGCGTCGTCGTCGACATAGAAGGCATCGCGCAGCTGGCGCTTGATCCGGGCCTGCTGGGCGGCGGGCGCCTGCGGGTTGCGGTGCAGCCAGTGGTCGGCGCGCAGGGCGTTGAGCACCTGCAGGCCCGGCAGGGTGCCGTACTCCAGGGTCAGGCCGTTGTACTGCGCCTGCTGGCACTCTTCCAGCACGGCCAGGTCCTGGGTGCCATTGAGGTCGGCCGAGGCCGAGTTGCCTTCCGCGCTGTTGGTTACCTCGGCGCCCCACCACTGGCGGGCACGGGCGATGCTTTCGGCGTTCTGCGGCCCCTTGTAGATGCGCTCGCCGAAGCCCGTCGGGCCGAGCCCGGTGTGCAGGTCGATCCAGCCGATGCGCTGGCACTGCCGGGCGTGCTGGCGCAGGACCTGGCGCAAGGTGCTATTGCTCCAGGTCGGCGCGGTGCCGGCGAAGAACATCCCGCTGGGATCATCATGCTGGCCACGCGAGATGGCGCCCTGCAGGGCCATGCGGCCGTGGCGCAGGGAATAACCCACCAGGCCCAGGTAGGTGCGCAGGGACGGCGGACAGCGGCGTGGCAGCAGCAGCGCCGACACCGCGCGGTAGTCCGGGTTGGCGGGCAGTGGCTGGGTGAAGTCGACGAAGTTGCGGTTGAGGTCGACGTTGTCCTCGGTGACCCGGCGCAGCCAGGAGAAACCGTGGGGGTTGAGCGCGTGGATGAACAGCACGGCCAGGTCGTCGCGGCGGCAGTGTTCGATCCAGGCCGCATCGTGCAGGCGATCGAGCTGCACGGCGGAGCCGCAGAAGCCCTCCACGCCGTGGCAGCCGCTGCTGATGACCAGCAGGTTGGCGGCGTCGGGCGCGCCGAGGCGGGCCACGTCCATCGCCAGCACTTCGCCGTCACGGCCGCGCAGGGGGTGGATGTGCGATTCGACGCTCAGGCCGTTGGCGGCGCAGGCGTCGAGAAATTTCTGCCGGGCTTCGGCGTAGCGCTGCGAAAAGCTGGAGAGGTTCATGGGGTGATCCAGTCGGGTCGTTGAGTGCTGCCCCGGCGCAGCCGCGGTTAAATGCGGGCGCAGCGAACCCCGCGGGGCAGGCTTGTGGCCTGCCCCGGTGGTGCGCGGTAACCGGGGAGCGAGGGCGATGAAACGGACCGTGGCGGGTAGCCTCGGCCCGCGCCATGAAGGCGCCTTACAGGGCTTTCATGGATGCCTCTGCGGGCATGTCGGGTTGCGCCGGGCGGCTCAGGCCGAGCAGGCGCTGGCGTGTGGTTTCCGGGGTGATGACGTACAGGCCGAGCACGGCGCAGAGCAGAATCACCACGCCGAAACCATTGATCGAGGCCTCGAAGCCGCGGGCGATGTCGTTGTCCAGCAGGGTGATCAGCTTGCCCACCAGCCAGGGGGCGAACATGCCGGATGCGGTCAGGCTGCCGACGTGGATGGCCAGCATGGCGCCGCGCTGGCGAGTCGGTGAGATGTGCGCGGTGATGGTCATACCGAAGGCGAACACGGCGTTGAGCAGCACGCCGCCCACGCTGTACAGCACCAGCTTCGCCGGCAGGCTGTCGAACAGCGTACCCATGGCGCAGAAGGCCGCTGCGCCGACGATGCAGCAGAGCATCGGTGGCAGCACCAGGCTGCGCTGCAGGCTGACGCCGCGCTGCAGGATGCGCTGCGACAGTGCGGACATCAGCAGGTTGAGCACGATGATGCTGAGCGTGGCGGCGAACATCAGGTAGCCGGTCTGCATCGCGGTCAGGCCCAGGCCCTTCTGCATGTACACCGCCGACCAGCTGAACGACAGGGCGTTGGGCAGGTAGGCGAGGAAGCACATCAGGGAAATCCACACGAAGGTGCGGTTGAGCAGCAGGTGACGGTAGGGCGTCGTCTGCTCGGCTTGGCTGACCTGGCCGGGCTCGGCGCTGTCGGTCTGCTGGCCTTCTGCGCCAAACACCAGCCACACCAGCAGCCAGATGAAGCTCAGGGCGGCCAGTGCCATGTAGGCCATGCGCCAGCCGAAATGGTGGATGCAGAACGGCAGGGCGATGGCGCCGATCAGGCCGCCGAGCATGATCGACACCTGGATCAGCGAGGCCGGCAGCACGCGCTCGGTCGGGGCGAACCATTTGAAGCAGGCATGCTGGGTCACCGCGGTGCCCGGGCCGCAACCGGCGCCGAGCACCAGGCGGCTGGCGGTCAGGGCGGTCAGGCTGCTGGCGCTGGTCACCATCAGCTGCGCGGTGGTCCACACCAGCGCCATGCCGGCGAGAATCCAGCGGGTGGGGAAGCGGTTGGCGAGGAAGCCGACCAGCACGCCGGACAGCGAATAAAGGAAGAAGAACGCACTGCCGACGAAGCCGAACTGCTCGGGTGTCAGCTTCAACTCGTCGATGATCTGCACGCCGGCGAAGGCGAAGATGGTCTTGTCCAGCACGCTGATCACCATCACGGCCATCAGCAGGATGACCACCAGGGTGCGGCGCTGGGGTTTCGATTCGGACATGAGACTGCTCCCGTTACTGCAGGGCGGTGGTGCGCGGCCGATTTAGGCGGCGCACAGGTAGGTTTCGACCAGGCGTGCCCAGAGGCTGGCGCCGAAGGGGATGGCCTGGTCGTTGAAGTCGTAGCCCGGGTTGTGGACCATGCAGCCGCTCGGGCCGCTGTTGCCGTTGCCCGTGACGATGTAGCAGCCGGGGCGCACTTCCAGCATCGAGGCGAAGTCCTCGCTGCCCAGATAGCCGGTGGGCACGCTGGTCAGTACCGCCTGCTCGCCCACCAGTTCGCGCGCCACGTCCTGCAGCAGGGCAGTCTCGGCCGGGGTGTTGAGCAGCACGCCGATGCGGTCGTCGTAGTCCAGTTCCATGCCCAGGTCGTGGGTCTGCGCCACGCCCTGGGCGATCGCGCTGATGCGCTGGCGCAGCAGTTTACGGATATCCGGGTTGGTCGAACGCACGCTGAGCTTGAGTGTCGCCACGTCGGGGATCACGTTGGGCGCCTCGCCGGCGTGGATGGCGCCAACCGTGACCACGCCGACTTCGCCGGCCGGCACGTTGCGCGCGACGATGGTTTGCAGCGCCAGCACCAGCTCGGCGGCCGCCACTACCGGGTCCTTGGTCTTGTGCGGCATGGCGCCGTGGCCGCCGACGCCGATCAGTTTGATGGTTGCCACGTCGGACGAGGCGCTCATGGCGCCAGCCTGGGTGACGAACATGCCCACCGGCAGGCCCGGCATGTTGTGCAGGGCGTACACCGCGTCGCAGGGGAAGCGCTCGAACAGGCCGTCTTCGATCATCCGCTTGGCGCCGCCGAGGGTTTCCTCGGCCGGCTGGAAGATCAGGTGGAGGGTGCCGTCGAACCGGCGCGTCTCGGCCAGGTAGCGCGCGGCGCAGAGCAGGATCGCGGTGTGCCCGTCGTGGCCGCAGGCGTGCATCTTGCCGGCGTGCTGGCTGCAGTAGGCGACGCCGCTTTCCTCGTGGATCGGCAGGGCGTCCATGTCGGCGCGAATGCCGATGCTGCGGCTGCCGCTGCCGCTCTGCAATACACCGACCACGCCGGTGCCGCCGACACCTTCGTGCACCTCATAGCCCCATTGGCGCAGGTAACCGGCGACCAGCTCGCTGGTGCGGTGCTCCTCGAAACCCAGTTCGGGATGCTGGTGGATCTGTCGGCGAATCGACGCGAATTCATCCTGCCAGGCGAGGGTCTGTGGGATCAGCTGCATTTTTTGTCCTTGTGGTGATACCCAGGTTGCTGCGCAGCATGCCGCAGCCGGTGGGGGCCGAGATAATCACCTCTGCGCATGTGTATCGACTTTGGTTATGTGCGCGGCGTGGGGTGCTTGGTTATGCTGCGCTGCCCAGTCCGTTCGGGAGCCAGCCATGGCGCTGTACACCGCTGAAATCATCTGGTCGCGTGGCGATCAGGACTTCCTCGACAACCGCTACAGCCGTGGCCACCGGTGGCGCTTCGATGGTGGCGTGGAGGTGCCGGCCTCGTCCTCGCCGCATGTGGTGCCGCTGCCCGGCTCGCGCGAAGACGCGGTGGACCCGGAAGAGGCTTTCGTCGCCTCGCTGTCCAGCTGCCACATGCTCTGGTTCCTCTCCCTGGCCGCCCGTGACGGCTGGCGCGTGGACGGCTACCGCGACCCGGCCGAGGGACGCATGGGCAAGAATGCCGAGGGCCGCCTGGCCATGACCCGCGTCACCCTGCGCCCGGCCGTGACCTTCGCCGGTAACGCGCCGACCAGCGCGCAACTCGACGCCCTGCACCACGAGGCCCATGAAGCCTGCTTCATCGCCAACTCGGTGAAGACCGAGGTGTGCTGCGTGCCGCACTACGCCGCCTAGCCAGCAACTACAGGTTCACTTGGCCATGCCGAGCTGCTCGGAAACCTTGGGCGCGTGGGGGTTCTTGTAGGCGTACACCAGCTCGTCGGCCAGGGCCTTGGCCTCGCGAGTCATCAGTTCCTGGTCGCGGCAGACCAGGGAGATGTTCATCGGCGGCACCTGTTCCACCAGGTCGAGCATTTCCAGCTCCAGGCCGAGCTTCTGTACATGCTCGAGTACCCGCACTGACCAGTAGCTGACTGCATCGGTATTGAGTGCCAGCTCGGAGAACAGCACCACCGAGGCGCACTCGATGACCCGTTCCGGCGGCGGCACCCGGAAGTGCTCGAACATCAGGCCGACCCGCGATTGCTCCAGGGAGTCCTGCAGCAGCCACTCTTCCTCGCGCAGCTCCTGCAGGGAGCGCACGCCACGCAGCGGGTGGCCCTTGCGCACGGCCAGCACGGTGGGCTGGGCGTACAGCTCGGTCCATTGGAAGCCGTCGCTGTTGCGGCTGGGCGGCAGGGAACTCAGGGCCAGGTCCAGCTGCCCTTCGCGCAGGCCTTCCATCAGTTTGGACGGGCGCAGTTCGTGGATCTGCACCTGCACCTTGGGGTAGCGCTTGCGGTAGCGGTTGAGGCTGGCGATGAACTGCGCGCCGGGGGTGACGGGCGATACGCCGATCGACACCTTGCCGTCCATCAGGCCCTTGAGGGTGTCGATTTCCTCGCGGGCGCGGCGCACCTCTTCGAGGATCAGGCGGGCGCGGCGCACCAGACGCTCGCCGTATTCGGTGGCGGTGATGCCACGGTTGGAGCGCACCAGCAGAGGCACGCCGAGTTCGGTCTCGAGCTCCTTGATGCCCTTGGACAGGGCAGGCTGGGAGATATGCAGCAGGCGCGAGGCCTCCTGGATGCTGCCGCTTTCACAGATGGCGACGATGGCACGGAGCTGATGCAACTTCATGAGCAAGGCCCGGCTTGTGTAGGTAAGGGACGGAATTTAAAGCAAAAAGCGCACCTTGTGGGTGAGTGTCGAGGGGCATTCCATCGCCTGATCGGAAAATAAAAAACGGCGACCCGAAGGTCGCCGAAAGGAGTGGCGCGTGGAGCTGTAGCTGTTGTGGTTCAGCGAATGCCGCTGGCGCGCAGGGCCGAGGGCGTGAACTGCTTGCGGTTGTACGGCATGTCGAACTGGTAGCCGTTCTTCTCTTCGTTGTGCAGGGCGTTGACTGCGTAGCGCCCGGATAGCACGTCGTAGTGGGTCTCGGCGGCGAACGAAGGGATCTGCTGGTCGTAGAAGAAGCTGGCGTGGCCCTCGGATACGCGCCACAGGGTGCCGCGGCCGTCATAGGCATCGGCCTCGGCGGCTTGCCAGCTGTCTTCGTCGATATACAGCTCGCGCTTGGAGTAGAGGTGGCGCTGCCCGGGCTTCAGGGTGGCGACCACATGCCAGACGCGGTGCAGCTCGTAGCGGGTGTGCGCGGGGTTGATGTGGCCGGCCTGGATGATGTCGCTGTACTTGAGCCTGGGCGATTCCAGGCGGTAGCTGTTGTAGGGGATGTACATCTCCTTCTTGCCCACCAGCTTCCAGTCGAAGCGATCCGGTGCGCCGTTGAACATGTCGAAGTCATCCAGGGTACGCATGCCTTCGGCCGCCGGGCTGTCGTAGGCGATCTGCGGAGCGCGGCGCACGCGGCGCTGGCCGGCGTTGTACTGCCAGGCCATGCGCGGTTCCTTGACCTGGTTGATGGTCTCGTGGACCAGCAACACGCCGCCGGCCATGCGCGCCGGGGAGAGGAATTCCTCGCGGTAGTAATAGAGGATGTTGCTCATCTCGTCGGCGGAGTAATCCGACAGGCCGATGGGGTATGCCAGCTGCTGTTTGACCACGCTCGGCGTGAAGCTGCCGTTGGTCTGCGGCGAGGCCTGCACCACCAGGCGCTGCATCGCGATGCCACGGTAGCGGCCGATGTGGTTCCAGATCACTTCCAGGCCGTTCTGCGGGACGGCGAAGGGCAGGCCGCCGCTCTGGTAGTCCTGCAGGCCGTTGCCACCTTCTGCCAGCTGGGTACGCGCGGCGTTCTGCCGGGTGGTGTCCTGGTAGCGCTGCGGCACGTTGACCGAGCGGTGGGTCGGGTACACCGGGATGCGGTAGCTGTCCGGGTAGCGCTTGAACATCGCCAGTTGCCCGGCGCTGAGCTTGGCTTGGTACTGCGCGACGTTCTGCGCGGTGATGGTGAACAGCGGCTGTTCGCCGGCGAACGGATCGGCGAGGAAACCGTCGGCATCCTTGGCGCCGGCGTCCTTGCCCAGCCCGCCGGTCCAGGCCGGAATGCTGCCATCGGCGTTACCGGCTTTCTCGGCGCCCATCGGGGTCAGCTCGGCGCCCAGGCGGGCGACCTGCTCGGGCGCTACGGCGGCCAGCACCTGGCCGGCGATCAGGCTCAGGCTGTAGCAGCCAGCCAGGATCAGTTGCTTGTGGGTCA
>JBBNAI010000316.1:0-1498 GCA_037994305.1 Pseudomonas sp. | reverse complement strand
CCGGCTTCGATGAAGCGCTGTTCGTTGAACCAGCTCGGCGCGTTGATCGCACGCGGGGCGGCGCTGGCGCTGGAGCCGCCGAAGATGTTCTGTGGCGCCTGCGGCATTTCCCGCTGGTATGGCGCGTGCCCGGCAGCCGCCGGTCGGCCCTGTTGCTGGGCCTTGCGGGCGGCAATAAAGCGGAAGATCACGAAGGCGATCAGGCCGATGATCAGGAAGTCGAAGATCTGCATGCCCTGGAAGCCGTCACCCATGAACATCGAGGCGAGCAGGCCACCGGCGGCGAGGCCAGCCAGTGGGCCGAGCCAGCGCGACGCACCACTGGCGGCCGGACGAGCGGCGGCGGCAGCACCGGCAGCCGCCGGTTGGCTGGCCTTGGGCGCTTCTGCCTGGCGGGTCTGGTGGGTCGGCGCGGAGCCGAAGGTCTTGCCACCGCCCATGCGTCGGGCGCTGGCGTCGAGGCTGATGGTCAGACCCAGGCACAGGACCAGGGCGATGCTGAGGAAACGTTGCATGGAATGATTTCCGCTTGGGAGAGATACGCGCGTCATGCTGCCCAGTCGAGCGGGCAAAGGCCAGCCACAGAGTGTTTCCGGATTTATGCGCAGCTGTATCTGTTCGCCGTCATGGCCTTGGGGTACACCTGCTACATCACTGCCACCGAGGTGTTCCATGTATATCCCCAAGGCTTTCGCCGTCACCGACCTGGACGCATTGCACGGGTTGATTGCACAGACGCCACTGGCGCTGCTGGTCAGCCAGGGTGAACAGGGCTTGCAGGCCAGTCACTTGCCGCTGCTGCTGAAACCGGACGAGGGCGAGTTCGGCACCTTGTACGGTCATTTCGCCCGGGCCAACCCGCAGTGGCGTGGGCTGGCAGCCGGTGCCGAGGTGCTGCTGGTGTTTCAGGGCGCCGAGGCCTATGTCAGTCCGAGTTTCTACCCGGCCAAGGCCGAGCACGGCAAAGTGGTGCCGACCTGGAACTACCAGGCGGTGCATGCCTATGGGCAGGCGGAAGTCTTCGAGGATCGTGAGCGCCTGCTGGCGCTGGTCAGCGCCCTTAGTGACCGGCATGAGCAGGGTCGCGAGCGGCCGTGGGCGGTGAGCGACGCCCCGGTCGAATACGTCGACAGCATGCTGCGCGCCATTGTCGGCTTCGCCCTGCCGATCAGCCGCATCGAAGGCTCGTTCAAGCTCAGCCAGAACAAGGATGCGGCCAACTTCCAGGGGGTGCAGCAAGGCTTGCAGCAGTCCGAGCGAGCGACTGAGCGGCAACTGGCGCAGGCCATGGCGGCATTGCAAACCGATGGGCAGGGGCTGTTAAAGCCGTAGGGCGGGGCAACCCGCGGGTTTCACCCGCCCTACGGGATCAGAGCGCTTCCAGCTTGGCGTAGCCGAGCATCAGCCACTTGCTGCCTTCGGCCTCGAAGTTGACCTGCACCCGCGCCTGGGCGCCGCTGCCTTCGAAGTTGAGGATCACCCCGTCGCCGAACAGCGC
>JBBNAI010000315.1:0-2497 GCA_037994305.1 Pseudomonas sp. | reverse complement strand
CGACCTGGTAGTAGCGGCCGTTGTAGTTGAACGGGCCGCCGCTCCACACCCCACGCAACACGTCGAGGAATTCGTCGGTGCGGTTGTAGCGCGCGTCATGCCCGGCGCTGTCGCCCCACCACAGCTGCGAGGGTCCGCCACCGCCGGTAATTACGTTGAACAGCGCGCGGCCGTTGGTGGCGCGTTGCAAGCTGGCGGTCATGCGTGCCGCGGTGACCGGATTGAGGAAGCCCGGCTGGAAGGCAATCATGAACCGGAAGGTACGCGTTTCGCGGGCCAGGAAGGCGGAGATCGCCCAGGGTTCGTCGGTCATCGGGAAAGACGGAATCAGCCCGCCCTGGAAGCCGGAGATCTCGGCAGCACGGGCAATCTCGGCGAGGTAGTCGATATAGGTGAAACCGTCGTCGCGAGTGCTCAGGCCGCTGCCACTGGGGTGGCCGTTGCCGAAGAACCAGTCGCCGCGAAACGGCTCGCGGTTGCGGTGGGTGCTCGGTTCGCCGTGGGTCGGCAGGCGCCAGAAAACATCGATAGCCATGGGGAAAAGTCTCGTTGGTCAGGCGGTATGGGCGGTGGCGCCGGTGAGGCGCGCGCGCAGCAGGGGCAGCAGGTTTTCGCCGACCCGGTAGGCTTCTTCCAGGTGCGGCGCGGCGCCGAGCAGGAAGCTGGCGACACCGGCAATGGCGTACTCGGCGAGCGCGTCGGCGACTTCGCCGTAGCTGCCGACCAGCGCCGCCTCGACAGCGCCGGGGCGGGCGTCGGCGTAGCGCCACAGGCCGCTGGCGGTTGGTGCGGCGATGCCTTGCTGGGCGGCGCTGCGCTGGGCGTCAACCAGCGCTTCTTCGCTGCTCTCGCGGGCCAGCACATCGATGCGCAGGCCGGGCGTCAGCGTGCGCTGGGCGTCGCGGGCGAGTTGGTCCAGTTGGTCGAGCAGCGGCGCCAGCTCGGCCAGCGGGCGAGCGGCGAACAGGTGCACGTCGGCCTGGCGGGCCGATAGCTGCAATGCCTCGACGCTGTCGCCGGCCAGGTAGATCGGCGGCACACGCTGGCCGGACAACGGGCCCTTGAAGCCGCCGTCGAGCACTTCGAAGAAGCGCCCGGTGAAGCTGAACGGCGCCTGGGTGATTACCCCACGAGCGACGGTGAGGAACTCCTCGGTGCGTGGCAGCAGGTCGGCGTCGGCAATGAAGTCGCCCTGGCGGCGGCGCTGCGCGGCATCGGCCGGGCTGGCGAGCTGCCAGGCGAAACGCCCGCCGGTGAAGCGCTGGTAGCTCACGGCGTTCTTCGCCGCATACACCGCCGAACCGCGCGCGGCATCGAACTCGGTGAGCAACTTGAGGTGGCGGGTGCTGCGCGCCACGTAGCCGGCGATGATCCACGGCTCGTCGCCGTCCGCCTGGTTGGCGATGTGGATGCCATCGAAGCCGGTCAGGTCGGCGGCGCGGGCGATCTGCTGCAGGTAATCGAGGTAGTTGAAGCGGCGCCCGCGCGGGTCGCTGACGCCGGGCCCATAGGCTGGCAGCTCAGTGCTCGGGCGTTCGCCGCGCAGTTGGGGTCGCGAGTCGGCGTAGCGCGCATCGCGATCGTTGGGGAGTTGCCAGATAAATTCGACGCTCATGGAAAGGTCCTGTGACAAGGCGGGCGTGCGGAGTACCCGTGCTGATCGGACAGGAGCAGGGAGCGTGCCAGTCCGCCCGGGGCCCGGTGTGGCGCGGGTTGCGCGGGAAATTCACGGAAGCGGGTGCTGGTCGGTCAGCAGCGCTGCTGATCGACTGCTGGCTGGGACGCAGTGTCGGCGCAGCGTCTGCCGCTACCTTGTGGCGGTGGGTGGTGAAGCCGAGTCTGGCCCACCCCCAAGCAGCGGGTTCAGCGTGCGGAGTGAGCCCGCGTAGCGGGCGCTGCCGTGTTGTCCCACCGAGGCGCAGTCGGTGGCGCCCTGGTGCCGGAGAAACTGGCCGGGCATGCGGTGATCTACTCCGAGCGAGGCGAGGGCTGAGCCGAGAGCGTCATCACGGGTACTGACGGGCCGCGCTTCGGGGATTTCTGTGGGCGCTTGCAGTTGCTCGGTAACCTCAGCGACAACACGCCGAACGACAGCGAAGGGCAGGCGGCAGGTACCGGTAGTGAAGTTCGGGGAGCCTGCCAAGTGGTGTCGGCGAGGCTCCGTCGATCAAGGCAACGGGGGCGAATTCATCCGCGTTGGCCGTTGGCAACCAGCTGCCGGTCGCCAACGGATTCGCCACCGCGGGCAGGCTCAGGGCTGTCCGGCGACCTTCGCCGGCGCGTCCTGCCAGTAGTGCTCGAGTTGCAGTTCCTTCAGGCCCTGCTCGACGAACTTGGGTTCGAATAGCGCGTTGACGTCGACCTCGCCGCGAATCAGCTTGGCCTTCTGGCTGTAAGCGATGCCGTCTGCGTAGTGCTGTTTCAGCGCCTGGTTGTACAGCGGGGTGAAGTGGCTGGCCCAGGGCTCGCCGGCGGCTTCGCGCTGCAGCACGCTGAG
>JBBNAI010000314.1:0-20933 GCA_037994305.1 Pseudomonas sp. | reverse complement strand
CCGATGCCTCACTCACCCACTGGCCGCAGCCGGCGGTGCACTGGGTCGCGGTGGTGGTGATGATCCTCGGCAGCCTGCCGTTCACCCTCTATGTCGCCACCCTGCGCGGGCATCGCCGGGCGCTGATTCGCGATCATCAGGTCCGGGGCCTGATCGGCTTTCTGCTGCTCAGCTGGCTGCTAGTCGGCACCTGGCTGTGGGCCAACTCGAACAATGCCTGGCTGGATGCGCTGCGCATAGTCGCGGTCAACATCACCTCGGTGGTCAGCACCACCGGCGTGGCCCTGGGTGACTACACCACCTGGGGCGGCTTCGCCGTGCTGCTGTTCTTCTACCTGACCTTCATCGGCGGATGCTCCGGCTCCACCGCCGGCGGCCTGAAGATCTTTCGTTTCCAGGTCGCCTTCGTGCTGCTCAAGGCCAACCTGCAGCAGCTGGTGCACCCACGCGCGGTGATCAAGCAGCAGTACAACAACCACAACCTGGACGAAGACATCGTCCGCTCGCTGATCACCTTCTCGTTTTTCTTCACCATCACCATCGGCGTGATCGCCATGGGCCTGACCCTGACCGGGCTGGACTGGGTGACCGCGATCACCGGCGCTGCCACTGCGGTGTGCAACGTCGGCCCGGGCCTGGGCCCAATCATCGGCCCGGTCGGCAACTTCGCCCCCCTGCCGGATGCCGCCAAGTGGCTGCTGACCATCGGCATGCTGCTCGGTCGCCTGGAAATCCTCACCGTGCTAGTGCTGTTCACTCCGGCCTTCTGGAAACACTAAGCCGGCGCTCGCCTACCCTTACATCCACCGACACAACGGAAGTCCTTAATGTCCTTGCCGACCCTGCGCACCCTGGCGCTCATCAACGGCATTTTCCTGATCACCCTGGCCATCAGCATGCTGGTGCCGGTGGCGACCCTGCTGGTCTACGAGCAGCCACAGGACATCAACGCCTTCCTCTGGTCGAGCCTGATCACCTTCATCAGCGGCCTGAGCATGTTTCTCCAGGGCCGCGGCCGGCCAAGCCAGCTGCGCCCGCGCGACATGTACATGCTGACCGTGTCGAGCTGGGTCCTGGTGTCGTTCTTCGCCGCACTGCCGTTCCTGTTCAGCCGCCACACCAGCTACACCGATGCCTACTTCGAGAGCATGTCGGGCATCACCGCCACTGGCGCCACCATTTTCAGCGGCCTGGACGGCATGTCGCCGGGCATCCTGATCTGGCGCTCGCTGTTGCACTGGCTGGGCGGTATCGGTTTTATCGCCATGGCCGTGGCAATCCTGCCGATGCTGCGCATCGGTGGCATGCGCCTGTTCCAGACCGAGTCCTCGGACCGCTCGGAAAAGGTCATGCCGCGCTCGCACATGGTCGCCAAGTACATGGTGGTGGCCTATATCGGCATCAGCCTGCTGGCAACGCTGGGCTTCTGGCTGGCCGGAATGAACGTGTTCGACGCGATCAACCACGCCATGTCGGCGATCTCCACCGGTGGTTTCTCCACCTCCGATGCCTCCCTCGGCCACTGGCCGCAGCCGGCGGTGCACTGGGTCGCGGTGGTGGTGATGATCCTCGGCAGCCTGCCGTTCGTGCTGTACGTCTCGATGATGCGCGGCAACTACACGGCACTGCTGCGCGACCAGCAGGTGCGCGGTTTCCTGTTCATCCTGCTGGGCAGCTGGCTGCTGCTGGCCACCTGGTACTGGGCCACCACCCGCCTGCACTGGCTGGAAGCCCTGCGCCACGTGGCGGTGAACACCACGTCGGTGATGACCACCACCGGCTTCGCCCTCAATGACTACAGCCTGTGGGGCGGTTTCGCCAGCATGCTGTTCTTCTACCTGGGTTTCATCGGTGGCTGCTCTGGCTCCACTGCGGGCGGACTCAAGGTGTTCCGCTTCCAGATCGCCTACATCCTGCTCAAGGCCAACCTCAAGCAGCTGGTGCACCCGCGTGCGGTGATCAAGCAGCAGTACAACCGCCACCGCCTGGACGAAGACATCGTCCGCTCGATCCTGGCCTTCTCGTTCTTCTTCACCATCACCATCGCCACCCTGGCGCTGGCGCTGACCCTGTGTGGCCTGGACTGGATCACCGCGCTCTCCGGCGCCGCCAGCACGGTATCCGGCGTGGGCCCCGGCATGGGCCCGATCATCGGCCCGGCCGGCAACTTCTCCAGCCTGCCGGACAGCGCCAAATGGCTGCTGACCCTGGGCATGCTGCTGGGGCGCCTGGAAATCCTCACCGTGCTGGTGCTGCTGCTGCCAGCCTTCTGGCGGCACTGACCCGCGCCGGCTGGCCCCTGCAGGTACGAGAGGGTCAGAGACGCGCGCGGTATTCGCCCGGAGTGGTATCGAACCAGCGGCGGAACGCGCGAAAGAAATTACTCGGATCGGCAAACCCCAGCAGGTAAGCCACTTCCAGCAGGGTCAGATTGGCCTGAGCCAGATACTGCCCGGCCAGCTCACGGCGGGTATCGTCGAGCAACTGCTGGTAGCTGCTGCCTTCCTCCTGCAAGCGCCGCTGCAAGGTCCGCTCGGACAGCAGCAAGGCCTGCGCCACGGCCTCGCGCTTGGGTTCACCCTGGGGCAACAGGCGGCACAGCACCTGGCGCACCTGATGGGTCACCCGGCTGTCGGAGAAACGCGCCAGGTAATCACCGGCAAAACGATCGTGCAGCTGCGCCAGGCCCTCGTTGGCCGACGGCAACGGCGCATCCAGATCGGCGCGCTCAAACACAATCCCATAGTGCTCGGCATTGAAGCGCAGAGGCGCCTGGAACACCTCGCGGTACGGTTCCTGGTTCTCCGGCGGCGGCCCCTGGAAGCTGACCAGGCGCGGCCGCATCGGCTTGCCGGTAAGCCAGCGGCAGAATGCCAGGGTGTGCGCCAACGAGGCCTCCGCGCTCTGCCGGGTCGCCGGCAGGCGGTCGCCGTGAATGGCGAAGACCAGCTCATAACCATCGACCGTGGGGTGAAAGCTCACGTCGGAGCCCTCAGCGATGATGCGCTGGTAGCGCACCAGGCGATTGAAGCCTTCCTGCAGGTTGCGGCTGGACATCAGCGCGTAGCCGACCACATGGAACGACGTCGGCCGCACCGACAGGCGCGCCATGTTCAGGCCGATTGCCGGGTTGCCGCTGGCCTCCACGGCCAGTTGCCACAGGCGGGTCATGCTGTCCTGCGGAAAGCGCGCCTCAGGATCGTCGAGGGCGCTGTAATCCATGCCCAGGCGGGCAAACAGGCTGCGGCAATCAACGCCGCCCAGTTCGAGGGCCTGGGCGATCGTGGAAGCCCAGCTGGAGGAAGTGGTGCGTTCGCTCATGGACTTATTCTTATGCTGGTCAATCACGGGCTGGCGGCGCAAGGATACTAAACTGGCACTGTATGTCACTGGCCGCACAAGACAGCCGCCCTACACTGCCAGTCGACAATGACAGGAGGTGTGCCATGAGCACTGCAACCACCGAACGCTACCAGAGCTTTGCCGAGTTCTACCCCTACTATCTGCAAGAACACAGCAACGACATATGTCGCCGCCTGCACTACATCGGCAGCCTGCTGGTGCTGAGCCTGATCGGCTATGCCGTGTTCACCCAGCAATGGCTCTGGCTGCTGGCCGTTCCCTTCGCCGGGTATGGCTTCGCCTGGGTCGGCCACTTCGTGTTCGAGAAGAACAAGCCAGCCACCTTCCAGTACCCCTTCTACAGCCTGTTGGGCGACTGGGTGATGCTCAAGGATGCCCTGACCGGCCGCATCCGCTTCTAGCAGCCGCGTGGTACACCGTACCAGTCCCGATAAAACAACAAGAGGACGCCTGATGAACGCTCATGCCCGTTTCACCCACATGGAAGATGGCAGCGCCGACGACTGGGCCATCATCGCCCAGGATTTCGCCGCCTACGCCAAGCAACTGCCGGACCGCATCCTGACCCACCTCAAGCTGCTCGACGGCGACTTCGGTGGCTTTCCGGTGGACCGCCTGACCCACTCCCTGCAGACCGCCACCCGCGCCCATCAGGACGGCCGTGACGAGGAGTACGTGATCTGCGCGCTGCTGCATGACATCGGCGACACCTTGGGCTCGTACAACCACCCGGATATCGCCGCGGCCATCCTCAAGCCGTTCGTCAGCCCGGCCTACCACTGGATGGTCGAGAAACACGGTATTTTCCAGGGTTACTACTTCTTCCATCACCTGGGCATGGATCGGCACCTGCGCGAGCAGTTCAAGGACCACCCGCAGTACCTGGCAACCATCGAATTCTGCGCCAAGTACGATGCAGCGGCCTTCGACCCGGAATACCAGAGCCTGCCGCTGGCGTTCTTCGAGCCCATGCTGCGCCGGGTTTTCGCCCAACCCAAGCAGTCCATCTACAGCGCAGCGATGGACCGTCAGTCCGCCTGATAGGTGCCCATTCGGCGGCCCTACTTGGCCGCCGAACAGGTGCTGGTTATGATCCCCTCCTGCTCTAGGGTCTATTCGCGCTTCATGCGCAGCCCCTAGCCATGGCTCAGGTCTTGCAGACCCTCCAGGCGCTCGACAGAAGCGTCAGAAAACCACCGGGGATCGTTTCACCTAATGAAGTCCGCACTGGAAGCCGTCAAGGCTCAACCCGCGCCCATGCTGCGCGAGTACTACTCCCGCGTACTGGCCTATATCGCCACGGCTGCCAGCATCGCCGCCGGCACCTATGACCAGCACTTCGGCTACAGCATCCTGTGGATGGTGCCCTACGCCCTGCTTTACCCGCACGTGGCCTACCACGTAGGCAACCGTTTCAAGCGGGACTACCCGGAGCAGAGCACCCTCACCCTGCTGTTCATCGATGCTGCCCATGCGGGTATCGCCGCGGTGATGATGGGCTTTTCGGTGGTCCCGGGGCTGATGTGCCTGCTGATCCTCAGCTTCAGCTCGATGATCGCCGGCGGCCTGCGCTATGTCGGCCTGTCGCTGTTGGTGGCTGCTGGCGGCATGGCCCTGACCACGGCCCTGGTGCACCCGGAGGTGCGCGCCACCACCCCCATCCTGGTGGCGATCGTCAGCATCCTGCTGAGCACCCTGTACATCGGCATCACCGCCTTCTTCGTGCATGAGCAAGGCACGCGCCTGACGCAGATGCGTAGCGAGATCGCCCGTGAGCAGGAAAAAGCCGCACGCCTGGCGCGCAACCTGGCCAAGTACCTGTCGCCGCAAGTCTGGCAGATGATCTTCAGCGGCAAGAAGCACGTGCGCCTGGAAACCCAGCGCAAGAAGCTCACCGTATTCTTCTCCGACATCAAGGGCTTCACCGAGCTCTCCGAAGAGCTGGAAGCAGAGCAGCTCACCGACCTGCTCAACACCTACCTCACCGAAATGTCGAAGATCGTCCTGAAATACGGCGGCACCATCGACAAGTTCGTCGGCGACAGCATCATGGTGTTCTTCGGCGACCCGGCCAGCCAGGGCGCCAAGAAGGATGCGGTGAATGCCGTATCGATGGCCATCGCCATGCGTAAGCACATGAAGGTGCTGCGCCAGCAATGGCGCGCCCAGGGCATCACCAAGCCGCTGGAAATCCGCATGGGCCTGAACACCGGCTACTGCACCGTCGGCAACTTCGGCGCCGACACGCGCATGGACTACACCATCATCGGTCGCGAAGTGAACCTCGCCAGCCGCCTGGAAAGCTCGGCCGAATCCGGCGAGATCCTGATCTCCCACGAGGCCTACTCGCTGGTGAAGGACGTGATCATGTGCCGCGACAAGGGCCAGATCACGGTCAAGGGCTTCAGCAAGCCGGTGCAGATTTACCAGGTGGTCGACTTCCGCCGCGACCTCGGCGCCAAGTCCAGCTACGTCGAGCACGAACTGCCAGGCTTCTCCATGTACCTGGATACCAACGGCATCCAGAACTTCGACAAGGAAAAGGTCATCCTGGCCCTCAGTCAGGCAGCCGAGAAGCTGCGCGACAAGGTCATCCTGTAAGCCAGGAGTCGCAACGCCGGTGTTGCCCAATAACAACGCCGCCCTCTTCGCAGAGGGCGGCGTTTTGCTTTTCAGGGGCAACTAGGTTTGCAGCGCGTGCACCTCGTCCAGCTGCACCAACTCGCCATCCAGCAGCGGCTGCTGAGCCAGGAACTCCAACGCCGATGCGCGCCAGGATTGCCGCGAGGCATGCTCCGCGCATTGCCCACGATCCAGCTGCAGGGCGGCCAGGCAAGCCTGCTGCAGGTTCTCGTCCATCACCCCGGTTACGTCCTGCTCCAGCACATCCAGTGGTCCCGGCACAGGGAAGGCCGCGACGGGTGTGCCGCAAGCCAACGCTTCGAGCATGACCAGGCCATAGGTGTCGGTACGCGACGGAAACACCAGTACGCTGGCACTGGCAAAGGCTTGCGCCAGCGCCTCTCCCTGCTGATAACCAAGGAACTGCGCCTGCGGATAGGCCGCCTGCAGCTCGGCGCGCTGCGGGCCGTCACCGACCACGCGCTTGTGCCCCGGTAGTTCCAGATCGAGAAACGCCTGCAGGTTCTTTTCGGCCGCCAACCGCCCGACATAGAGGAACACCGGCTCAACCGGCGCCTCGCCCTGCGGCCGGAACAAGCGCGTGTCCACCCCCTTGCGCCACAGCTGCAGGCGCTCCAGCCCCCAGTCGGCAAACTCCGCGCGCAACCGCTCGGTGGTTACCAGCACGGCCTGGCTGGGACGATGGAAGCGCCGCAGGTAGGCATAGCCCCAGCTCAGCGGCAGCGCCGGCCAGCGCGTATTCACGTATTCGGGAAAGCGCGTGTGGATGGCGCTGGAGAACGCCAGGCCACGCTTGCCCAGCCAACGCCGAGCGGCCCACCCCAGCGGCCCCTCGGTGGCGATGTGCACGCAGTCGGGACGGAACTCGCGCAGGGCCGGGCCCACGTTCCACAGGTCCCAGGCCAGCGGAATCTCTGGATAGCTCGGGCACGGCAGCGCGCGGAAATCCGCCGGCGACAGCAGCTTGACCAGATGCCCCAAGCCACGCAGCTCGCCGACCAGCGCCTGCAGGCTGGTAACCACGCCATTGACCTGCGGCAGCCAGGCGTCGGTGACGATGAGAATCCTCATGCCACCTGCCCAAGGCCAAGCGACTCGGCTTCGCGGGCCTGCTCTTCGGCCAGGCGATAGAGCTGGATGCTGCCATCCAGATGTTCGATCAGCGCCGAGCAGGACTCCACCCAGTCACCACAGTTGAGGTACTCCACTTCGCCCACCTTGCGGATCTCGGCGTGGTGGATGTGCCCGCAGACCACGCCGTCGAAACCGCGACGCGTGCATTCGTGGGCGATGGCTTCCTCGAAGTCGCTGATGAAGCTCACCGCTGTCTTGACCTTGTGCTTGAGGTACGCCGACAGCGACCAGTAGCCATAGCCGTAGCGCTCGCGCCAGTGGTTGAGCCAGCGATTGAGGGTCAGGGTGAAGCCGTACGCCGAGTCGCCGAGAAAGGCCAGCCAGCGGTGGTAGCGGGTGATCACGTCGAACTGGTCACCGTGAATCACCAACAGTTTGCGGCCGTCGGCAGTGACGTGGCTGGCCTCGTCGACCAGACGGATATTGCCGAGAATCAGCGTCGAGTAGCGGCGCAGGAATTCGTCGTGGTTGCCGGTGACGTAGATCACCTCGGTGCCGCGCTTGCTCATGGTCAGCAGGCGGCGGATCACATTGGTGTGGGCCTGCGGCCAGTACATGCCGCCGCGCAGTTTCCAGCCGTCGATGATGTCGCCAACCAGGTAGACCTTGTCCGCCTGGTAGCGCTTGAGGAACTCCGCCAGGCGCTCTGCCTGGCAGTCGCGCGTGCCCAGGTGCACATCGGAAATCCACAGGGTACGCACGCGTTGCTTTCTGCTGGGCTTGCTGCGCTCGGCAATGCTCATCGACATTCTCCGCTGGGTTTAGCGCGAGCTTGCGCGCCAGCGGTGACCCCAATGTGACAGGCAGGCTGCAAGTCGATGACAAGCCACGCTCCGCGCCCTGCGGTGTAGACTGCCGGCTGATTCCCGGAGCGCTCGCCATGCAGCCGATCCTCACCCTGCGCCACTACCGCCACGAACAGATCACCCACAGCCACGAGCACCCACAACTGGTGTTCGGCCTGTCCGGCTGCCTGGATTTCGAAGTGGCCGGGCGTGGTTGCCAGGTGCTCAGCCAGAGCCTCGCCGTGGTCCCGAGCGACGAGCAGCACAGCTGTGCCAGCCCGGCCGGCAGCCACTGCCTGGTACTCGATGTACCGACCGATGACTGGCTGCAACAGCGTCTGGGCCAACACGCCGATGCCAGCCGCCGCCTACTGGAAACACCCGGCCGGGTACAACTCAACCCGGCGCAAAGCCAGTTGGTGCACTGGCTGGCAAGCAGCCCGATCGACGATCAGGTGATCGCCCAGCAAGGTGCCGCCCTGCTCCTGGCCAGTCTCAGTCACGCTCGCCAGCCACAGCCGACGCGCCTGCCGCTGAGCGCCATCGACGCACACATCGACCGGCATTGCGCACACCCGCTGCAGGTCGCCGACCTGGCGCGTTTGTGCGGCCTGTCGGCGGCACGCTTCCACGCCCGCTTCATCGCCGAAACCGGGCAGACGCCCATGGATCACGTGCGCAACCGGCGCCTGCAACTGGGCCGCGAGCTGCTGCTGGACAGCACCCTGCCAGTAAGCGAGGTCGCGGCGCGGGTCGGCTACGCCTCGCAAAGCGCCTTCACCGCGGCCCTGTCACGCCAGCTCGGCACCACGCCACGGCAATTGCGCCGCGAGTCCCGCGATAAAAATCGCGAGTAGCGCGACAGACCTCACCCGCCGAACTGCCTAGACTGCCGGGATTGACCAGGAGTCGGACATGCAGAACATCGAGTGGCAGGATTTTGAGCGCGTGGAGTTGCGCGTCGGCACCCTCCTCAGCGCGCGCCTCAACGAACAGGCGATCAAACCGGCCTATGTCCTCGAAGTCGACCTCGGCGAACTCGGGGTGAAAACCTCCAGCGCCCAGCTCACTGCCCACTACGCCAGCGAACACCTGGTCGGCCGCCAGGTGCTGTGCGTGTGCAACTTCGCGCCCAAGCGCATCGCCGGCGTACGCTCGGAAGTGCTGGTGACCGGTGCCTACGACGAAGCCGGCAAGGTGGTCCTGGCCAGCTTCGACAAGCCGCTGCCGAACGGGGCGCGCTTGGCATGAATCGACGTTCGGCACTTTTTGCCCTGCACCTGGGTGCATTGTTCTTCGGTCTCTCCGGGATCTTCGGCAAGCTGGCACTGGCCGCGCCGCTGGTAATCGTCTTCGGTCGCGCGCTGTTTGCCGTCGCGGCACTGATGCTGTTCAACCGCCTGGGGGAGAAACCCGCACGCATCACCTGGCAACGCTGCCTGGCCCTGGCCGGCGCAGGCTTGCTGCTGGGCGGGCACTGGTGGAGCTTCTTCATCGCGGTAAAGGTTTCCGGGGTTGCGATCGCCACCCTGGGCTTCGCCAGCTTCCCGGCGTTTACCGTGCTGCTGGAAGGCGTGCTGTTCAAGGAGCGTATTCGCAGCGCCGAGTGGGGTGTGGTCGCCCTGGTGTGTCTGGGCCTGGTGCTGGTCACGCCGCATTTCGACTTCGGCAGTGACGCCACTATCGGTCTCGGCTGGGCGGTAGTGTCTGGGCTGCTGTTCGCCCTGGTCTCGGTCAGCAATCGCGCCACTACTCAAGGCCTGAAACCGGCACAGGCGGCGCTGTGGCAGAACCTTGGCATCGTCCTGTGCACCCTGCCGTTGGCAGCACCGCTGCTGCCCGAGGTGCGAGCCATGGACTGGCTGTGGATCGCCCTGCTCGGCCTGCTGTGCACGGCGTTGGCACACAGTCTGTTCGTCGCCAGCCTGCGCGTGCTCAACGCGCGCAGTGCATCGGTGGTGTTCGCCCTGGAGCCGGTCTACGGCATCGCCTTCGCCTGGTGGCTGTTCAACGAGCAGCCCGGTGTACGCATGCTCTGCGGCGGCGCGCTGATCGTGCTGGCCACGGTGCTTTCCGCGCGATTGAACAAGCACAACCCGAGCGTCGAAGACCTCTGAGCCTGCTTACGATCTTCTGAATTAGAGCCAGACAAGGCAAAAACAGGGGAGGAAGCGGAGTTTACGAAGTGTAAATGAGCATCCGAGCCTGTTTTTAACGCGGTCTGGCCGCGAGTCAGGAGATCTTATGCAGGCTCTCAGTTGACGCTGTAGCCGCGCCCGCTCAGACAGGCACTCAGGGCGCGCCGGTAACGCTCGACGGCATCGCTGGCCACGGCCTGCGCAGTGGTCGCCGGGTCGAAGCCGCTCTGCCCCACCGCCCAGGTGTGGCATTCGTAGCGATCCCGGCCCTGCTGCTCACTGGCCTGGCCACGCGCCGGATAGGCGATCACTTCATAGCTGGCCACGCTGGCTTGCGGCTCTGCGGCGGGCGGGCTGACTACCTCGTAGCGTTGTGAGCTGCCGTTCCACAGGTAGTAGGTTCCGGCGGCAACGAAGTACAGCATGCTGCCGACCCACAACTCGCGGGCATAGGACGGCAAACCGTCCCCATGCGCGCCGGGCCCTGGTCCCCAATGCCCACCACCGCCCGGGCCACCGTGCCCGCCTGGCCCCTGCGGTTCGGCCAACAGAAACCCGGAAAAGCTCAACACCAGCAAACACAGCCCGAAAATGCGCAAATCACGCCGCATCACGTTCCACCTCATCAATAATGAGCGGCCACACGAAGCGCGGCCCAGGCCGGCATTATTCCGCGCGCCAGCCTGGCGTAACGTCAGAGGGGAGTAAAAGCGGGGTAAATAAGCGGATACAAAGCTGTACGTTCAGCGGTCGCTATGGCCCAGATCACGCTCGGGATCGATCACATCACGCAGCCGCTGCTTGAGCACCTTGGCTTCGGGAAAGCCGCCATCGGCCTTGCGCTCCCACAGTTGCACGCCGTCGCAACTGATGCGAAACACCCCGCCGGTACCCGGCTCCAGACTGACCCTGCCGAGCTCGTCGCTGAAGGTGCTGAGCAGCTCCTGGGCCAGCCAGGCTGCACGCAGCAGCCATTGGCACTGGGTGCAATAGGTGATCACCACTTCAGGCTTGCCGGACATTGCTCAACTCCAGAAAAGAACGGGGCGCCATGATAGCGCCGCAGAAAAAACAACGCCGCAGCGTTGCGGCTGCGGCGTGTGTTTACGCGCCAAGCGTTAGGCGATCTTGGCCAATAGCTCGCGAGCGCGCTGCTGCTCCTGGGCACCACCGTTGCTGATCACTTCATTGAGGATGTCGCAGGCGCTGCCGATGTCACCCTGCTCGATATAGGCCAGCGCCATATTCAACCGCGCCAGGTGCTCACGGTTGCCGGCCAGGTGCTCGAGATTGGAGTCCGGCGCCAGCGGGCCTTGACCCGCTGAATCGGTGGCAAAGGCATCGAGGAACTCCTCGTCGAGCACCTCGTCCTGAGCGGCATTGACCGCAGGTTCGCCGAAGGGGCTGATCAGGTCCTTGTCCATGGTCAGCTCAAAGACTTCCGGCAGCTCGCTGAGGTTGGAGCGGAACGAGGCGTCCAGCGCGGGCTCCACGACCCTGACACGGGTTGGCGCGTCGGGCTTGAACGGGCTATCGAGACCCCAGTCGGCATCCAGCGACAGGTCATCGAGGTTCAACTGGAAGTCATCCTGCGCCGCACTGGCCAACGGCGTCGGCTCGTCCAGGTGCAGCACTACATCGTCCAGTTCCGCAGCCGGCGTAGCCTGCAGATTGGGATAGCGCGCGCGGATCTGCTCGATCTGAGCCGGATTGGCGCCCAGCTCGTGAAGACTGCGCTCCTGACTGACAAAACCGTTGGCATCGCCCAGCTCGCCCAGTACTTCGAACAGACGCAAGCGCAGATCAAGACGCTGCGGCTCCTGCTCGACGGCAGCACGCAGGGCCAGCGCGGCCTCGCTGAAACGACCGTAGGCAATATAGATATTGGCGCCTTCCAGGGCATCCGTAGCCACCGGTACCCGTGGTGCAGGCGCGGCAGCCGGTGCAACCACTCGTGGCTGCGCCGGTTGGGCGACGCGCACTGCCGGCATGGCTGCCGGCTGCAGACTGGGCCGGGGTTGCGCCTGACGCAGTGGCTCGGGCTCCTGCTGTGGGTCTCTGCGCCGTGCCAGCAGCCAGATGCCACCGACCAGTATCAGGCACAGGGCGCCAGCACCTAGCCAGCTGGCCCAGGGGGACGACGCTTCGGCGAGCGGAGCGGCTGGAGCGACCACCGCAGGGGGCTCGGCTGCCACGGGCGCGGCCTGAACTGCAGCCTCGACTGGCACGCGCTGCGCCAGGTCGTTCTGGATCTGGGTCAGCTGCCGATCCTTGTCCGCCATCTGCTGCTGCAGTTGCTGCAACTGCAGCTGCAATTGATCAATCGCCTGCTTGAGTTCCTGGTTCTGCGCCACGGTGCTGGCCAGCTCGGCGTCGACTTCCCGCTGCGTGGCGAGGATCGCCGGATCGGCAATCTCTGGCTGCGGTGCCGGAACCGGCTGCGACGGGGCTGCAGCTTGACTGGCGGGCGCCGAGGCTTCGACCTGGGCAGCCTGCAGGTAGTCCGGCAACAGCAGTTGCGCCTGGGCGCGCAGGCGGTTGCGGTCACCGGCGATGAAGGCCTGCGGGTTGAGCGCCTGGATATCGGCCATCAACGCTTCGCGCGATTGGCTGCCCGGCAGACGACCGGCAATGCTCCACAGGCTGTCGCCGCTCTGCACGCTGTAGTGCTGACCCTGAATTGCCGCCGGTAGCGGCCTGGCGGGTGCCTGACGCGGTTGCGGTTGTGCTGGCACGTCACGCGGGGCGGCAGCCGTCGACGTAAACGGTGCGGCCACCGGACGATAGGCCGAGGAGGATGGTGGATCGATCAACAGGGTGTATTCGCGCAGCAGGTTGCCACCCGGACGTGCCAGCTCGACGATGAAATTGAGGTAAGGCTCGCGTACCGGCTTGCTCGACACCACGCGAATGATCTGGCGCCCCCCACGCAAAACGGGCGTAAAACGCAGGTCATTCAGGAAGATGAAACGATCCACCCCAGAGCGGTTGAAATCCTCGGCGGAGGCCAGGCGCACCTTGATCTCGTCAGCCGTGAACTCATCGGCCTGGATCAGTTCGATATCAGCTTCGAGGGGTTGGTTGAGGGCCGAGTGCAGGTTGATTTCACCGAGGCCCAGCGCGGGCACCATGCCCGAATAAAGCGCCGACCCTGAGGCCAGGGTGAGCAGAATGTGGCGGATGCGAGCCATAAGGCACTCCGGATCCCGACGCGCACGCATTCGCCAGCAAACTCCCTGTTACAGCGGGTATCCCTGACTGGCAAAAACGTGACTGAATTACTATCGGGATGGCGATCCGTGTCGGCCCGGCTACGATGCGAAAACCGACCTTTTATCGCCCATGGACGCCCATCCGTCGGGAAAGTCGGTTACACCCTCATCATAGTCAATCTGCAATGCAAATTGCCAACCAGCTCTCATTCTTTATCGTCATAAAGCCCGATTTAGAGAGTGCCAATAAGCCTGAGGCTCAGGACTTCTCCAGGTTGGCCAGAATTCGCGCATGGATCTGCTGGCACTGGCGCTGCTCGTCCTCGCTGATGCCGACGAACAGTTCGGCGCGCAGTCCCTGGGCAATGCTCTCGATCTGGGCAATCAACGGGCGCGCCTGCGGGCTGAGCACCACTTTCTTCGCACGCCGATCTTCCGGTACCGATTGGCGCTGCACCAACCCCTGGGCCTCGAGGCCATCGAGCAGGCGCGCCAGGGTCGGCCCTTCGACACCCACTGTCTTGGCCAGCTCGCGCTGGGTCGGCGCCTCCTCCAGCAAGGCCAGGTGCAGAAGCACCAGCCAACGGGCCTGGGACAAGCCGAGACCGGCGAGACGACGATCCAGCTCGGCGCGCCAGGCGCGGGACAACTGGGCCAACTGCATACCGAAACTGTGCTGCGCGAAAATTTGCATGGGTGACTGGGTAACCTTTCGTGGCTCTTGCTGCGGATCACCCTCCCCAAAACCGGGCAAACAGCAGAAAAACCTAATTATTAGTTACCTAACCATAACCCTGGCACGGGCCCAAGCCAAGTGCGGATTACCATTTCACGTACTGGTCTTCGACGAAGCCCCACAGTTGATCAATGCGCACCGCCTCGCGGCCCGGCGGACGCAGAATGCCCTCGAAGCGGCCGAAGACCTGCTTGAAGTTGCTCGCCAGCACACCCACGTTGAGCCGCTCGCGATGCAGCCCCTCGCCGACAAAACGCAACTCGACCTGGCCATCGCTGGAGCGAATGCTCCATGGCTGCAACGGCTGGTCACGGTCGAAGTGGAAGTGCACACCACTGACCGGCAGCAGTTCGCCATCCAGCCAATAGCAGTTCTCGCTGAAACTGGTTTCGTTGACCCCGCAGGACAGGTTCAACCCCACTCGCACACCGTTCACCGCGCCTGACAGGCACGCCCAGTTCCAGTGGGTTTCCGGGCGCATGTAGCCGGCCGACCAATCGTGGTGGGCGAAAGCACCGAGCTGGGCCAGGTCAAAATCACCCAGTGAGCTGCGCACCTGCCCCGTGCAGCGCACTCCGGCCACCTTCTGCGCGTAAACCCAGCCATTCACCGCAGTCGGTGTGCACACGCACATCGGCTGGAAAGCCGGCTGTGCCTCGGAAAAACTAGCCTCGATGCGCGTACCGTCGGCCAGCTCCACCAGCAGACGCTTCTCCCGCGACGGCCCGTGGTTCTCCAGGCGCAGCACATTGCCCCCGCTGCGCAATT
This sequence comes from Pseudomonas sp., assembly GCA_037994305.1. Classification (GTDB taxonomy): domain Bacteria; phylum Pseudomonadota; class Gammaproteobacteria; order Pseudomonadales; family Pseudomonadaceae; genus Aquipseudomonas. Next base: position 6,154 of record JBBNAI010000314.1, on the reverse strand, counting down.
CACAGACACCCTCATCCGGATGCTGCGAGAAGTTCGTGCCCAGCCCCAGAGGCCTGCGGAATTGGTGTTCGATCATCCGTCCGCTGGCCGGATGGAACAGGTAGACGAAGCCGACACCGAGCAGGCTCAGGTTGGCCAGCGCACAGCCACCGATCAGCTCATCGCTGATCAGGCCGAAATACTGGAATTGATGGAAGCGCCGCCATTTGGACAAGGCACCGAGACGGCGCCCCATGGGCGAACGGAAGTCGAAGTCGCGGTAGTTCACCTCGCCTGGCGCGCGGGGGAAGATGCCGTAATGGGGTTGGCCGTTGGCCTGGATCAGTCGTTCCATCGTCACTGCTCGGCGGCGAAAACGCCGATGCTAGCAGCCTGACCTCAACGCAGAAGCGACCTATTGCGCCAGTGTGGCTGACGGTTGGCGCCGCAGAATCTGTTTCGGATCTTTTGAGCTAGAGCCAGGCAAGGTGCAACGACCAACGGGAGTAACAGCCGCAGGCTGTTACTGCGTTGCAACGCAGCATGGCCGACGATCAAGAGATCCGGGACAGACTCTCAGGTCACCACCTGGTTGCGCCCGAATGCCTTGGCCTCGTACAGCGCGCGATCGGCGTGTTCGAACAGCGAGTTCATCGCCACACCCTCCCCCGGTCGCCGGCAAGCGACACCGACGGACAGCGTCAGCACCGGTGCGGTCTGCGAAGCCGCATGCTCGATGCGCAACATCTCCAGTGCCTGGCGCAGCACTTCGCCGCGTTGCCGTGCCTCGTCGGCACCGATGCCGTACAGCAGCACGGCAAACTCCTCGCCGCCCAGACGCACGGCCATGTCCAGCGGACGGCGAGCCGCCTCGTGCAGCACCACCCCCACCTGCTGCAAGGCCAGGTCACCGGCCTGATGCCCATAGCGATCGTTGTAGGCCTTGAAGTGATCGACATCGCACAGCAGCAGAGCCAGTTCGACCTGTTCGCGCTGGGCCTGACGCCACAGGCGGGTCAGCTGCCGGTTGAAACTGCGCCGGTTGTGCAGGCCGGTGAGGCTGTCCTGATCGGCCAGAACACGCATCAACTGGCTGACCAGAAAATGTTCACGCGACTTCAGCTCAAGCAGGTAGCAGCCAACCGCGCCGATCATGTTGCCGAAAAACAGGAACACCAGGTTGTTGAACAGCTGCGCCGGCGGCAAGCCCACCAGCGACTCGAACAGGACATAGGCAAGCACCACCAGAACGCAGGTAGCCAGGGCCTCGACCAGACGCAGGCCGACCAGGAAGTAGGCCGCGATGCACACCAGCAGCAGCCCTTCATAGGGGAAAACCGAGTTCTGCCCGTGGCCGATGGCGATGATGGCCGCCGCCCCCAGGCCCATGGCGCCGATACAGGCCACGCTCAGCGGAACGGCTTGCTGGGTGTGACGTCGCAGGAGCAGCAAGCGGCCGCAGAACACCAGCAACGCTGCCACGCCGAGCCGGATCGCTACCACGCCATAGAGCAACGGCGGCGAAAGCATCCAGAAATCCACGACCACGAAGGTCAGCCAGACGATCAAGGCAAAGACCAGGGCGATGCGCTTCAGTTCGGCGCTGTCCCTGAGCATGTAGGCGCGATATTCCAGCTCCAGTGGCCGAACGAAACGCAGCCGGCGGTAGCCCAGGGCAAGCTGGTCGGCATAAGGGTTAGGACGAACATCGTCCAGCCAGGAAATATGGGGCGACACCATGACCTCGTGATTTGATGGCACGGCGCCACCATAGCGATTTGAGACTTACGTCACAATATTATCGCCCACGCACGACGGTAGTTTGGCGCCAAAAGACACACCATTCGTCGCTTAGCTGTCTTTTTTCTCTCGCGAAGGCCAAGGCCAGAGCCTCACACCTCGAATTCGGCCTGCAGCGCTGCCCGCACGCAGTACAGAACGCCTTCTGGAACCTGGCCGGCGAACTGCTCGGCAATCGCCGATACCGGCGGCAGCTCGCCTTCACCATCGAGAAAGGCGTCCTGAATCTCGCCGAGCAGCTCCTCGGGCAGATCCAGTGCCTGCTCCAGGCTTAATTGCTGACGTCCAATGGCTTCGGCCAGCAGGCTGTAGACGTTCTTTTCCGTGCACTTGAGCTGGGCGGCGATCTGCAGCGGGGTCATCCCCGCACGCGCCAGGCTGACCAGCTCGTGACGCAGATCGGCCACCACTGGCGGCGCTTCTGCCGCACCGTTGAGCACCTCGAGGAAGGCTTCGCCATAGCGCTCCAGCTTGCGCGCGCCGACGCCGCTGACCTGGGCCATGTCGCTCATCGACGCCGGCTTGCTGCGCAGCATCTCCAGCAAGGTGGCATCGGGGAAAATCACATAGGGCGGTACGCTGTGCTCTTCGGCCAGCTTGCGGCGCAAGCTGCGCAAGGCCTCCCACTGCTCACGCTCGTCATGGCGCACCAACTGGCTGGCGCTGCTGCCAGACGCCTTGGCTGCCTGCTGCGGCTTGAGGTCACGGCGTAGCTGCAACGTCACTTCGCCACGTAGTAGCGGGCGACAGGTGTCGGAGAGGCGCAGGCCGCCGTAGCCATCCAGGTCGACATCGGCCAACCCGCGCGCGACCAACTGACGGAACAGGGTGCGCCACTCGCCTTCGTTGAGCGCTTTACCCACGCCGAACACCGCCAGGTGCTGATGACCTGGCGCGCGAATCTTGTCGTTCTCGCGACCGAGCAAGATGTCGACCAGATGGCCGACACCATAGCGCTGGCCGCTGCGGTAGATGGTCGACAGCGCCTGGCGCGCCGGCTCGGTGGCGTCCCAGGTCTGCACACCGTCGATGCAGTTGTCGCAATGCCCGCACGGCTGCGGCAGTTCTTCGTCGAAGTAGGCCAGCAGCGCCTGGCGCCGGCAGCGAGTCTCCTCGCAGAGGGCAAGCATGGCATCCAGCTTGTGCTGCTCGACACGCTTGTGGCGCTCATCGCCCTCGGAATTGCTGAGCATCTGCTTGAGGAAGATCACGTCTTGCAGGCCGTAAGCCATCCAGGCATCCGCCGGCAGACCGTCACGGCCGGCTCGGCCAGTTTCCTGGTAATAGGCTTCCAGCGACTTGGGCAGGTCAAGGTGGGCAACGAAGCGCACGTTGGGTTTGTCGATGCCCATGCCAAAGGCGATGGTGGCGACCATGATCAGCCCTTCCTCGTTGAGGAAGCGCTTCTGGTTGTAGGCACGCAACTCGTTGGGCAGACCGGCGTGGTACGGCAACGCAGGGAAACCCTGCTCGCTGAGAAAGGCGGCAACCTCCTCGACCTTCTTGCGCGACAGGCAATAGACGATGCCAGCGTCACCCTTGCGCGCCGCGAGGAAGGCCAGCAACTGCTTGCGCGGCTGGTCCTTGGGCAGGATGCGGTAGAAAATATTCGGCCGGTCGAAGCTGGAGAGGAAACGCTCGGCATCCTGCAGGTGCAGGCGCTGGACGATTTCCTCACGGGTACGCATGTCCGCCGTGGCGGTCAGGGCGATGCGCGGGACATTGGGGAACAGTTCAGCCAGTTGACCCAACTGCAGGTATTCCGGACGGAAGTCGTGACCCCATTGCGACACGCAATGTGCTTCGTCGATGGCGAACAGGCCGATTTCCAGACGCTGCAGGAACGCCAGCATACGTAGCTGCACCAGGCGCTCGGGCGCCAGGTAGAGCATTTTGATTTCCTTGCGGCGAATGCGCTCGGCAATGTCGCGCTGCGCTTCGGCGTCCAGGGTGGAGTTCAGCGCCACGGCGGCCACACCCAGCTCATCGAGGGTAGCGACCTGGTCGTCCATCAGCGCAATCAGCGGCGACACCACCACGGCCAGGCCTTCGCGCAGCAATGCCGGCACCTGGAAGCACAGCGATTTACCGCCGCCGGTAGGCATCAGCACCAATGCGTCACCGCCGGCTGCCACGCGTTCGATGATCGCCGCCTGCTTGCCGCGGAAGGCGTCATAGCCGAAAACGTCTTTGAGGATGCGCAGTGCCTGGGAATTGGTTGCCTGGTCGAGCATGCCGGTCTCCATATGAAGCGGCGCAGTATACGCGAGCAGCAGCTGCATAAGCCCCACGCCTGTCGGCCGTGCTTTTGCAGGCACGGGGGGCTAGAATCCCGGTGTTTACTTACTCAAGGTAGTCCCACGATGTCCTTCGCCGAGCAACTGTCCCGCCTGCAAGCTTTCCTCGATGCTGATGAACTGCACGAGGAGGCCCTGGACTACGTGGCCGCCCACGGCTATCTGACTGCCCTGTCGATCTGCCCCGAGCAAGTGCCGGAGCGCGAATGGATCGACGCCCTGTTTGCCGAACCGCCGCACTACCGCAGTGATGCCGAGCGCGAGGAAATCGAAGCCACGCTGATCCAGCTCAAGGGCCATATCGGTCGTCAGCTGGCCAGCGACGATGACCCGGAGTTCCCCTGCGACGTCGACCTTGGCGAAGACCCGGACGACTCCGATCTGCGCGGCTGGTGCATCGGCTTCATGGAAGGCGTGTTCCTGCGTGAAGCCGTGTGGTTCGAAGACTCCGAAGACGAAGTCAGCGAGCTGCTGCTGCCGATCATGGTGGCTTCCGGCCTGTTCGACGAGCAACCCGAATTCGCCGAAATCGCCCGTGACCGCGACCTGGTAGACACCATGGTCGACCAGATCCCCGAGCTGCTCACCGCGCTGTTCCTGCTTTGCCATGCACCGGAAGAGAAGCCAGCACTGCTCAAACCCCGCCACCACTAACTTCTAAACGATAAGTGCCTGCACTCGATCATGCTGCGCTAAAAACAGCCTCAGAATGCTCATTTACAACCCGTAAACTGCGCTTCTTCGGCTGTTTGATTCGCTGGCGCTCCCCCTTCGAGCCAGCCTTGGGCTGTTACTCCCTTTGGTCGTTGCGCCTTGCCTGCTCCTCGCTCGGCGACTTCTCGTTCAGAAGTAAGGTCGCTCGTTAATGGCGCATCGCGACATCCAGCAAAGCCGTCACCGCAGCGTGCGTTACGCACTGCTCGCGGTGGGTTGGCTTAGCGTGGTGCTAGGGGTCATCGGCATCTTCGTACCGGTCCTGCCGACCACGCCTTTCCTGTTACTGGCTGCGGCCTGTTTTGCCCGCAGCTCGAAGCGCTTCTATCGCTGGCTGGTCGAGCACCCACGCCTCGGCCCATGGATTCGCGACTATCTGGATGGCAACGGCATCCCCCTCAAGGGCAAGGTCTACGCCATCAGCCTTATGTGGACGAGCATCGCCCTCTCCTGTTATCTGGTGCAGCGCCCCTGGGCGTGGGCCTTTATGCTGACCAGCGCGGTAGTCGTCAGCCTCTACATCCTGCGGCAAAAAACCTTGCCGGCACGTTGAATAGCGCACTCACGCAGCATCTGTTTATCGCGACATAAATCCAGCAAACCGGTCACTCAACACCTAGACTTTTCTGCACTTTCACCCGAGATCCCACCCATGCAACCCCGGCCAAGCAATCAGGGAAGTGCGAAGCGCCTGCCGGCTGCCTGGCTCGCCCTGGGCATGCTGTGCGGGCTGCTGATTGGTGTCGCGGCCAAGGCCAACTGGGACTTCGGCGTCATCATCCAGAATGCGGAAAAACGCTATGGCAACCTGGGTGTCAGCAAGGGCCGCCTCGACGCCTGGAGCGAGCTGATCCAGGCCAGTGTCAATCTGCCGGAAAATGAAAAACTCCGTGCGGTAAACCGCTTTTTCAATCGCCAGATCCGCTTCGTCGACGACAGCCGCAACTGGCGCCAGAACGATTACTGGGCCACGCCTGTAGAGGCACTGATGAAAGGTGCCGGCGACTGCGAGGACTACTCCATCGCCAAGTACTTCACCCTGCGTCGCCTGGGTATTCCCAGCGAAAAGCTGCGTATCACCTACGTAAAAGCACTGAACTACAACCAGGCCCACATGGTGCTCACCTACTATTCCAGCCCCACGGCGCAGCCGCTGGTACTGGATAATCTGATCGGCGATATTCGCCCCGCATCGCAACGTAAAGATCTGTTACCGGTGTATTCCTTCAATGCCGAAGGTCTGTACCTGCCGGGCTCCACTGGCAAACGCAGTGACACCAAAAAGCTTTCGCGCTGGCAGGACTTGTTGAAGAAAATGAATGCCGAAGGCTTTGCCGTTGGTGAGGGTTAGGAGAACCTTATGT
>JBBNAI010000313.1:0-7237 GCA_037994305.1 Pseudomonas sp. | reverse complement strand
GGCGGCGATGCCGATGCCCATGCCCAGGCGGGCCAGGCTGGAGGCGCTGTCCTGCCAGAACAGGTAGTTGCCGCTGCGCTTGTCTTCGGTGAAGGCCAGGCGATCAATCGCGCTGGCCATCTGGCTGGCGCTGGGCAACAGCTTGTCGTTGGGGTTGTCCGTCAGCCGCGCCGCCGAGCCCACGAAGTAGGCGAACAGCAGTAGGGCGAACGGCAACAGGATCAGCAGCAGGCGGCCGCCGCGGTCCGGGTGTCGGTTGATCAGGCGCATGGCGCTTCCTCGGGGTTCGACATTCCCCTCTCCCGTTGGAAGAGGGGAGCGGGCGTCAGAGCGTGCCGTCGGCCGCCATCTGCATGAACGAAGGATCGAAACGCAGCTTGAGGTTGCCCTTGTCGCCAGTGACTACGCCCTTGGCGAAGCCCATGCCAATGAAGTCTGCGCTCTGTGCGCCTTCGCCGAGCAGGCCGTGGGCGAAGGAGAACTCGGCCACCTTGCTCATGGTCGCCGGCAGTTTCGGGCTGTTGGCGAAGGCCACGGCATCCTTGGCGCTGTAGAACATCTTGGTCGCGGCCAGTTGCGCTTCGTAGCCAGCCAGGTCGGTGCCGGAGGTCTTGGCCATGTGCTCGCGGGCTGCTTTGCCGGCGGCCGAGTCGGCGCTCATGGTTGCCATGATTTCATACCAGGCGCCGGTCAGGGCTTTGCCCAGGGCGGGGTTGTCTTTCAGGGTGTCGCTGTTGACCACCATCAGGTCGATGATTTCGCCGGGGATCTGGCTGGAGTCGAAGACCTTGGTGACCTTCGGCGTGGCTTCGATTTCGGCCAGCAGCGGGTTCCAGGTGGCGACGGCTTGCACGTCGTCGGTGGCGAAGGCAGCAACCATGTCGGCGTCGGAGGTGTTGACCACTTTCAGGTCTTTTTCGGCCAGGCCGGCACGCTCCAGGCCACGGGCCAGCAGGTAGTGGGACACGGAGAGTTCGACCAGGTTGACGTCCAGGCCCTTGAGATCGCCCAGGGTCTTTTTCTCGCCCTTGATGACGATGCCATCGTTGCCGTTGGAGAAGTCACCGACGATCAGCGCGGTGCTGTCCACGCCACCAGCGGCGGGGATGGTCAGGGCGTCCATGTTGGTCATGGTGCAGCCATCGAACTGGCCGGCGGTGTACTGGTTGATCGACTCGACGTAGTCATTGAGCTGAACCACATCGATGGCGATGTCGTACTTCTTCGCCCACTTGTCGACGATGCCTTCGGCTTGGCCGTATTCCCAGGGCATCCAGCCGGCGTAGATGGTCCAGCAGACGCTGAAGTGGTCTTTCTTTTCGGCATGAGCGGGGATGCTCAGGGCGGCAGCGAGGCCAGCGGCGATCAGCGAGGACAGCAGGGACTTGCGCATGGGGTGAACCTCCAGTTCTGGGATACGGGCAGGAGCAGCGCGACACTTTCCTGAATCAACAGGTGGCGCGTTCTCCCGGGCTTTTGTCCCGCCGTGTAACCCCGAACGAGGTCGCCAACTCTCGGACCAGTCACTCGTCTGTCTCCGTGTGGAGCAGTCGAGCCGGAACCCTAGTCAGCCATTGCAAATTGTCGTGTCGCGCCCCTCGCGGGGCTTCTGCATGAATGGGTTAAAGCGAACATCGTGCCAGTTGTGTCCGATCACAGCGGCCGGGCCTTGTCGCTCCGTCTGTGGGCAGAAACGGGCGAGCATTGCGCACTTGTGGTGCGCAATGCTCGCTGTTGGTGCTCGCGGAGTCTGCTTACGATCTTTTGAGCTAGAGCCAGGCAAGCGCAACGACCATCGGGAGTAACAGCCGTAGGCTGGCCCGAAGGGTGAGCGTCAGCGAGTAAATTGGGCGAAGGCGCGGAGTTTAAGAGCTGTAAATGAGCAGCATGAGCCCGATTTCAACGCAGCTTGGCCGACGATCAAGAGATCGTCGGCAGGCTCTTAGAGTTTTCCTTCAGCGGCCATCTGCATATAGACGGGGTCGAAGCGCAGCTTGATCTGCGCGGCGTTGCCCACCACGCGGTTGCCGGTGAAGCTGATGCCGAGTGTCTGCAGGCCGTTGCCGTCGTTGCCGAGCAGTTTGTGGGCGTCGGCGAAATCGGCGATGCGTTCCATCAGGGTGGGCATCTTCTCGGTGTTGGCGAAGGAGTAGGCCGAGCGTGGCGAGTAGAAGGAGCGAATGGTCTTCAGCTGTTCGTCGAAGTCTTCCGGCGTGGTGTCCGCGGCGGCGGCCATCTTGGCGCGGAAGGCCTGGCCTTCGGCATTCGGCATGCCCATCAGGCGCATGCCTTCGAACCAGGCACCGGTGAGGGCGCGCCCCAGCTCCGGGTGGGCGGCGAGGGTGGTGCTGTTGATCACCAGCAGGTCGAGGATTTCCCCGGGGATATGGTGCGAGCTGAACACCAGCACGCTGTCGCCATCCTGGCGCAGGTCAGCGAGGATCGGGTTCCAGGTGACCACCGCATCGCCTTTGCCGCTGCGCCAGACCTGGGCGAGGTCCTTGTCCGAGACGTTCTCGATGGTCACGTCGCTTTCGCTCAGGTGAGCCCATTCCAGTGCGCGGCTGAGCAGGTAGTGGGAGACCGAGTTTTCTACCAGCAGGATGGTCTTGCCTTTGAGGTCGGTCAGGCTCTTGCTGCTGCCGCGCACCAGGATGCCGTCGGCGCCGGCGGAGAAGTCCCCGATGATCAGGGCGGTGGAATCCACGCCGGCCGCTGCGGGAATGGTCAGGGCGTCCATGTTGGTCATGGCGCAGGCGTCGTACTGGTTGGCGGTGTATTGCTCGATGGAACCGACATAGTCAGGCACCTGGTCGACCTGGATTTCGATGCCGTACTTCTTCGCCCATTTGTCGATGATGCCCTGTTCGGCCATCTGCCCCCAGAGCATCCAGCCGGCGTAGATCGACCAGCAGACCTTGTAACGGGGCGTATCCGCAGCGGCATAGGTGGATTGCAGCAGTAGCAGGGCGAGCAGGGAACAGGACAGCAGGCGAGCGGGCAGCGAACGTAGGGACATGAATACCTCGGGGCAGGGGCGAGCGGGATCGCGGCGGCATACTGCGCGTTCTCCCGGGCTTTTGTCCCTCCGTGTGACCCCAAATGCGAGGTTGTCGACTCTCGGACCAGACACCTGTCTCAGACAGCTCGGAACCCTAGTCGACCATTGCGATCATCGTGTCTGGCAATCCCCAGCGCATTGGATGGGGACCTTGTGCGCGGGCTGCAAAGCGAATGCTGTGCCAACTCGGCGCAACCCGCTAACGGCGCGGGACCGCTCTGGCTCGGAGTTTTCCGGTGGACGTTGGGTGCGCCAATACGGCGCGACAGGCGGGTCACAATGGTGCGCGCGCACGAGACATGCGCGGATACAACTTTCGCCTCAGGAGGCTCAGCACTTGTCTGCGCTGGTCGCAGTCATAGTTGTGGGAGCAATCCCGGGTGCCGGTAATCGCCGTCGCCATCCAGCGGTCGAAGGAGGCCGCCATGTCCAGCCGATCAATCCTGATTGCAGTACTGGGTCTGACCCTGAATGGTTGTGCCGTCTATGACTACGACGATGATCGCTACGACTCCCGTTACTACGGAGATCGCGGCTACAGCGTGCAGCGTTATGAGACCTATCCGGTGTACCCGGCCTATCCGGTGCAGCAGCGCTACTACCGCTACGATGCCCCGCGTCACTACGGCTACCGGGAGCCGCGGCGCTACCACTACAACGGTGGTCATGACGACCGGCGTGACCGCCACCATAACGATCATCGCCGTCACGACAACGACCGGCGCCACGACAAACCTCACCAGGCCCGCTCGCCTGCCAACTATCGCCCGCCGCAGAGCGGTTGGAATGGCCAGCGTCCGCCTGATCGCAATCACGGGCAGCAGGTTTCCCGGCCATCCAGCAGGCCGAATCAGCAGCTGCTGAATGGCGGGCATCAGCGTCCGCAGCAGGCGCACAGGGAGCAGCGAGGCGATAGGCGCTACGGCGAGCCTGGCAAAGGCAACCGCCACGCGAACTGAAAACAAAAAAGCCGGCCCATTAAGGGCCGGCTTTGTTTTTACGCCGCAGTTTAGTGGTCGAGCTTGATGGTTGGGTCTGCCCCGGCAACCAGCGAGTTGATGATCGCTGTTTGCGAAGCGCCCAGGCCCAGGCTCGGGTCATGCAGGTTGGTGTTGTCCAGGTGAATGGTCAGGTCGGCATTGCTGCCGCTGGCATTCAGGTTGCCGCTGCTGCTGATCAACAGGTCACTGCCATTGGCGCTGACCTTGATGTAATTGGTCAGATCGGCGGAGTTCTGTTCATTCTGCAGCAGGTCGCTGAGGTCGAGGTGATCTTCGCCCAGCTTGAAGTCCCTGATGGTGTCAGTACCAGTGTCCCCGCTTTTCCAGACGAAGGTGTCGCTGCCGGCGCCGCCTTGCAGGATGTCGTTACCGGTTCCACCAATCAGGATGTCATCACCGTCGCCACCCAGCAGGGTGTCTATGCCGGCCTTGCCGAACAACGTGTCGTTACCCGCCCCGCCATTCAGCGTGTCGCCAGCACTGCCGCCGTACAGCACGTCATGGCCACCATTGCCGTTCAGTGTTGTCGCGGTGTTGGAGGCCAGTAGGGTGTCATTGCCGCTGGTGCCAGTGAGGGTATTGCCGGCCTGGTAGGTAAGGCTGGCATCACCGGTATCGGTACCACCGGCACTGCCGGTTGCGGTGTACGTGCCATGGGCACTGGAGATGAACTCATTCGGATTGAAGCCGCTGCCATCCAGGGTCAGGTCCAGGCTGTAGTTGACATTGCCGCTACCGGTGGCTGTTTTGGTAACCCGGATTTGGTAGGTCTGATCAGCGCTGCCCGTGTTCGAGATGAAGCCATTATTGGCGAGACCGGTGTAGCTGCTGCCAATCACGGTGCCTGCATGGTATTCAAAGCTGACTGCGCTGCTGCTTGCCAGTGTCAGTTTCTCGCCGGCATGCAGGGTGATGTTCAGCACGTCGCTGCGGTTGTCGCTGCTGCTGCCGCCGCTCAATGCGCCAGTGACCAGCAACGAAGCAGCGGTGGCTGACTCCAGATCGAAGTTGGTACGCGAGACAGTGGCGGCAGTGGTACGTGTACTGGTGACGCTCTGCGCAGGCTGCGTGGTTGGTAGCCAGCCGGTGGCCAGCGTCAGGTTGCTGCCGCTCAGCGTGCCGCCGTGTGCGGCCGAGTCGTTGGCCAGCAAGGCTTCAGCCGCTACGGTGACACTGTTGGCGAGGATGTTGGTGATGACGGTGTCGTCCGCTGCAGTCGTCGTGCTGCTGTTCACCACGATCTTCAACAGCCCGGACTCGGAGTCCGCGTCTTTGTCGGTGAGGGTGAAGTAGATGCGCTCCGTCCCTGCAGTTCCAGAACTGGATGGCGTGTAGCTGTAGCCGCCAGTCGACATATCGATGGTGAAGCTGCCGCCCAGAGCCGTGGTAAGGCTAAGGGTGTGGCCACTGATGGTGGGTACACCCGTTGCAGAGATGGTGTTGTTCGCCAGGTTGTAGGTGTAGGCAACGCCATCCACCGTGACCGTCATGACGTGGCCACCATCACCACCAAACCCAGCAGCGGTGGCAGTGCCTGCTACCAGGAAGCCGGCAAGTTGCTCGGCTTGCGGCGTGGTACCAATCAGCACGCTGGACAGCTGACTCATATTGGTAACGACTTTGACCAGGTTGGCGTTGTCGTCGCTGCCGGTGGCGCCGTTGTAAGCAATCGGGTTCAGGTAAGTTGCTGATACACCCGAGCCCATGCCAATCGCATAGGAAATGACCTTGTTGGCAACAAGGAAGGCTTCCCAGTTGGCCTGCCCAACATCACTGGTGCCATTGGTGCTGTTGGCATTGAAGTTGGCAGCGGTGCCCGCCTGGATGCCATCACCCAGTGACGGATCTGTCGACTGGTAGGAGTTGCTGCTGCCGGGGTTGATGTTGGACTTGGTCGGTTCGCCGTCACTCAGGAAGTAAGAAACGTTCTGCGTACCCACTGCCGTGACAGGCGCATTGGCACCGTACTCGGCCGGGTTGAAGGAGTCGATGAGCTCCTGCAGCGCGGCGTCATAGTTGGTGTATTGGGTGCCACCTGGGCGGGTAAAGGTGTTGATCAGCGTGATTGCGGCATCGAGGCTTACCCAGCCATTGGATAGTTGGGTATTGGTGGTGCCGAACAGGCTGATATTCACCTTCACATCGCCGCTGTCAGCGCCTGCAAGCGTTGTCTTGTAATCATTGAGCAGTGAAATGATGGCCTGTTTGGCGGCGTCCAGGCGGCTCAAACCATTAATGTTGGAAGCCTCGTCCATGCTGGTTGAGATATCGAGGCTGATCAGCACGTTGGCGTTGAAGACAGTCTCGGTCCCGGTGGTTTTCGAGATGATGCCCGCGTGCGGTGCGTCGTCTTCGATCCTCACGGCCAGTGTGCCCGTGCTGCTGCTTGTGCCGTTGGAGATGGAGACGCCGACGTTGAAGTTCAGCACGTCCTGGCTTGTCGTAATCGGGTGATCGACAGGGCCAAGCAGGTTAACGGTGTAGCCGACGTTGCTGGTGCCTGCTGCAACGGCACCATTACCGCCATTGAGGCTGATCTGGATAACGTCGCTGGCCCCTGCCTTGCCCAGGATAACGGCGTGGTTACTGCCATTGCTGCCGTAGCTCCAGGTGATCTCAACCCCACCCGACGTGAGAGACGGCAAGGAGTTGAGATCCAGGCTGACGGTGGCAGCACCTTCGTGAGTGATTGCCAGCGTGCCGCTCTGGGTGGCGCTATCGCTCGCACCGTTGGAGTCCGGAATACCTCCTGCTAGCGCTTCTTCGGAAAGCGTGACACTGGCAGAGGCGATGGTCGGTACGTTGCTGGTGCCGGTGATGGTGACCACGACATTGCGTGGGGTGCCATCGGTGCTGAGTACGGTGAAGGTTTCAACCTTGGTTTCACCGGCTTTGAGGTACTGCACGGCGCTGTTGGCGACGTTGTAGGTCCACACCCCGGCAGAGGTGATGGTCAGGCTGCCAAGTGCACCGGAGCTGGCGGTGATGCCCGTGGTCTGGAAGCTGGACTGGCCGGCATCCAGGTCGTTGATGGTCAGGGAACCGGTATCGGTGAGGTTGCCTGCGACTACGCCGGTGTCCTCGGTGACGGCACCGACCGCATCGCCAGCGATGGTAGGCACGTCGTTGGTGCCGGTGATGGTGACCACGATATTGCGCGGGGTGCCATCAGTGC
>JBBNAI010000312.1:0-23764 GCA_037994305.1 Pseudomonas sp. | reverse complement strand
GAGAGTTCACCTTGGTAGAGTACGTAGTTTCCCTCGATAAGCTCGGCGTCCACGATGTGGAGCATGTAGGGGGCAAAAACGCATCCCTGGGCGAAATGATCAGCAACCTGGCCGGTGCTGGTGTCTCTGTCCCTGGCGGTTTCGCTACTACCGCACAGGCCTACCGTGACTTCCTTGATCTGAGTGGCTTGAACGATCGCATCCACGCCGCGCTCGACGCGCTGGATGTGGACGACGTCAATGCCCTGGCCAAAACTGGTGCGCAGATCCGTCAATGGATCATGGACGCCGAGTTCCCCGAGCGCCTCAACAGCGAAATCCGCACGGCCTTCGCCGCGATGGCTGGTGACAACGCCAATATGGCCGTTGCCGTACGCTCCTCGGCTACCGCCGAAGACCTGCCGGACGCTTCTTTCGCCGGCCAGCAGGAAACCTTCCTGAACATCCGTGGCGTGGAAAACGTGATCCGCGCGGCCAAGGAAGTCTTCGCCTCCCTGTTCAACGACCGTGCCATTGCCTACCGCGTACACCAAGGTTTCGACCACAAGCTGGTCGCCCTGTCTGCCGGCGTGCAACGCATGGTCCGCTCGGAAACCGGTACCGCCGGCGTGATGTTCACCCTGGATACCGAATCCGGCTTCCGTGACGTGGTGTTCATCACCGGTGCTTATGGCCTCGGCGAGACCGTGGTGCAGGGCGCAGTGAACCCGGATGAGTTCTACGTGCACAAGCAGACCCTGGAAGCTGGTCGCCCGGCCATCCTGCGTCGCAACCTGGGTAGCAAAGCGATCAAGATGATCTACGGCGAAGAAGCCAAGGCCGGCAAGTCGGTAAAAACCGTCGATGTCGACCGTGCCGACCGTGCACGCTTCTGCCTCAGCGATGCCGAGGTCACCGAGCTGGCCAAGCAGGCACTGATTATTGAGAAGCACTACGGCCGCCCGATGGATATCGAGTGGGCCAAAGACGGCGACGACAATCAGCTGTACATCGTCCAGGCCCGTCCTGAAACCGTGAAAAGCCGCGCTAGCGCCACAGTGATGGAGCGCTACCTGCTGAAAGAAAAGGGCACCGTACTGGTTGAAGGTCGTGCCATCGGCCAGAAGATCGGTGCCGGCAAGGTGCGGGTCATCCAGGATGTGTCCGAGATGGACAAAGTCCAGCCGGGCGACGTGCTGGTTTCCGACATGACCGACCCGGACTGGGAACCGGTGATGAAGCGCGCCAGTGCCATCGTCACCAACCGTGGTGGGCGTACCTGCCATGCGGCGATCATCGCCCGTGAGCTGGGTATCCCGGCGGTAGTCGGTTGCGGCAACGCGACCCAGGTCCTCAGCGATGGCCAGGGCGTCACCGTTTCCTGTGCCGAAGGCGACACCGGTTTCATCTTCGAGGGTGAACTGGGCTTCGATATCCGCAAGAACTCTGTGGATGCAATGCCGGACCTGTCGTTCAAGATCATGATGAACGTCGGCAACCCGGACCGCGCCTTCGACTTCGCCCAGCTGCCCAACGCCGGTGTCGGCTTGGCGCGTCTGGAGTTCATCATCAACCGCATGATCGGCGTGCACCCCAAGGCGCTGCTGAACTATGCAGGCCTGCCGGCCGAGATCAAGGACAGCGTCGACAAGCGCATCGCCGGCTACGACGACCCGGTCGGCTTCTACGTCGAGAAACTGGTCGAGGGCATCAGTACCCTGGCTGCGGCCTTCTGGCCGAAGAAAGTCATCGTGCGCCTGTCGGACTTCAAGTCCAACGAATACGCCAACCTGATCGGCGGAAAACTGTACGAGCCGGAAGAAGAGAACCCGATGCTGGGCTTCCGTGGCGCCTCGCGCTACATCAGTGAGTCGTTCCGCGATTGCTTCGAGCTGGAGTGTCGTGCGCTGAAGAAAGTGCGCAACGAGATGGGTTTGACCAACGTTGAGATCATGGTGCCGTTCGTGCGTACCTTGGGCGAAGCCAGCCAGGTGGTCGACCTGCTCGCGGCCAACGGCCTGGCTCGTGGCCAGGATGGCCTGAAGGTCATCATGATGTGCGAACTGCCGTCCAACGCGATCCTGGCTGAAGAGTTCCTCGAGTTCTTCGACGGTTTCTCCATCGGCTCCAACGACCTTACCCAGCTGACCCTGGGCCTGGATCGTGATTCCGGCATCGTTGCGCATCTGTTCGACGAGCGTAATCCGGCGGTGAAGAAGCTCCTCAGCAATGCCATCCAGGCCTGTAACAAGGCCGGCAAGTACATCGGCATCTGCGGCCAGGGCCCGTCGGACCACCCGGATCTGGCGCGCTGGCTGATGGAGCAGGGCATCGAAAGCGTCTCGCTGAACCCTGACTCGGTGCTGGACACCTGGTTCTTCCTCGCGGAAACCCAGCCGGCCTAAGCTCAACACCATCTCCACCAAAGGGCGGAAGCGATTCCGCCCTTTTTTGTGCAAGACCCACTATGCAAAGCAGTAGCGAATTGTTTCCCGTCGCCCTGGTCAGCGCCGAATTGCGCGCGGACCTGAGTGAGGATGTGTATCGCCTGAAACCAGGTAATAGCCCTGATTACTCCGTCGAACTGGCGTTGACCCGTCTCGGCCTGGCCGATCAAGCGCGGCGCGGTGTGCCGGTGATCCTGCTGCATGGCAGTTTTTCCAATCGCCGGTTCTGGTATTCACCCAAGGGTATTGGGCTAGGGCCGCAATTGGCGCGTGCCGGTTTCGACGTATGGATTGCCGAGATGCGTGGGCACGGCTTGTCCCCGCGTAACCAGGCCTATAGTCACAACACCGTGGCTGACTACGCGCGTTATGACCTGCCGGCTATCGCGGCATTTGTCTGCGAGCAAAGCGGGCAAGTGCCGCACTGGATTGGTCACTCGCTGGGCGGTATTACCCTGGCCGCGGCGCTGGGCGGTCATTACCTGGATGATCAGACTGCTGCATCGGTGGCCCTGTTCGGCAGCCAGGTCAGTCGTATCTACTGGCCACTCAAGGTGCCGCCGGTGGAGTGGAGCAGTCGCTTGTTGCTCAAGGGCTTTCACCATATCTCCGGCTCGCGCCTCAAGCGCGGTCCGGAGGATGAGCCGATTGGTCTGGCTCTTGAGAGCTTGCGCTGGCATCGCCTGTTTGGCCGCTTCGGCGACAGCGAGCGCAACTGGTGGGCCGGTTTGGCCGACGTCCAGGTGCCACTGCTGGCGGTGACCGCCGCGGGCGATACGCAAGACCCGGCCTGGGCCTGTCGCAAACTGGCGGATCAGTTTGTTGCTGCGCCACACAGTTACCTGTGCCTGGCCAAGGACAAGGGTTTTTCCAGTGATTACGGTCATGTCGAAATGCTGATCAGCCGTGAGGCCCAGCGCGAGGTTTGGCCGCTGGTGGAGCACTGGCTGCAGGAAGGTCGTTTGCCAGATGGGTTGGCGCACGACTGAGGTTACAAGCGCTCAGGCATGCGGCTAAGATGTGACGCATTCAGGTCGGCCGGTCATTCCCGGCGCAAGGATGACGTCATGTTCATTGCGCTTGAGCGCTTGATCAATCTCGACGAAGGGTACCGCCAGTGCTTTCAGGTAGACGGGCGTAGCCTGTTGCTGCTGGTGGTGGATCGCCAGCCCGTGTTGCTGGAGAACCGCTGCCCCCATCAGGGCGCGCCCTTGCACCAGGCTACGGTCGTCGGTAGGGTGCTGCGCTGTTCGCGGCACGGCGCGGAATTCGACCTGTTCAGCGGCCAGTCGCTGAATGCCTCCTGCGGTAACCTCAGTCTGTTCAAACTGGCCTATGACGGCGACCGTATCGGCCTCGATCTCTGACGTATTCATTAACAGGAGTTTCCCCATGCAATACATCACCCCCGATCTGTGTGACGCCTACCCGGAGCTGGTGCAGGTACTCGAGCCGATGTTCGCCAACTTTGGTGGGCGCGACTCTTTTGGTGGCGAGATCGTCACCATCAAGTGCCATGAGGACAATTCCCTGGTGAAGTCCCAGGCCGATCTGCCGGGCAAAGGCAAAGTACTGGTAGTCGACGGCGGTGGCTCGCTGCGTCGTGCGCTGCTGGGCGACATGATTGCCGAGAAGGCTGCGAAGAATGGCTGGGAAGGCATGGTCATCTACGGCTGCGTGCGCGATGTCGATGTTCTGGCGCAGACCGACCTCGGTGTGCAGGCCCTGGCCAGCCACCCGATGAAAACTGACAAACGCGGTATCGGCGACCTTAATGTCGTGGTGACATTCGCTGGCGTGACCTTCCACCCAGGCCACTATGTTTACGCCGACAACAATGGCGTCATCGTTTCCCCTGAACCACTGAAGATGCCGGAGTGAGCCCTCTAGGCGCGCCGCTGTGCGTGTCCGTGGTCGGGTGAAGCAAAGGATGCCAGAGCAAGACAATCTCGACTGGGGGCTGGTGCATGCCTTTGTCCTCGACGGCCAGGGCGGAGCCCGCGGTATTTCCCGCGAGGCGCTGGACGGCTTGCAGTTGCAGAGTACGGAAAGCCTGTGGCTGCACTGGGATCGCAGCCATCCGCTGACCCAGCGCTGGCTGCGCGAGCAGAGTGGTATCAGCGAGTTCGCTTGCGACCTGTTGTTGGAAGAGAATACCCGACCGCGCCAGCTGCAGTTGCCAGGCGATGCGCTGTTGCTGTTCCTGCGTGGAGTCAACCTCAATCCTGGGGCCGAGCCGGAAGACATGGTCTCGGCGCGCATCTTCGCCGATCCACGGCGGGTCATTTCCCTGCGTTTGCGGCCCTTGCGGGCAACCGAGGAAATCATCGCGCAGCTGGAGAAGGGCTACGGGCCGAAGAACTCGGCTGAGCTGATCCTGCAGCTTGCCCATTACCTGGCTGACCGCGTCGATGCGGTGATTGAGGGCTTGTCCGAGCAGTTGGACGAGCAGGAAGAGCGGCTCGACAGCGATGAACGCTACATGCCCAACCATGGATTGATGCTGCATGTGCGTCTGCGTGCGGCCAATCTGCGGCGCTTCCTTGCGCCGCAGCGGGAAATCTACAGTCAGTTGGCGCGCAATGAGTTCGCCTGGTTCGCCAAGGACGATACCGACTACTGGAATGAACTGAGCAATCGGCTGATTCGCTATCTCGAGGAGCTGGAGCTGGTGCGCGAGCGGGTTGGTCTGGTGCTTGAGGCCGAACACCGACGCATGAGCGAGAAGATGAATCGCACCATGTATCGGCTCGGTATCATCACCGGATTTTTCATGCCGATGAGCTTTATTACCGGCCTGCTTGGCATCAACCTCGGCGGCATGCCAGGCGCAGAGTATGGCCATGGATTCCTACTCGCCTGCGTCTTGCTGGGTGCGGTGGCGTGTTTCCAGTGGTGGCTATTTCGCCGTTTGCGCTGGCTCTGATGTGACCCGGTAGGCAGAGACCACGTCTAGGCCTCATATCCATGCGAGGTGCGCATGCACGATCCGTTTGAAGAATCCCTGCGGGACCTGTTGAAAACCTCCTCATCGGACCACGATGACGGGGCTACGCTGGGGCGCGTGCTCAAGACGGCCAACCGCCAGGTTGGTGCCGGCGATCTGTTCAGCCTGCTAGGCCACTGGGCCGAGGCACTGATGATCGCCCTGAACAATGGGTCTGCGCACACGGCTCCGGTTTCCCGCCGCACTGCAACCTCACGCTTCGTAGACAAGGCTGATTGAAGATGGAATTCGACCCCTGGACTCAAAGTCTCGTAAAAGCCATGGAAACGGTCTGGACACCAATCGGGGCGTTCATTCCACGCCTGTTCGGCTCGCTGGTGGTGGTCCTGCTGGGTTTCGTGGTGGCCAAGCTACTCGATACCCTGCTGTCGAAACTGCTGGCCAAAGTTGGTCTGGATCGCCTGATGGCGGGAACTGGCCTGACCAAGATGCTGGCGCGCGTAGGCATCCAGGTGCCGGTGTCGACCCTGATCGGCAAGGTCGTCTACTGGTTCGTTCTGCTGATCTTCCTGGTTTCAGCGGCTGAATCCCTGGGCCTTGATCGCGTATCCGCGACTCTTGATGTGTTGGCGCTCTACCTGCCGAAAGTGCTGGGCGCGGCAGCAATCCTGTTGGCTGGCGTGCTGCTGGCGCAGCTGCTCAGTGGCATCGTGCGTGGCGCCGCGGAAGGCGTGGGGTTGGATTACGCCCATGGCCTTGGCCGTATCGCTCAGGGGCTGGTGATCATCATCAGTATCTCGGTGGCTATCGGTCAGCTGGAAGTGAAGACCGATCTGCTCAACAACGTGATTGCCATCGTGCTGATTTCCATTGGCCTGGCAGTCGCGCTGGCATTGGGGCTGGGCAGTCGCGAGATAGCCGGGCAGATACTTGCCGGTATTTATGTGCGCGAACTCTATGATGTCGGGCAACAAGTGAAGGTGGGGGAGGTCGAAGGCCAGATCGAGGAGATCGGCACGGTCAAAACCATCATTCTGACCGAAGACGGAGAGCTGGTGTCGGTAGCCAACCGTACCTTGCTTGAGCAGCGCGTCAGCAGCCGCTAAGCGTCCAATCCCTGCTAATGTATGCGGCCACAGGCGACGCCCTTGTGTGGGCGGTGGCCGCCATTTGACCTGACTGTCGGCACGACCCGTTTTGAACAAAGCCCAATCGCTTCCCACGCGTTACGACCCTCGCGAGCTCTCCGATGAAGAGCTGGTCCAGCGTGCGCATGTCGAACTCTTTCACGTGACTCGTGCCTACGAAGAGCTGATGCGCCGTTACCAGCGCACGCTGTTCAATGTCTGTGCCCGCTATCTGGGCAACGAGCGCGATGCCGACGATGTTTGCCAAGAGGTGATGCTCAAGGTGCTTTATGGCCTGAAGAACTTCGAGGGCAAGTCGAAGTTCAAAACATGGCTATATAGCATCACTTATAACGAATGCATTACCCAATATCGTAAAGAGCGTCGTAAACGGCGATTACTCGATGCGCTAAGTCTGGATCCACTGGAAGAGGCGTCAGAAGAAAAGACGCCAAAACCCGAAGAGCGTGGTGGGCTGGACCGTTGGTTGATCCACGTCAATCCGATTGATCGGGAGATTCTCGTGCTGCGCTTCGTGGCGGAGCTGGAGTTTCAGGAAATCGCAGACATCATGCATATGGGACTCAGTGCAACGAAAATGCGTTACAAGCGTGCTCTTGATCGCTTGCGCGAAAAATTTGCCGGAGTTGGCGAAACTTAATTTGCGACGAAATATCACAGGCATGGCGGTGCGTAGTTTGTTAGACTTGCCGCTAGGTTATTCTCAGGACAACTGTGGGATAACTCATAGTCATCAATGATGGGGATTTTACGGATGAAACTGAAAAATACTTTTGGCGTTGTCATCGGCTCTCTGGTAGCTGCCACTTCGCTGAACGCTCTGGCCCAAGGTCAAGGTGCGGTCGAAGTCGAAGGCTTCGCCAAGAAGCAAATGTTCGATACCGTTCGCGACTTCGATGGCGACGACGGCGACCTCTACGGTGGCTCCGTTGGCTATTTCCTGACTGATGATGTGGAACTGCGTCTGGCTTACGACGAAGTACACAACACCAACACTAACGGTGGTAGTGACGTTAAGGGCGCCAACACCGCTCTGGATGCTCTGTACCACTTCAACGCTCCGGGCGACACCCTGCGTCCGTACGTTTCGGCTGGTTTCTCTGATCAGAGCATTGATCAGAGTGGCTCCAACAGCCGTGACCGCTCCACCTTCGCCAACCTGGGCGGCGGTGCCAAGCTGTACTTCACCGAGAACTTCTACGCCCGCGCTGGCGTTGAAGCTCAGTACAACATCGACCAGGGCAACACCGAGTGGGCCCCGAGCGTTGGTATCGGCCTGAACTTCGGTGGCGGCTCCAAGCCGGCTCCGGCTGCCGAGCCTGTTGCTGAAGTTTGCAGCGACAGCGACAACGACGGCGTTTGCGACAACGTTGACAAGTGCCCGGACACCCCGGCCAACGTTACCGTTGATGCTGATGGCTGCCCGGCTGTAGCAGAAGTTGTTCGCGTTGAACTGGACGTGAAATTCGACTTCGACAAGTCCAAGGTCAAAGAAGAAAGCTACGGCGACATCAAAAACCTGGCTGACTTCATGAACCAGTACCCGTCGACCAGCACCACTGTTGAAGGCCACACCGACTCCGTCGGCACTGACGCCTACAACCAGAAACTGTCCGAGCGTCGTGCTAACGCCGTTCGTGAAGTTCTGGTTGACCAGTACGGTGTAGGTAGCGAGCGCGTTAACTCGGTTGGTTACGGCGAATCCCGCCCGGTTGCGGACAACGCTACCGAAGCTGGCCGCGCTGTTAACCGTCGCGTAGAAGCTGAAGTAGAAGCCCAAGCCAAGTAATTTGGCCTGTCGCTTCACAAGAAACCCGGCCTAGGCCGGGTTTTTTGTTGCCTGAAAAAACTGCAACTGCTTCCCCCTTGTCATCAGACTGACGTCCTAACGTCATTCCTTCGCCACCGCCATGGGTTGCAATCGCGACAAATGGAGGAGGGCGAGCAATGAAATTGTGCGTAATCGGTGCTGGGTATGTGGGGTTGGTAACGGCCTGCTGTTTTGCCGAAATGGGCAATCGGGTGGTTTGTGTCGAGCGTGATCCCGTGCGACTGGGCAAGTTGGCGCGTGGCCAGGTGCCAATCTACGAACCTGGGCTGGAGGCCTTGCTACGTGCCCACCTGGCTAGCGGTCAGCTCAGTTTCACTGCTGGTATGGAGGAGGGGGTGCGTAATGCCGTAATTGCTTTAATCGCAGTTGGCACGCCTACCGGGGAAGATGGCTCAGCCGATCTGTCTCATGTACTGGCAGTGGCCGATGAGCTCGGTGAGGCGCTGCAGCAGCCGTGCCTGGTGGTCGACAAGTCAACCGTTCCGGTTGGTACGGCCGATCGCGTGGGGCAGCGCATCAATCGGCGGCTGGCAAGCCGGGGGATGAATTTTCGGGTGCGCGTCGCAAGCAACCCGGAGTTCCTCAAGGAAGGCTCCGCTGTCGAAGATTTCATGCGCCCGGATCGGGTGATACTGGGGTGCGATGATGAGCAGAGCGCGGAGCAACTACGCCGCTTGTACGCTCCGTTTCTGCGCAATCATGAGCGTGTGTTGTGCATGGGTGTGCGGGCTGCCGAGTTCAGCAAATACGCAGCTAACGCTTTCCTGGCGACGCGTATCTCTTTTATGAACGAGATGGCTGGCCTGTGCGCTCGGCTGGATGTGGATATCGAGGATGTGCGACGTGGTATTGGCAGCGACAAGCGCATCGGAACTCATTTCATCTATGCCGGTTGTGGTTATGGAGGCTCCTGTTTTCCCAAAGATGTGCGGGCGCTGATCCGCAGCGCCGAGCTGGAAGGATTCGAGCCGGGCATCTTGCGGGCGGTGGAGGCGCGTAATGCGCTGCAGAAAACCCTGCTGTTCCAGTCCATACGCGAGCATTTCAACGGTCATCTGCAGGGACGTGTTGTCGGGATATGGGGGTTGGCATTCAAGCCGGGGACGGATGATCTGCGCGAAGCGCCCAGCCTGGTATTGCTGGATGCTTTGCTGGCCGCCGGGGCCAGAGTGCAAGCCTGCGATCCAGTGGCATGTAGCGGTATGCGGGGGCGTTATGCGGAAGCATTGGACAGTGGCCAGTTGCAGCTCACGGAGTCCCCTTATGCGGCCGCAGAAAGTGCTGATGCCCTGGTGCTGGTGACCGAGTGGAAACAGTTTCGCCAGCCGGATTTTCCGCGGATTCGCGGCCTGATGCGGATGCCTGTAATATTCGACGGGCGCAACATTTATGATGCGACGGAACTCGCCGGCTTGGGCTTCCTCTATAGAGGCATCGGCAGACCGCTGGCTGGGCATTGTAAGGCTAGCGCCGCCTGATTAGACTGCGCCGCATTTATCCCCCGCAGCACCAAGGATACCCATGATCAAGAAATGTCTGTTCCCGGCCGCCGGTTACGGCACTCGCTTCCTGCCGGCCACCAAGGCCATGCCCAAGGAAATGCTGCCAGTGGTGAACAAACCACTGATTCAGTACGGCGTCGAAGAAGCACTGGAAGCGGGCCTGTCCGAAATTGCCATGGTCACCGGTCGTGGCAAACGCGCCCTGGAAGACCATTTCGACATCAGCTACGAGCTGGAGCATCAGATCCAGGGAACCGACAAGGAAAAATACCTGGTCGGCATTCGCCGTCTGATCGACGAGTGCTCGTTCTCCTACACCCGTCAGGTTGAAATGAAGGGTCTGGGCCACGCCATCCTCTGTGGTCGCCCACTGATCGGTGACGAGCCGTTCGCTGTGGTGCTGGCGGATGACCTGTGCTTCAACCTCGAGGGTGATGGTGTGCTGCAGCAGATGGTCAAGCTGTATAACCAGTTCCGCTGTTCCATCGTCGCCATTCAGGAAGTGCCGCCGGAAGAAACTTCGAAATACGGTGTGATTTCCGGTGAGATGATCCGCGACGACATCTATCGCGTGAACACTATGGTTGAGAAGCCGAAACCGGAAGATGCCCCCTCCAACCTGGCGATCATCGGCCGTTACATCCTCACTCCGGATATCTTCGACCTGATCGAGAAGACCGAACCTGGCAAGGGTGGCGAAATCCAGATCACCGACGCGCTGATGAAGCAGGCGCAGGATGGATGCGTGATTGCCTACAAGTTCAAGGGCAAGCGTTTCGACTGCGGCGGCGCCGAAGGTTACATCGAGGCGACCAACTTCTGCTTCGAGAACCTGTACAAGACTGGCAAGGCTTACTGACTAAAGCCTGCACCGTCGAACAAAAGCCACCTACGGGTGGCTTTTGTGTTTCAGGCCAATCGGTTCAGGGGATGGGCATTGCCTCCGAGCCAGGGCCGAGTGGCTGGCCATAGCTGAATTCGACGTAGTTACCGGCTGGATCGCGCAGACCACAGTAGTAGCCCACGGGGTAGGGCTCGTCCCGTGGTGGCCAGATCAGGTAACCGGCCAGTTCTGCCTGCTGGGCGATTGCTTCGACCTGTTCGCGGCTGTCCACGGCAAACCCGAAATGGCTGTAATCGTCCGCGGCGAGCTGGCGGTCGGCCCCACCGGGCATGATCACGAAGATGAACTGATGTTCCTTGCCCGGCTCGGCCATCCATACAATCTTCGAGCCTTTGCCGGCGCGCTCATGGATTACTCGCATGCCGCAGAAGTGCTGGTAGAAATCGATACAGGCCTGCAGGTCGGGAACGTGGAGAGCCAGATGGGTGAGAGTGGTGGGCATCGGCGAGGCTCCTGTGTCGCGCTTTTCGGCTGAACCAGAGAGGCTATGGGTTATGCTGGCAGGCAACTGAGGAGACCACAACCCATGTCCTACGACTTCGACCTGTTCGTCATCGGCGCCGGCTCCGGCGGCGTGCGTGCGGCGCGTTTCGCCGCTGGTTTTGGTGCCCGCGTGGCTGTGGCGGAAAGCCGCTACTTGGGTGGCACCTGCGTCAACGTCGGCTGCGTACCGAAGAAGCTGCTGGTCTACGGCGCCCACTTCGGTGAAGACTTCGAGCAGGCGCAGAGCTTTGGCTGGAGTGGCGCCGAGGCAACGTTCGACTGGCCGACCCTGATCGCCAACAAGAACCGTGAGATCGAGCGCCTCAACGGCATTTACCGCAACCTGTTGGTCAACAGCGGCGTCACGCTGATTGAAGGACATGCGCGCTTGCTGGATGCGCATACCGTCGAGATCAATGGCCAGCGGCATAGTGCCGAACGCATTCTGGTTGCAACCGGCGGCTGGCCGCAGGTTCCGGATATTCCCGGCAAGGAGCTGGCCGTCAGCTCAAACGAGGCTTTTTTCCTCAAACAGTTGCCCAAGCGTGTGCTGGTGGTCGGTGGTGGTTATATCGCCGTCGAGTTTGCCTCGATCTTCCATGGCCTGGGGGCACAGACGTCCTTGCTCTACCGTGGCGAACTGTTCCTGCGCGGGTTCGATGGAGCGGTGCGCCAGCACCTCAAGGATGAGTTGAGCAAGAAGGGCATGGACTTGCAGTTCCAGGCCGACATTGCACGTATCGACCAACAAGCCGATGGCAGCCTGCTGGCGACGCTCAAGGATGGTCGCCAGCTACCTACCGATTGTGTGTTCTACGCCACGGGCCGTCGCCCGATGCTGGATGACCTGGGCCTGGAAAACACCCAGGTCGAACTCGACGAGCGTGGGTTCATTAAGGTCGACGACAACTACGAAAGCAACGAGCCATCCATTCTCGCCATCGGCGATGTAATCGGGCGCGTGCAGCTGACGCCTGTAGCCCTGGCCGAAGGCATGGCCGTGGCCCGACGTCTGTATCGCCCGGAGGAATACCGCAAGGTCGATTACAACCTGATACCGACGGCGGTTTTCAGTCTGCCCAATATCGCGACTGTTGGTCTTACCGAAGAGCAGGCGCGGGCCGATGGTTATGCCGTAAAAGTATTCGAAAGCCGCTTCCGGCCAATGAAACTGAGCCTCAGCGATTGCCAGGAACGCACGCTGATGAAGTTGGTGGTGGATGGCCAGACCGACAAGGTGCTGGGCTGCCATATGGTCGGCCCGGAGTCCGGCGAGATCATCCAGGGGCTGGCCGTGGCGCTCAAGGCCGGTGCCACCAAACAGCTGTTCGACGAGACACTGGGCATCCACCCAACGGCCGCAGAGGAGTTTGTTACCATGCGCGCCCCCGTCGCTAGCTGAAGGCGCCATGCACCAGATTTTCTACCTTGCCGACCTGTTTGGCGTTGCAGTTTTTGCCATCACCGGCGCGCTGATGGCCGGGCGCAAGTCCATGGACCTGTTCGGCGTGCTGGTGATCGCGATCATCACCGCGCTGGGCGGCGGGACCTTGCGTGACCTGATTCTGGACAACCATCCGGTGAGCTGGATCCGTAACGATACCTACATTGTGGTCGCTTCGCTGGCTGCCGTGGGTACCGTGCTCTGGGTGCGCATGACCCAACCGATCCACGAGCGTGGCCTGCTGATCGCTGATGCCTTCGGCCTGGCGGTATTCACGGTGATCGGTAGCGAAGTCGCCCTGCAGCACAACGTGCCGTACAGCACGGCGATCATCATGGGGGTGATGACCGGGGTGGCCGGCGGGGTGATGCGTGATGTGATCTGCAACGAAATCCCGCTGATCTTCCAGAAGGAAATCTATGCCACGGCCTGTATCGCCGGCTCGGTGGTGTTCATTGCCATGCGCGAACTGCAAACGCCGCACTGGCTGGATACCGGCGTGGCGATGCTCACCGTGCTGCTGATCCGCCTGGCTGCGATCCATTGGCACCTGGGGCTGCCGCGTTTTCACCTGCTCGATCGCGACTGAAGCGCTCAAGCAAAGATCACGCAGCGCCACGGCACACCCGCTATCCTTTTGCAGGGATCTCCCAACTACCTAGAAGGTGACAACATGCGACTCCAACTATATGTATGCGCTGCTCTGCTGGGGCTGAGCGGGCTGGCCCAGGCGACCAGCTTTGTGGTGACTACCGATGCGCTTGTCGGGGCTACCGAAGGGACGTCGGACATCTCCTCGTCGTCCTTCAAGGACGACAAGATCGTGCTCCAGGCGCGTGATGATGCGGCCAGTTTCGTGGCCAGTCAGGGCAGCGTACGAGGAGTCCATCTGGAGGCTGCGCTGCGTCATGTTCGCGCGACCTACCCGGTTGGCCAGGCGAGTGACATGCAATTGGCACAAAGCATCCTGGTTCTGTGACGCGCTGTGCGACTGCTCCGGCCATAGCCGGAGCGGTCGCTTCTCTTTGCCCCTACGCATGCGGGCCGCGGTACTATCTCCGACTAGTCATGGGTTTTTCCTCGCATTGACTGTGCAATCTGTTGTCGCGCTCGGCCCATATGGAGTCTTTTAATGAGTGAGGAAGGTCTGGCAGGCCGGATGATCGTCGATGGCCAGCCGCTACCGCCGCTGGACAAGCTGATCGCTTGCCACGAATGCGACCTGCTGATGCACCACCCAGAGCTCGGCGAGGAAGAAAAAGCCAGCTGCCCGCGCTGTGGCTATGAACTGGTGGTGCACCGCTCGCAGATGCGTCGGCGCTCACTGGCACTGGTGTTAACCGCCTTGCTGTTGTTCGTTCCTGCCAACTTCCTGCCGATCATCAGCCTCAACCTGCTCGGGCAGAATGCCGTGGATACGGTGTGGAGTGGCGTGATCGGGCTGTATCACTCGGACATGAAGGGCGTGGCGCTGGTGGTGTTCCTGTGCAGCATGCTGGTTCCGCTGCTCAAGCTGCTGTGCCAGCTGCTGGTGTTGCTGAGCATGCCCCATGCCAGTCTGCGCCCGCTGGGCGGGCAGTTGTACCGGGTTTATCACCACCTGCGGGAGTGGGGGATGCTCGAGGTGTACCTGTTTGGCATCCTGGTTTCCATCGTCAAACTGAGTGGCATGGCCGAATTGCACCTGGGCATCGGCCTGGCCTGTTTCGTGGCGCTGATGCTCGCGCAGATCTGGCTGGAAGTGACGATGTCCCCGCACCAGGTCTGGGACGCCTTGAGTGAGGAGGAGAGCGGCCATGCGCGCACTTGATGCCGGTATTCTGGTCTGCGGTGAATGTCACAAGCTGGAGTACCAGCTCGAAGGCGAGGAGCAGCACTGCGCCCGTTGTGGTGCGCACCTGCATGCGCGTCGGCCGAACAGCCTGGTACGTACCTGGGCGTTGCTGATCACCGCTGCTGTTCTCTACATCCCGGCCAACCTGCTGCCGATCATGACGGTGAACTTTCTCGGTAATGGTCTACCGGCAACCATCATGGAAGGGGTGGTCGAACTGATCCACGCGGACATGCTGCCGATTGCCCTGGTGGTCTTTGTCGCCAGCATCCTGGTGCCGACCTTCAAGCTGATCGGCATTGCCTCCTTGCTCTATTCGGTCCAGCGCCACCAGAGCCTGTCCGCCAAACAGCGCATCCTGATGTACCGCTTCATCGAGTGGATCGGGCGTTGGTCGATGCTCGATATCTTCGTCATCGCCATCCTTGTGGCGCTGGTCAACTTCGGCAACCTGGCCAGTATCGAGGCCGGGCCGGGAGCTGCCGCTTTTTGCCTGGTGGTGATCCTGACCATGCTTGCGGCCGTGACCTTCGACCCCCGGCTGATCTGGGACAACATGCCCCAGGAAGCCGGCGAGAACGACGAGGAGTTCGCCTAGGCGCTAGCCTGCGAAGGGCCTTCCAGCAACTCGATAAAGGCCCGCAGCGCCGGCGTATTGGTGCCACGCCGCCACATCAGCCAGGTCACCGCCTGGCTGTGTTCCGGATTGAGCGCATGGGCCTGCACGTTGTGCCGGCCGCTGAGGCTGTCGAACATCATCCGCGGAATCAATGCCACCCCGGCGCCGGCGGCCACGCAGGCAAGCATGCCGTGGTAGGACTCCATCTCGACGATTTTGCCCGGCAGCGTCTGGCTGGCGGCGAACCAGTGTTCGAAGCGGCGCCGGTAGGAGCAGGTATCGCGGAAGGCGAACAGCGTTGCGCCGGCTACATCACGGGCATCGCGTACCTGCGTATGAGTGCTGCCGGTCATCAGCACCAGCTCCTCCTCGAATGCCGGTACACCTTCCAGTTGCGGGTGATTCAGCGGACCATCGGCAAAAGCCGCGCTGAAGCGCCCTGAGAGCACGCCATCGATCATCTCCCCTGAGGGGCCGGTCGATAGTTCCAGCTGCACCTTGGGGTGATGCTGGTGATAACGCGCCAGCAGCGTCGGGATGCGCACCGCGGCGGTGCTGTCCATCGAGCCCAGGACGAATCGCCCTTGTGGCTCCTGGCCACTGGCGACTTCGCGGGCTTCGGCGGTCAGCTCGAGGATGCGCTGGGCATAGTCGAGAAAGGCCACGCCGGTGGCCGACAGACGCAGGCGTAATTTCTCGCGGATAAACAGTTCGGTGCCGAGTTCGGCTTCCAGTTGCTTGATCCGCGTGGTCAGGTTGGACGGTACGCGGTGCAGGCGCTCGGCGGCCTGGGTGATGCTGCCGGTCTGCGCCACGGCGCGGAATATTTCCAGTTGAGCCAGTTCCATTTTCTTTTCCAGAGAATGAATTGTTCTTAATTATTCATTTTACGAGAAACATACGCCAGCTTAGTTTGTGTCCACGACAACCCAGGCCCACTGCTTGCGAGGACACCATGAGCCAGACCGCCGCCATTTCACGTAACCCCAGCACGGGCGAAGAGATCGCCCGCTATCCCTTCCAGGACGGTATTGCCCTGGAAGCCAGCCTGCAGGCCGTGCATGACGGTTTCCGGGCCTGGCGTGTTGCTCCCCTGACGCGCCGGGTCGCAGCGCTGCGCAGCATGGCCGGCGCACTGCGCGATAACGCGGAAGCCCTGGCGCGCACCAGTTGTGCCGAGATGGGCATGCCAATCAGCCAGGCGCGTGCCGAAGTCGCCAAGTGCGCGGCGCTGTGTGACTGGTACGCCGAGCATGGCCCGGCGATGCTGGCCGAGGAAAGCACCCAGGTAGAGCACGACCGCGCGCGGGTCGCCTACCTGCCGTTGGGCCCGGTGTTGGCCGTGATGCCCTGGAACTTCCCGTTTTGGCAGGTGATGCGCGGCGCGGTGCCGATCCTCCTCGGTGGCAACAGTTACCTGCTCAAGCACGCGCCCAATGTCATGGGCAGCGCCACGCTGTTGACCCGCATCTGGCGCGAGAGCGGCCTGCCGGCTGGCGTGTTCGAACTGATCAACGTGACGCCTGAACTGGTTTCGCGCAGCATCGCCGACCCGCGCATCGCGGCTGTGGCCGTGACCGGTAGTGTCGGTGCCGGCGCCGCCATTGCCGCCCAGGCTGGCGCGGCGCTGAAGAAGTGTGTGCTGGAGCTGGGTGGCTCCGACCCCTTTATCGTGTTGGCCGATGCCGACCTTGATGAAGCGGTCAAGGCTGCTGTTGTCGGCCGTTTCCAGAACAACGGGCAGATCTGCATTGCCGCCAAACGGATCATTCTCGAGGCGCCGATTGCCGAGGCTTTCACCCAGCGCTTTGTCGCCGCGGTGAGTGCGTTGAAAATCGGTGACCCGCAGGATGAAAGCACCTACCTCGGCCCCATGGCCCGCGCCGACCTGCGTGACGAGCTGGATGGCCAGGTCCGTGCAAGTCTGGAGGAGGGCGCCAGCCTGCTGCTCGGTGGTCATCCCCTGGAAGGCCCTGGTAACTACTACGCCCCGACCGTGCTGGGCGACGTACAGCCAGGCATGACCTGCTTTTGCGAGGAAATCTTCGGTCCCGTTGCCTCGCTGATCATCGCGCGCGACGCCGAGCATGCCATCGAACTGGCCAATGACAGTGAGTTCGGTCTGGGCGGCAGCCTGTGGAGCCGCGATACCGACAACGCGATGACGCTGGCGCGGCGGATCGTCAGCGGCGCGGTGTTCATCAATGGCTATGCCGCGTCCGACCCGCGTGTGCCGATCGGTGGCGTGAAGAAGAGCGGCTATGGTCGCGAGCTGTCGCACTTCGGCCTGCGCGAATTCCTCAACGTGCAGACCGTCTGGCGTGACCGTCGTTAGGCGGTTGATCTGTAGCGATCAGCCGGGCTGACCATCCGGGCGGGGTTGGCACAACATGGGTGCGTAATGACGCAGGAACAGCAGGAACGCGGCGATCCAGGCCAGCGCGGCCAGCCACAAACCGGCGGACAGGAAAGGCACCAGCAGCACGCGGCTGAGCGCGCCGAGATGCAGCGCAGCGAAGGCCCAGGTGATCGCCATCGGCGGTTGCAGTGGGCGACCGGTGTGGCCCAGGCTGACTCTGGCGAGCATCGCCAGGATCAATCCGCCCATGCCACCCACAGCCAGCGCGTGGGTGGCCAGGCTGGGCTGCTCCAACAGGCCCAGGTGCCAGGCGGCCATGCCCACGGCCGCCAATGCCAGCCAGGCATAGGCCAGGTGCAGCGACCACAGCAGTGGCACGCGCCAGATTCCCCGTTGGTACCAGCGCCAGAGGCGCAGGCCATGCAATGCCACCAGCAACAGAAACAGCGGTGCTAGCCCTGGAATGCGGAGCTGATTGCAGCCGGCGGCGGTCAACCCCGCGATCAGCAGCGCGCAGGCGAGTCCCAGCTTGTCTAGCATCGGGCTGCTTCTGGCGGGTTGACTCAGGCCCAGGCCGCGCTGGGTGAAGAAGGGGATGACACGTCCACCGATGATGCCGATCAGCGCCGCCACCAGCCATAACGCAGCCAGCACGCCACGCCGCTGCAGTTCGTCGTCGCCGAGTGCCAGGCCATATAAAGCCTGCGCCTGGCACAAGGTCATCAGCGTCAGTACCAGGACAATCGGGTAGTTGTGGCGCTGGCGCACGGCATGCAGTTGCACGCCAAGAATGACCGCCAGGGCTGGCAGGAAGGCCAGTTGCGCGGCGATCAATAGGGCTAAGGGCACCGGCAGCAGCCAGGTCAGGCGCGCGCCGAGCCAGAGCAGAAACAGCAGCGCCAGCGGCTGACCACTGAGCCCGGGGCGCCCGGTCCAGTTCTGTACCGCCGTGAGCAGAAAGCCTGCAATGATCGCCGCGCCGAAGCCGAAGGGCATCTCATGGCGGTGCCAGGCCAGACTTCCGCCCGTGGGTTGCCAGGCGGCCAGCCCGCCGTTCAGCAATACGGCCCATAAGGCGATGGCGAGCACGGCAAACGCGCTACCTGCGAGAAAGAAGGGGCGAAAGCCCAGGCGCCAGAGGGGCCTGATTGCCAGGCCTCGGCCAGGTTCAGAAAGCCGCATGGGCAAACTCCGTGGTTGCGTCCTGGCTCAGCCGATAGGCAGCGATCAGGCGCAGCACATAGCCGATCTTCAGCAGCGTCGGGCCGATGATGGTCAGTGCGTGAGCACCGACCAACTCGATGATACTCAGGTGCAGATCGAGCCCATACGCCAGCACGATGCCGGCAAGCAGCATGGCCAGGCCGATACTCAGGACCAGGCTGGACAGGCGAAGCAGATTACGCGGTTGGCAGATGTGCTCGATCATGATGGCGTGCTCCCGGTTAAATGGCTGTGATATCAGGCTTCCAGCGCGCTGGCTGGGCCGAAGAACTCGTAGTGGCTCTGCTCCTGCGGTACGCCCAGCTCGCGCAGGTGTTTCTTGACCTGGGCCATGAACGGCTTGGGTCCAAGGAAGTACGCGTCCAGGTCACGCTGTACCGGTAGCCATTCGGCCAACAGCTCGCGGGTCAGGAAACCGGCCGCGTGGGCGTGGTCGTCGAGCTGCGGCTCGCTGTAGCAGAAGTAGTGCTGCACATGCGGATGGGCGTCGCTCTGTGCTTCGATCCAGCCGCGGAAGGCATGTACGGCAGCGTCGCGGGCGCAGTGGATGAAGTGGACCGGGCGCCCCGCGTCGCGCGCACTTTCCAGCATGGCCAGCGCCGGGGTGATGCCGACGCCCGCCGTGATCAGCGCCAGAGGCTTGCTCGATTCGCGCAGGACAAAGTCGCCGGCCGGCGGGAACAGCTCCAGCACCGAACCGACCTGAACCTGATCATGCAGGTAGGTGGAGACCCGGCCGCCGAGCTCACGTTTGACGCTGATGCGGTACTCGCGACCATTGGCACCGGCCGACAGCGAGTAGTTGCGACGCACGTCTTCGCCGTCGACGGTCAGGCGCATGCCGATGTATTGCCCGGGCTGGTGGGCCAGTACGGCGCGGCCATCGACTGGCGCGAAGTAGAACGAGGTGATCTCGGCGCTTTCCACCACCTTGCGCACCACGCGGAAGTCGCGGGCACCACGCCAGCCGCCATCGGCGGTTTCGTTGGCTGCGTAGCGCTGTTCTTCGGCCCCGATGAGGATTTCTGCCAGTTGGCCGTAGGCGGCGGCCCAGGCTTCGATCACTTCATCGGTGGCGAGGTCGGCACCGAGTACCTCGCGGATGGCCCGCAGCAGGCAGGTGCCGACGATCGGGTAGTGCTCCGGCAGAATCTGCAGCGAGATGTGTTTGTTGACGATGCGTCCAACCAGCTCGCCCAGTTCCTCCAGCTTGTCGATATGCCGCGCATACATCAGCACGCCATTGGCCAGGGCGCGCTGCTGTTCGCCACTGGCCTGATTGGCCTGGTTGAACAACGGGCGCACCTCGGGGTACTCGCTCAACATCAATTCGTAGAAGTGGCGAGTCAGCGCTTCGCCGCCGCTTTCCAGCAGGGGCACGGTGGCTTTGACGAGGGTGCGGTGGTGGTTCGACAGCATGGAATAACTCCTTGGTAAGCGATGGCTAGGAGGCGTTGGCCGCAGTTGCCCGTGGCGTGCTAGCTTTAAGTCACGCTTTGTACAGTCAGAATCCATGCCAGTTTTAATTTGCTTATTTATCAAGTAGATAAGATTTTGGTGTGTCTATTTGACTGCAGGATTAATGAGTCAAATTAACCGCAAGTAGTCGAAATGACCGCGAACTCTTTGTTGCAGATATTTTTCCCGCTGGTCGCTGACCTGTCCCGCGAACTCAGTGATGAACAGCGTTACAGCCGCTTGCTGGCGGCCTCGCGCGAGCTGTTTCCCTGCGATGCGGCGGCGCTGCTGAAACTCGACGACGATGTACTGCGCCCGGTGGCCGTGGCTGGCCTCAGCCCGGACACCCTCGGCCGGCGCTTCAAGGCTGCCGAGCATCCGCGCCTGCAGGCACTGTTGGATAACCGCGGGCCGACTCGCTTTGCCACCGATTGCGACCTGCCGGACCCCTACGATGGCCTGGTTGAAGGGCTGCATGGACATCTCGAGGTGCACGACTGCCTGGGTTGCCCGTTGTACCTGGACGACCAGTTATGGGGGCTGCTGACCCTGGACTCGCTCGACCCGGCCCGTTTCGGCCAGATCGACCTCACAGCTCTGGAGGCTTTTGCCAGCCTGGCGGCGGCGACGGTCAAGGCCAGCGAGCGCATCAGCGGGCTGGCGCGCCGGGTTGAGGATGAGCGCGAGCTGAACGAGCTGTATCGTCAGGCCAGCCCACAACCCCGCGAGCTGATCGGCCAGAGCGCGGCGCAGCGCAAGCTGCAGGAGGAGGTGAAGCTGGTCGGCGA
Source organism: Pseudomonas sp. (assembly GCA_037994305.1). Lineage (GTDB taxonomy): Bacteria > Pseudomonadota > Gammaproteobacteria > Pseudomonadales > Pseudomonadaceae > Aquipseudomonas. The sequence continues at coordinate 2,797 of JBBNAI010000312.1, read as the reverse complement.
TAGCCAGTTGACCGTGCTGATCACCGGTGAAACCGGGGTCGGCAAGGAGCTGGTAGCCGAAGCCATCCACGCGGCATCACCTCGAGCCAGGCGGCCGTTGGTCAGCCTCAACTGTGCGGCGCTGCCGGATACGCTGGTCGAGAGCGAGCTCTTCGGCCACGTGCGCGGCGCCTTCTCCGGTGCGGTCAGCGAACGCAAGGGCAAGTTCGAGCTGGCCGATGGTGGCAGCCTGTTTCTCGATGAAGTCGGCGAGCTGCCGCTGGCGGTACAGGCCAAGCTGCTACGGGTGCTGCAGAGTGGGCAGCTGCAGCGGGTGGGCTCTGACCGCGAGCACCATGTCGATGTGCGGGTGCTGGCCGCGACCAACCGCGACCTGGCGGCGGAGGTACGTGCAGGGCGTTTTCGTGCCGATCTGTATCACCGTCTGAGTGTTTACCCGTTGCTGGTTCCGCCACTGCGCGAGCGCGGCCGCGATGTATTGCTGTTGGCGGGTTATTTCCTCGAGGAAAATCGTGCACGCATGGGGTTGCGCAGCCTGCGCCTGAGCGGCGAGGCGCAGAAGGCCCTGGTGGCGTATTCCTGGCCAGGCAACGTGCGTGAACTGGAACACCTGATTGGCCGCGCTGCGCTCAAGGCCCTTGCCGGACATGCCGAACGGCCGCGGATTCTCAGCATTGATGAGGTGGCAATCGATCTGCCGGTCGAGCAGGCTGAGAGTCCGGCGATAGAGGCTGTGAGCATGGCACCGGTGGATGCAGGCGGGCTGGATCTGCGTGATGCGGTGGATGCCTATCAGCGCAGCCTGATCGAGCAGGCGCTGGCCCGTCACCAGGGGAAATGGGCCGATGCGGCCCGCGAGCTGGGGCTGGATCGGGCCAACCTCAGCCGCTTGGCCAAGCGCCTAGGTGTCAGGTAGCCGCTACGCCAGCGTCGGAGAAGTCCACCGCGGCCTGGGCATGCAGGTAGGTCGAATCGAACACGGGCAGCTCGCCGTCATCCAGGCCGATCAGTAGTCCGATTTCAGTGCAGCCGAGGATCACCGAATCGGCGCCGGCGGCCTTGCCCCGCGCAATCACATCGAGGAAGGCCTGCTTCGACTCGGGACAGACGATGCCCTGGCACAACTGGTTGAAGATCACCTCATGCACCAGGGTGCGGTCGGGTTCATCCGGTATCAGGGCCTCGATGCCGAATCGTGCAGCCAGGCGATCGTGATAGAAGTCCTGTTCCATGGTGTAGCGGGTGGCGAGCAGCAGCGGGCGGCGCATGCCGGCCTGCTGCAATGCGGTACCGGTGACATCGACGATATGCAGCAGGGGTACGCCGATGGCTTGCGCCACTTGATCGGCGACCTTGTGCATGGTGTTGGTACAGATCAGCACGCAGGCCGCACCGGCGTTTTCCAGCTGCTGGCCGATTTGTGCGAGATCTGCACCGGCCTGATCCCAGCGACCGGCCTGCTGCTGGGCCACGATCTGACTGAAATCGACGGAGCGCAGCAGGATGTCTGCTGACACCAGGCCGCCGTGGCGTTTACGCATGCGTTCGTTGATTTCGCGGTAATACACCGCGGTACTTTCCCAACTCATGCCGCCAATCAGGCCGATGGTTTTCATGGGTATTGCCTCGTTGTAGCGATCTTGAGGGCGCAGTTTATCGAGACGAGTGCGCGAATTTTGCGCTAATTTGTGCGTATTAACTGCCCACTATGCAAAGTGATTTCGCTTTTATTAATTAAGGCGGAATCAGATTTCATTGCATAGATTTTATGCGCGTTTGCACACCCTGGCGGGCCCGATATCGCCTTTGGAGTTGCCATGCTCGATCAACGTGATCGTACTCTTCTCGACCTGTTGCAGCAGGATGCCGCCATGCCCATTGCCGACCTGGCGGAGCGCACTGCGCTTTCGGTTTCGGCATGCTGGCGGCGGGTCAAACGGATGGAGGAGGAGGGGCTGATCAGCCGCCGCGTGGCGCTGGTGGACCGGCGCAAGGCCAATGTGCCGACCACGGTATTCGTCGGGGTGCGTACGGCCCGTCACTCGATGGACTGGCTGGAGAGTTTTCGCAGCGCCATCGCGGACATCCCGGAAATCGTCGAGGCCTACCGCATGACCGGTGAAATCGACTACCTGCTGCGCCTGATCGTGCCGGATGTGCAGGCTTATGACGCGGTGTACAAGCAACTGATCTCACGCCTGGATTTCACTGACATTTCCTCGTTCATCGCCATGGAAGAGCTGAAGTTCACCACGGCAATTCCGACCAAGTACGCCTAGAAGCCACTTTCGCGTAGCAGGACCGCCAGCAGGCGGGTCATGCCATCGCCCAGCAGGCTACGATGGGCACCATCGATCTGCAGGTTGCCACGGGTTTCACGCAGCGACGGCGGCGCTTCGTCCAGTTGCACCAGCACATGGAACACCGGTGTGGTCGGGGTCAGCGCCTCGCCCCGGGTGGCGATGGGCAACGGGCCGCCGAAGCGCGACGAGAGCATGGCGTGCTCCAGTTGGTTGACCCGTGTGCCGCTGATGGCGATTACCCACCCATTGGCCTGCCTGCCAGTTCGAATTTACGTCCAGCCAGCGCCCGGAGAAGGGCGCTTGCAGTTTCAGGCGGGCCATTTCCGAGTGCGCGGCGCGTGCTTCCTCGAACTGCACGCTGAGGCGCTCCTGGGTGGCGCTTTGCTCGGCCAGGCCGGCGGGGTCGGCGAGCAGCCCTGCCAGGCGTGCCTGGTAGCCGCGTGCGCTGGCTTCGCTGCTGCGCATGCGGGAGGTGATGGGGCTGGCCGACACGC